>CAIZQW010000254.1 GCA_903935195.1 uncultured bacterium
GAAATACATCCTTTGACCTTTTGCGGAGCAGCAGGGGCACTTTTTTTGGCTGAGCTGGTCTTCTTAGATGTCGTGGCGGAAAAGGCGGACTGAGAGGTCAGTAGGCAGACGAGGAGCGTGGTGAGAATCAGTTTCATGCGATTAAAGAGTTCCTTTCATTTTTTGAAAGGTATAGTAAACCATTTTTTCTGTTGTTTGGAAAGTTGTTATTTAACCATTTTTATGTTTGCAGACTTGTATAACCCCTTTAAATTCGGTATTTTATATACTCTATTTTGTGAAAAGGAAGGCATAAACGAGATGAAACAAATCGGGGTTGGATTGTTAGGCTTTGGAACCGTGGGAGCAGGTGTCGCTGATGGCTTGCTCCGGAACCAGAAGACCATGGCAGAGCGTTTGGGCGTCGAAGTCGTCCTTAAGCGTATTGCAGATCTTGATATTACAACAGATCGTGGCATCTCAATTGACCGGAAACTGTTGACGACGGATGCCCAGTCTGTCATCCAGGACAAGGATATCCAGGTTGTTGTGGAGCTGATCGGTGGTACCGGTATTGCAAAGACGCTGGTCTTGGCGGCATTGAACGCAGGCAAGTCGGTTGTGACTGCCAACAAGAAGCTTTTGGCTGAGTACGGCGAAGAGATTTTTGGAACTGCCGAAAAAAACGGTGTCGATATCTATTTTGGCGCCAGCGTGGGCGGGGGCATTCCCATTGTCCGCGTCTTGCGTGAAGGTTTGGCCGGAAATGAGATCCAAAGTATTCACGGCATCCTGAATGGTACCTGCAACTATATTCTGACCCGCATGGAAAATGAGGGCTTGCCCTTTGAGGCGGTCTTGGCGGATGCGCAACGCGCGGGTTATGCCGAGGCGAACCCTGGCTTGGATATTGATGGCTTTGATACTGCTCACAAGGCAATCATCCTTGCCTCGCTCGCCTATGGATTCCATGTGCCCATGGATGCAGTCTTGGTGGAGGGCATTCGGAACCTCAATAGCATGGATGTGCAGTTTGCCGCTGGTTTTGGATATCGGATCAAATTGTTGGCGGTGATTAAGCGTGAGGGTAATCAGGTCGAAGTGCGTGTCAGCCCGACATTGGTGCCGATGACCCACATGTTGGCCTCTGTCAGCCATGTGTTCAATGCAGCAATGGTGCGGGGCGATTTGAGTGGCGATACGCTCTATTATGGTCGCGGTGCCGGACGTGAACCGACGGCAAGCACGGTCATTGGTGACATCGGGGATGTGGCGCGAAATCTCTTGTCAGGCCAACCGCGTTACGGACGGGGTGTCAGTATTGCCAATGAAGGTAAGTTCTCGATGCGCGTTGCTTCGGAGATTACGAGCAAGTATTATATCCGGCTGATGGTGTTGGATAAGGCAGGTTCGTTAGGTTTAATGACGACGATCTTGGGACGCCATGGTGTCAGCATTCTAGCCGCCACGCAGCAGGAGCATCCGGAGAGTAGCAAAATGGGGCATGTTCCCGTGGTCATGTTGACGCATGACGCGAAGGCCTCAGAGATTGATTGCGCGCTCAAGGAGATCTTTGATGCGGATGTCGTCAGCGAGTTGCCAGTTCGTTTGCGTATGATTTAACAGTTTTTAGGGTAGCCCTTCATGGTTGCCTAAGGGGAAAAGAAGAAGATGAAAGTATGTAAGTTCGGTGGATCCTCCGTTGCAGATTCGAAGCAGATCAGCAAGATCATTGATATTGTCCTCGCGGATAGCGATCGCAAGATCATCGTGGTTTCGGCACCTGGTAAGCGCGATAAGACAGATACCAAGGTGACAGACATGTTGATCCAGTGCGCTTCGGAGGTTCTTGCCGGTAAGAATCCGGAGAAGAGCGTCAAGGCGATCGTTGAGCGGTATGCAGAGATCCAGCGTGAACTGAATCTTCCTGTCGGGGTCGTTGCCGAGATCGAGAAGGACCTCTGGGCGCGTGTCAAAGGGGATACGGCCCATCATGGCATGTTCATGGATTCCATGAAGGCAGCAGGGGAGGACAATGCCGCGAAGATTGTCGCGCAAGCCTTCCAGGTGCGCGGGGCGAATGCTGTCTATGTCAATCCCAAGGATGCAGGGATGTTTTTGACCAATGATTTTGGGAATGCCCAGCTCCTCGAAGAGTCTTATCCGTTGCTGAAGCGTACGCTCTCGAATCGTTCTGAGTTGGTGATCTTCCCTGGCTTCTTTGGTTATACCAAGGCAGGCCAGGTCGCGACATTCCCGCGTGGCGGTTCTGACATCACAGGCTCCATCCTTGCCGCAGCGGTAGGGGCGGATGTCTACGAGAACTTCACGGATGTGGACTCTGTCTACCCTGTTGATCCCCGTTTGGTGCCTGAGGTCAAGGAGGGGATCAAGGAGATGACCTACCGCGAGATGCGGGAATTGGCATACGCTGGCTTCGGCGTCTTTCATGATGAGGCAGTCATTCCTGCTGTGAAGGCTGGAATCCCCATCAATGTGCGCAACACGAACCGTCCGTCTGAACCTGGCACGATGATTGTGAAATCACGCGAAGCCAAGTCTGGTGGCGTTGTCGGTATCGCCAGCGACGACGGGTTCTGCAATATTTTCATTGATAAGTATATGATGAACCGTGAAGTCGGCTTTGGACGTAAGCTCCTCCAGATTCTGGAAGAGGAGGGCGTCTCCTATGAACACATGCCCTCCGGCATTGATAACGTCTCGGTTGTTTTCCGTGATCGCGGGTTCACGCCGGAGTGCGAGGCCCGTGTCCGTGCGCGTATCTTCAAGGATCTCTCTCCTGACAATGTTCAGATCGAGCACGGTTATGCGTTGGTCATGGTCGTGGGCGAGGGACTCTACTACACAGTCGGTATGGCTGCCAAGGCGACACATGCATTGGCGGAAGCTCAGGTGAACATCGAGATGATGAATCAGGGTTCCTCGGAAATCAGCATGATGTTCGGTGTGAAGTCCGCAGATCGCGCCAAAGCAGTGAAAGCACTCTATCAAGCATTCTACAAGGCATAAGACTATGAAAAATAAAGTCACTATCTACGATACGACCCTGCGTGACGGCGCGCAGGGGGAGGGGGTCTCCTTCTCGGATTCTGGCAAGGTTCGCTTTGCCAAGATGATGGACGAATTTGGTATTGACTATATTGAGGGTGGCTTCGCAGGGTCAAATCCGCGTGATCAGCAATTTTTCAAGGACATCAAAAAGGAAAAACTCTCTTTTGCTCGTATCGCTGCTTTTGGCAGCACACGTCGTGCAGATTTGGATGCGAAGAATGATCCGCAACTTAAAGGATTGCTGGCGGCTGACACCGAGTGGGTCACGATCTATGGTAAGTCCTGGCTCTTGCATGTGACAGATGTGCTGAAGACCACGGGCAAGAATAACCTGCAAATGATCGCGGATAGCGTGGGCTTTTTGAAGAGTAACGGACGTAAAGTATTCTTTGATGCTGAGCATTTTTTTGATGGGTACAAGGCGGATTCCGAATACGCTTTGAAAGCCCTTGCCGCAGCCTTGCGTGAAGGAGCCTCGGGTGTCGTCTTGTGTGACACAAACGGAGGATGCTTGCCGCACGAAGTCTTTACGATCACGAAAGCGGTGTGCAAGGCGTTCCCCAAAGTGGAAGTGGGCATCCATGTCCACAACGATGGTGGCTTGGCCGTCGCGAATTCGCTTGAAGCTGTCCGGGCAGGCGCATGCCAGGTCCAGGGGACGATCAATGGCTATGGCGAACGCACGGGCAATGCGAATTTGGTCAGCATCATACCCTCCCTGGAGCTGAAGATGGGACGTGTCTGTGTCGGTGCGAAAAACCTGCGACGCTTGCGGGAGGTCTCCCTTGTGACCGACGACCTCGCCAATCAGCGGGTGGATTCACGTCAACCGTATGTCGGCAATACAGCCTTCAGCCATAAAGCGGGCATGCATGTCAATGCTGTCCAGAAGAACACAAAGACCTTTGAACATATCGCACCTGAGCAGGTTGGCAATCAGCGTCATGTGTTGATCTCTGAGTTGTCCGGGGCTTCAAATGTATTGATGAAAGCCCAGGAGCTCGGGATAGATGTTTCTGATATCTCGAAAGAGGATTCACGTGCGGTTCTGGAAGAACTCAAGGTGCGTGAGAACAAGGGCTACTCTTACGAAGCTGCGGATGGCTCTTTTAAAATTTTATTGCAGAAGGTGCTGAATAAGCATAAACCCTTCTTTGAACTGGAAGGATTCCGGGTCATTGTCGAGAAGCGCGGACGTGAAGCGCCCTGCATCTCCGAGGCCACGATCAAAGTCAAGGTTGGCAATGAGACCGAACTGACTGCGGGTGAGGGCCACGGACCTGTGGATGCGCTCAATGCCGCCTTACGTGCGGCCCTGACGCGCTTCTATCCCGAGATCGATGATATCGCACTGACTGACTATCGCGTGCGTATTTTGGATCCCAAACTGGCAACACGCGCATTAACACGCGTCTTGATCGAGTCTGGCGATGGCAA
>CAIZQW010000255.1 GCA_903935195.1 uncultured bacterium
ATCACGCTTGGACTGATTCTGGCCGGCCTCAACCACCTCCAGGCCGTTGCAGCCCAGAAAAAGGGTCAGCTCCCACCAGCCCCCCTCGACTTCGACTGCCGCCACTGCACAATCTGCAAGATTAAGTAGTTGGAGAAGTTCTAAAGTTCGAGCGCTTCATTTTGTGCTTTCTTTTTAACCACATCCGCACGTCCCCCAAGGTGCTCGTCCTCGGCGCGTGTTTGTTCGCTCTTTTATCTTCCAAACTTTAGAACTTTAGCACTCTCGAACTTTAGAACTCCCCCCTCTCCCAACCAACTGCCCACTGCTACTGCCAACTGCAACTTTCCTTCTTCTCCCCTCTTTCTCACTAAACTAAGGGCTTGCAAATGTGGCAATATTAAGGTAAAACTATAACTATTCCGTACGTTAAAAGGATATTTTTATGGAAACACTTATTGCGATGCAAGACATGAGGACAGAACTTTCCGCTATTGCCGACCGTGCTACTGCGGGGGAAATGTTCATCGTGTTGCGTAACTCTCGTCCAGCTTTTAGGATTTTACCGTTTTGCTCCACGAGTGAAGATGTTCCGCCGACCACGGTGAAATCCTTTTCTGCCATAAGAAAGCGCATGGAGGCGCGGCCGGTCAGCAGTGAAGAACTAACACCAGCTGATCTGAAGCGTGTCATCAAGGAGGTTCGCAAGCATAAGGACCGCGTATGAAGCTCGTCTGTGACACAAACGTGTTGCTATCTGCGCTTCTATGGGGCGGTACGCCTGCTCGAATTCTGACACGTATTGAATCAGGGCTCGACATTCTTTATACAAGTCGTCTCTTGTTGGATGAGCTAGCCGAGGTTCTCAATTATCCCAAAATCACGCGTATCCTCGAAAGTCGCAATCTTTCTGCAAATGATATCCTCGAGGTGGTCATCGCTAATTCCCAGATCGTAAAGGCCTCAGGTACGCCCATCCGTGTTGTCCCTGATGACCCAGATGATGATCATGTCATTGAATGTGCAAGCGTAGCCCATGCGGATTACATTCTTACAGGAGATTCACATCTGCTTGCTGTGAAAAGCTGGAAGAACATCACGATCATCACTGCTGGCGATTACTTAGAAAAAATAACGCACACGTAGGTGTTGGGCTGAGCACCCCGATTTTCCTCTTTCTTCTCTCCAACTGCCATACATGCTATCCGCTATTAGCTTCTCTCCCCCCTACCACCTAAACGCATCAGTTTTCCCTTGCCGAAGGCGCCCCCGTTTGCAATAATACAAACTTTTTTCACCCAAGGAAATGTGCTCCCGCCAGACGGCGGCTGGTGTCGTACTAGCCACGAGCGGACGCGGATCGCACGTGGCCGGAAAAGACATCGCCATGGAAACTATTGACCTCACCTTCTTCGCCGCCCTCCTTAAGATCATGATGGTTAACATTGTGCTCAGCGGCGACAACGCCGTGGTTATCGCGATGGCCGCGCGCGGCCTACCTGTCACGCAGCAGAAGGCCGCTATCCTCTGGGGTAGCGGAGGAGCCGTGGTGCTGCGCATCTTGCTGACCCTGGTAGCGGTGGCCCTGCTCAAAGTGCCATTCCTGCAGTTCGTCGGTGGACTGTTGCTCATCTGGATCGCCTACCAACTGCTGATCGAGGAGGACACGGCGGTCGGCGAGGATCCCAATGGCAAGCATGGCCTGATCACCGCGGTGAAGACTATCCTCATCGCCGACGTGGTGATGAGCCTGGACAACACGTTGGCTATCGCCGGAGTGGCTAATGGGAACTACACCTTACTGGGCCTCGGGCTGGCCCTCTCCATTCCGCTGGTGATCTTCGGCAGTGCACTGATCATGAAGGCGATGGACCGCCTCCCGTTCCTCGTTTATCTTGGTGCCGGGCTGATCGCCTACACCGCCGGCGAGATGATCGAGGGGGACATGGCCCTCCAGCCCTATATGCCGCATTTCCTGCACAGCATGCCCTACCTGTCCATCCTGATCACCCTCGGGGTGGTGGGCGTTGGATACCTGTACAACCTGCGCTTCGGCCGTAGCGCCCATGACGTGCTCGTTGCCGATGAGCACGCCGCCGAGCGCATGAGCAACAAGCTCGACTGAGTGCTCCGCAGGGGGAATGCAAATAGAGTCCCAGACGAGGCCGTTTCGGCTTGAATGACGTAAGGCCCTTAGTTATACTGTTAGCTTATCTTTTTTTAAGAGGAGGCGAATATGGAGCTTTTAAATCAGACCTTCACCATCATGGTTGTGGGTATGTCGTTGGTTTTTTTCTTTCTTTTCGTGGTCATCCAGTGTATGAACGTGATCGCCTATTTCGTCCGTCAGTATGAGGCGAAGTTGGCCCAAAACAGTCCGGCCGCCGAGGATGACAGTGTTCATCGCAGACGTATTGCCGCGGCCATCGCTGTCGCCACCCACACCTTCACCGAGAAAAAGTAAAAGGACCCTTCGTTATGGCAAAAATAAAAATCACCGATCTCACCCTTCGCGATGCGCATCAATCTCTCTTCGCAACCCGCATGCTCACGTCGGATATGCTGCCTGTCGCCAAGCCCATGGACCGCGCGGGCTTCTGGTCCCTGGAGACCTGGGGCGGCGCGACCTTTGACTCCTGCATTCGCTTTTTGAACGAAGATCCGTGGGAGCGCATCCGCGTCCTCAAGGCCGCGATGCCCAATACGCCCATGCAGATGCTGTTGCGTGGACAAAACCTGCTGGGTTACCGCCATTACGGTGACGACGTGGTTGAAGCCTTTGTCGAACGCGCCGCCGCCAATGGCGTGGATGTCTTCCGTGTCTTTGATGCGTTGAATGACGCTCGGAACATGCAAACCTCCTTCAAGGCGGTCAAGAAGGCGGGCAAGCATGCCCAAGCCACCCTCAGTTATGCGACCAGCCCTGTTCACTCCATTGACTCCTTTGTCTCGTTGGCGCGCGAGCTTCAGACCATGGGTGCTGATTCGATCTGCATCAAGGACATGGCCGGACTGCTCAAGCCCTACGATGCCTACACGCTCGTGAAGGCACTGAAGAAGGCCGTGGACTTGCCGATCCAGATTCACTCCCACGCAACGACAGGCATGTCGGTGGCCACCCTAGTCAAGGCGATCGAAGCAGGTGCTGACGGCATCGATACCGCGATTGCCTCCATGGCCATGGGCACCAGCCACTCACCGACAGAGACGCTGGTTGAGATTTTGGCAGGAACCGAATATGATACAGGCTTGGATCTGAAATCCTTGGTCGAAGTTTCCGCTTATTTCCGTGAAGTGCGTAAAAAATACAAAGCCTTTGAATCCTCCTTCGTGGGCGCTGATCCGCGCATCCTGATTGCTCAGGTCCCTGGCGGCATGCTCTCCAACCTCGAAAGCCAGTTGAAAGAGCAGAACGCGCTGGATAAGCTGGATGCAGTATTGGAAGAGATCTCCATCGTCCAGAAGGATTTCGGATATCCCCCGCTCGTCACGCCGACCAGCCAGATCACCGGCACGCAGGCGGTCTTGAATGTTCTCTTCGGACGTTATGCACAGCTCAGCAATGAGTCCAAGAACCTGCTCGCAGGTAACTATGGCAAGACACCTGCTAAGCCGAATGCGGATCTGGTTGCCCGCGCCCTGAAGGAGCTGAATCTGAAGGAGGCGGTCACCTGCCGTCCGGCAGATCTCATCCCGAATGAATTCCACAAGCTCGAAGAGGAGCTTCGTCAGAAGATGGGTGTCCCCACGGTGACACGCGAAGATGTCCTGACCTACGCCATGTTCCCTCAAGTGGCACTGGGCTTCTTTAAGACGCGCGCCAATGGTCCGGTCAAGATCGAAGCTCCTAAGGCTGAAGTCGCCGCTCCGGCCGCAGACAAAGAGCATAAGCATTACCTGGTGATGGTCGATGGTGTCGAACATCAGGTCAGCCGTCTCTCCGATGCGGATGGCAATGTCCACCTCCATGTGAATGGTACGCCCTTCAAAATCAATGTCGCCAAGGCGCATCCTCCAACCGCCCTTACAACACCTCCGGCCGCACCCAACGCCACTGCGGCAAAGGTGCTTGCACCGATGCCCGGCAAGATTCTCTCACTCTCAGTTCCTGAGGGGGCACGGGTTGAGAAGGATCAGCCCATCTGCACCATGGAAGCGTTGAAGATGGAGATGGCGATCAAGACCCCTCAAGCGGGGACCGTCCGTTTCGTTGCCAAGGAAGGCAGCACTGTCAAGGCAGGTGATATTCTCGCTGAAATCGTCTAAGCCCCTGCGCGTCCGGCAGCTGCCGGACGCAAACAAACGATGGAGTAATTGTTATCAACGAATTAAACGAATGGAACGAATTGGAATTAGGTTAATTCGTTTAATTAGTTGAAAAGCTATTTGAAGTTATAAGGAGACCAACATGTTTCGAAATCTTTATTCGTTTCTTGCAAGCCTCACTCAGCGTCGAAGCCTGCGTCCAGTGCTCTTGACATTAGCAGCCGTTACTGTTCTCTCTCTGCTCTTCCC
>CAIZQW010000256.1 GCA_903935195.1 uncultured bacterium
GAACAAGCTAAATCTTTACTAGAGTCCAACAACCAATCCCACGTCCTTCGCTTCTGGGGAACGCTCGATGCGGTGGCGCAGCAGGCCCTGCTCAAGCAGGTCGCCTCGCTTGATTTTGCGAGCATCGAACGCATGAAGACCATGTTGGCTCAGAAGGCCACAGAGACTGCACTTGCCGACCCGATCGCCCCTGAGGTGGTTGAGTTCACATCGAAGACGCATGCCGAAGCCTACGCAGCCGGCGAAAAAGAACTTCGCGCAGGCAAGGTTGCTGTGCTCCTCGTGGCCGGCGGACAAGGTTCGCGTCTCGGCTATGAAGGTCCCAAGGGCGCCTACAGCATCGGTCCCATTACGCAGAAGCCCCTCTTCTATTTCCACAGCCGCAAGATTCTGGGACTGAACAGGCGCTATCAGACGCGCGTCCCCTTCTATATCATGACGAGCGATGTGAACGATGCGGCAACCCAGGCCCATTTTGCCGATAACAGTTATTTCGGTCTGAACAAAGAGGATGTGATCTTTTTCCAGCAGGGCGTCTGGCCTGCCCTGACCCCGGAGGGCAAGATCATTCTCGACCAGCCCGGACACATCTTCATGAGTCCGGACGGCCATGGCGGAACCATCTCCGCCCTGGAAAAGAATGGCTGTTTGGCCGACATGCAGAAGCGCGGGATCTCGACCGTCTTCTACTTCCAGGTCGACAACCCCATGGTCGAGATTGCAGATCCCGCCTTTATCGGACTCCACATCGCCAAGAAATCAGACTTCTCCTTAAAACTCTGCGCCAAGCGTGACGCAAAGGAGGGCATGGGTGTTGTCGCCATTCGCGGCAACCACTTTGAGATGATTGAATACACCGAGCTGACCGATGAACAGGCCAACCGCAAGACCGCCAGCGGCGAACTCTACTTCAAGTATGGAAGTCCGGCGATCCATCTCTTCTCCTTTGACTTCCTGAAGCAGGAGGCCAATCGTAACATGCCGTTGCACATCGCCTTCAAGAAAATTCCGGTCTGCTCAGACGACGGCACAGTCATCAAGCCTGAGAAGAACAATGGCTACAAGTTCGAAAAGTTCATCTTCGATGTCATGCCCGATGCCAAGACCGTCGTCAACCTCGCCTTTGATCGCGCCGATGAATTTTCACCTGTCAAGAATGCAGAGGGCAGCGACTCCCCTGCAACCTGCAAACACGATATGCAAGCCAAGTGGCGGCGCTGGTTCGCAGCCAACAGCATCACCCTTCCAGAAGGTCTCCCGCTCGAACTCGACCCGGCTTACGCACTCGATGCCTCAGATCTCAAGAAGGGATTGCTACTTGAAACACGATAGAAGGCAGTTGGCAGTTTCACAACAGTACCGTAGTACCGTAGAGAAGGAATAATGGAATTGTGGAAGACTGGAATAATGAAAGAAACCTCCCTCGGGAGGGCGGTCGGATCGACCGCCGGATTTATAAATCGCCGGCGGAGCCATGCCACAAATCTAAAATCCCAAATCTAAAATCTAAAATTACCAAGTGGTAGACAAGGACACCATGACACACCTACAAATCTCCCGGCGCAGCTTCATCAAAGGTGTCCAAGCCACTGCGCTAATTCCCATGGTGGGCTTTTCAGAGACACTCACCGGCGTCAAAGGTTTATCGCGTGACGCCAGTCTATCGCTCCTGACCACGTGGTGTGACGGTCTTCTGGCCCATCAGGTGGCCACCCATGGAGGCCTTGCGTGTCCAGCCTGCGAGATCATTCATGGACGCTCCTTCGATGCACTCTATCCCCTGCTCCATGTCGCACACGCGACAGGCGAGGCTAAATATTTAGAGGCGGCGATCCGCGTACACTCCTGGTCGGAAAGCCTCAGCCTGCCCAATGGGTGCTGGCTAAGCAATTTCGGCGAGCAATGGCATGAGACAACCGCCATCAATGCAACGACCCTCTCCGAAGCCCTGCGCTATCACGGAGACATCTTGGATGCAAAGACCCGCGCACGCTGGACAGGCCGTCTGGCGCACGCCACGACCTTCCTTGACGGGCTGAAGGCCCCCCGCGCGGCAGACGCACGCCTGGTCGAGTTCACCCAAGACACCCTCAACACGTTAGCAGCCAACACCCACGAAGGCCTGCTCTATCCGACCCCCTACACACGCGGGCAAAATATCCCGTGCATCCAGCATACCATCAGCCAATCAAAATCGCTGGCGTTGGTTTTGGATTATGCTTAAAAACGGGTGAGATCTGACATCTCGCAGATCAGTGACAGAAGGACAAAAGAAGTGCGGTAGTGCATTAGTGCGTTAGTGCATTAGTGCGTTAGTGCATTAGTTAGAAAAAATACTCATCACGCATGAAGTTTAAAGATTTTATCGTTTGTTTGAATCACAGCTGACTGAGCTTTTTATTCTCTGTGCTCTCTGTGCCTCTGTGAGAAAACCCTACTTCGTCGAGTAGAAATCGAAAATGCTCTCAGGCGACGCATTGGTCGCGGCTGGCTGAATTTTTTCAGCAGGCTTCTCTTCGATTACGGGCTTCACTTCGATCACGGCCTTTTCAACCGTGTTCGTAGCTGGAGCATCTGGTTCTGGCTGTTCGACTTGAACAACTGTTGTGCTATTTGTATCTGCAACAGGGATCACCTTGGCGATTTTTTCCGCCGCCGCAAGTTTCTCTTTTTCAACCTTTGCCTTCTTCTGTTCAAACTCACGGTTTCGCTTTTCGCGGACTGCAACATTCAAGGCATCCACCTTTGAGGCATAATCAAAAATGCCCTCGGCAATTGAATCAGCGCACGTATCCATCCACTCAGGCTCGAGCATCTTGAGGAGTTCAGAAGGATTCGAGAGAAAGCCTATCTCAACCAGAACCGCAGGACAGCTGGTCTCGCGCAAAACAAAGAACGACTGCCGTTTGAGTCCACGATCTGGAGCCTTTGCATCCATCTCCACTAGACGGCTCTGGATGGAATACCCAAGGAGCGTGTTGAGGTAATCATTTGCATTCCCGATCTGAAAACCTCGCGCACGACTACCTTCCGGTGTACCGGGATAGCCAGCTGGATTGATCACAAAGGTCTCAGTGCCTGTTGACAGGGCATTCGGCGAGAAGTTGGCGTGTATACTCACAAAGATGTCAGCCTTGGCCTTGCGGGCTGCGCCTGACCGATCATCGAGTGCGATTGCGACATCATTGGTCCGCGTATAGGTGACCTTCATTCCAGCCTCTTCCAGCCGCGCGCCGACCAGCCGAGCCAGATCTAGGGTCAGATGTTTCTCGCTAAACACGAGTGGAGCCTTCGACTGCGCACCGCCATCCACCCCGCCATGCCCTGGATCCAGCATGACATGAAGCTGTTTAGGTTCGCCATTGGTTGCGGTCAAAATGCCCAGCTTGATGAAATCGAGGTCAATCGCGCCGAGGCGCCAGTCACCATTCGAGACATTTCCTTCAGGAAGAACATTCAACCAGATTGTATATCCATTGACAGACGCTCTTCGGCGTCCGGGATAAAAACGGACCGTATCGGTCTCATTTGAAAAGAGGATCGAGTCGCCATCCCACAGACAGTTGGTGCAGCCGAAGGCTACTTCAGCCTGCTTCAATGTCTTCCATTGCACCGCTGGTTGCGCATGTCCTTGCAACCAGACACAACAGAGTAACGCTATGAATGCGATCCTCATTATATTTTAGACCGATGCAACTGCATCCATGACGCCACGGAAGTAGCCGATGGACTCTGCAATGCCAAGTAGCGGCTTATCCATATCCTTCTCATACTCCAGACTGCAGGCGCCGGAATATTTAATCGCGGCCAACGCACGCACAACCGCCGACATATCAATGAGTCCGCGCGGCAACTCAATACCCTTACCCGCTTTCGAAGGAGCCGTGACATTCTTGATGTGAACATCATGGAGACGTTCCTGATACTTCATAATGGCCGCCACAGGATCCTTGCCATC
>CAIZQW010000257.1 GCA_903935195.1 uncultured bacterium
CTAACAGCCCAACTGCCCTGCGCAGTGGCTCATTTCGGCTACCTGAAAAAACTAACAGACCAACTGCCCAGCGGCATGGCCTAGTTCGGCTATCGCAAATCGCCCAACTGCCCTGCGCAGTGGCTCATTTCGGCTACCTGAAAAAACTAACAGACCAACTGCCCAGCGGCATGGCCTAGTTCGGCTATCGCAAATCGCCCAACTGCCCTGCGCCATGGTTCAGTTCGGCTATCTGCGTTTACGCAGAGAATAGCGGAAGCAGTCGACAAAATGGTCGTTGACGAGGCCCACAGCTTGCATCAGGGAGTAGCAGATCGTGGAGCCGACAAAGTTGAAGCCGCGCTTTTTCAGGTCTTTGCTCAGTTGATCTGAGATCGGTGATGTCGCGGAGAGATCGGCCATGGATGTGGGGTGGTTTTGAATCGGACGGCCTCCTACGTACTTCCAGAGGTAGGCATCGAAACTCCCATATTCCTTTTGGATGGCGAGGATGCCCTTGGCATTCTTGATGGCGGATTCGATCTTGAGGCGGTTGCGGACGATGCCGGGATCCAGCAGTAGCCGTTTGATCTCCGGCTCTCCATAACGTGCGATGCGGGTGACATCAAAGTTATCAAAGGCCTTGCGATAATTTTCCCGCTTCCTTAGAATTGTCAGCCAGCTCAGGCCTGCCTGAGCCCCCTCCAGAACGAGGAATTCAAAGAGGAGTCGGTCCTCATGGACAGGCACACCCCACTCCTTGTCGTGATAGGAAATATAAAGCGGATCTTCGCCGCACCAGGCACATCTCGTTTTCATAGTCCTGCATTTTACTGGTTTTACAGGGGAATACAAGTCGAAGCGTTACTAAAATCAACTCGCTTTAAGGGGCGGAGTTGGTGTACTATAGAAAGTCAAATGCTCTTACTCAACCAGCCAGAGATGCTCCGTGAATTGAACAGCCCCATCATGTTGGCGGCGGGATTCTTTGATGGTGTCCACATTGGCCACCAACGGGTGCTGAAGGAGACGATCGCGCGGGCGCGTGAGACCGGGGCGCAAGCGTGGGCGCTTACCTTCAATCGCCATCCCTTGGCTGTTCTCGCCCCATCCAAAGCCCCGCCATTGCTGATGACGCGGGAGGAGCGCTTGGAGCATCTGGAGTCGCTCGGGCTCGATGGCGTCCTGATGCTCACCTTTACGCGCAAGTTGGCCCTCCAGTCGCCTGAGCATTTTGTCCGCTGGCTCTGCGGCGAACCCGGGCGGGAGCTCCCGAAGGGCAAGCTGAGTGAGGTCCGCTGCGGAGCGAACTGGCGCTTTGGAAGTCGAGCAGCTGGCACCCCCGAACTCCTTGCAAAATATGGCGAGATTTATGGGTTTCGCGTGGTGATCGTGCCGTATGCGTTTTATCAAGATGAGGAAGTCTCCAGTACGCGTATCCGCTTTGCGATTCAGGTCGGAGACTTAAAGGATGCTCACGCGATGTTAGGCAGGCCCTATTCCATGCGAGGCGAGGTCATGCGCGGAAGGGGACTTGGGGCCTCCTTGGGCTTTGCGACAGCCAATATCCAGCCACAGTCTGACATCCTGCCACCCTTGGGCGTCTATGCCACACGGACACTCCTGAATGGCCATTATTATGAGAGCCTTTCCAACTTTGGTGTCTGCCCAACGGTTGGAGCCAATCGTGACCCGATCTTGGAGACGCATTTACTTGATTATTCTGGTGGGGCGCTATACAATGAACACATTGCAATTGACTTTATGGGAAAGATTCGAGAGGAACGGCGGTTTGTCTCGACGGAGGAGTTGGTGCTTCAAATCGCAAAGGATGTACACGAGGCGCGTAAGATTCTTTCTCAAGCGGAGTCACGCGTATGACTTACAGTAGTTTTGATCGTGTTTATTGAGGTGCGTTTATCTAAGAGGACAAAGAATCATGGCCAAAGAGTTAGCATTTGTATTGATGAATCCCTATCCGATCCGCAAGTCTCGCACGGGCGGTATTATTGCGCGTTACATGGTGCGGACGGATTTGAAGTTGGTGGGGGCGCGCATTATTGGGCCTTCTCAAGAGTTTGTGGATGAACTCTCGGCTTACCTTGCAACGTATGACAAGAACGACACAGAAAAATGTGCGCTCTTTTCTAATTATATTCGCAAAAATTATGCACCCTGCACCGTGACGGGGAGTCCGCACCGTGTGATGCTTCTGCTCTTCGAGGGAGAAGATGCGGTCAAGAAGATCTATGAGGTGACAGGGAGTATCCGTCAGCGCTGGTTGAGCGGACAGACCATTCGTGATACCTATGGCGACATGATTCGTGATCCTCTGACGAATGAGGTGGAATATTTTGAGCCAGCGGTTTTAGTCGGGGCGTCACATGAAGTTGTCGGGTTTGTATTGAGACTCCTGTTACGCTATCTTCCTAAGGATGCTGGGCTGGTTCGAGGCGCCTTGGATTTCCAGCCTGGGGCTGATGTGCAACGGACCTTGGTGCTCCTGAAACCAGACAATTGGAGACAGCCTTCGTTGCGCGCAGGTAACATTATGGACTTGGTTTCCAGCGCGGGCTTACGAATTGTGGGGGTCAAAAAATTCTCGATGTCTGTGGCGCAAGCTGAAGAGTTTTATGGTCCAGTCAAAGAGAACTTGAAGCGCGTCTTTAAACATTTTGGTTCAGATCGGGCTGCGCAGGCCTTGGCACGGGAGTTTGGTTTCCCGGTTGACGCGACGAAGTTAGATGATCTCTGTAATCAGCTCGCGCCGCTTTTTGCGGAGCGTGAATTTGAAAATATTGTCGAGTTCATGACAGGAAACCGTCCCTCGACTTGTTCGCCAGAAGAGAAAACGCACCCTGGTAAAGAGGAGTGCTTGGCGTTGGTCTATGAGGGCATTGACGCGGTTAATAAAATCCGTGACGTTCTCGGTGCGACAGATCCCAACAAAGCGCGCCCAGGCTCGATTCGTCGCGAGTTCGGGACGAATATTATGGTCAACGCAGCGCATGCGTCAGATTCTATTGATAACGCCCGACGCGAAATGAAGATACTCGATGTAGCCAATGACCCGCTCGTCGACGAGCTGATCCGTGCCTACTATGGGACGTCGCATTCAGTCGCACCCTAAGAAGGCATGGTTGGTTTTTGAGAAATATCGCTAAACAAGGTGATATCTTTCCTGAAACAGCGGTGCCTGTGAAGTTCAGAGAATGGTAGATTCTGAAAAATTAAGTCGGAAGGCGTGGGGGAAAAGACGCTTTTGGGTTGTTTTGGATTGATAATAAGGAAGGCGCTCCAATGAGCACACGAAAATCTGGGATAATTGCGGAGGGCGGAAGACTTTTGGTTTTTGGGGTCCTATGGCTGTGTGGAAGTATTGGACTTGTGGCAGCTCCAAAGCCATTGCTCATTGAGCCGAGCGACCTTAAGCTTGAAGGGGATCTTGGACCATTCAAAGCATCGTGGTCAACACAACGTCCGGAAGCCAATTTATTACTGGCCACTCTCACGCTGACTGCGCAGCAACCGGCCCCGCCACCTCCACTCTCGGTGAAGTGGAGTTTCCCATCCGTGGATTTTGCCGGTATCTGGGTATCGGACAACAACAAGTCCAACAATGACCATCAGGGCATGGGGGTTGATTCGCGAGCTGTCTTGCGTGCGCCGGTGCTGACGATCCTGGGTCCAGATGATAACAACCGTTTGACAATCGCCCTCTCGGATGCTTTGCGTCCGACAAAGATCCGCTCCAGCGTGCGCGAAGAGGATGTACGGATGTATGCCGAGGTCAAATTGTTCGCCGAAAAGCAGCCCCCGCTGACTACGTATCAGGTGACGCTTCGGATAGATACACGGCTACAACCCTATTACAAAGTTTTGCGCGAGACAGCCCAGTGGTGGGCAGCTCAGGAGGGATACACGCCCGCGACAGTGCCGGAAGCCGCGCGTGTACCGCTCTATTCAACGTGGTACAGTTACCACCAGAATGTGGATCCCGCCACGATCATCAAGGAGTGCCGGATCGGCGGAGAAATTGGACTCGCGGGCGTGATCGTGGATGATGGCTGGCAGACGCTCGACAGCAGCCGCGGTTATGCCTTTACTGGGGATTGGAAACCCGAGCGTATCCCGGAGATGAAAAAGTTTGTTGATGGAATCCATGCGCTCAATCAAAAATTCATGCTCTGGTATTCGGTGCCGATGGCAGGTGAAAA
>CAIZQW010000258.1 GCA_903935195.1 uncultured bacterium
ATTGTCTATGCGCCCCATACCCACACCTACATGGCATCGCTTCCAGGCATGTTCGAACGTACCATCTCGTGCAGTTCGCTCTCCAAGACCTATTCCATCACAGGCTGGCGTCTGGGCACTGTCGTGGCAGCTCCTTCCGTAATCGAGGTCATACGGAAAGTACATGATTTTCTGACTGTCGGCGCGGCAGCGCCTTTACAAGAGGCCGCGGTCACGGCACTGGAGTTCCCGGACAGCTACTATCAGGAGCTCGCCGCAAAATATACCGCCATGCGCGATATTTTTACCGGCTGGCTGGAGCGCGCAGGATTAAAATTCACACGTCCGCAGGGCGCCTACTATGTCATGGTCGACGCCAGCGAGTTTGGTGTAACAGATGATGTCGCCTTCTGCGAATGGATGGCCCGCGAGGTAGGCGTGGCTGCGGTGCCGGGGTCCAGCTTCTTCCGGGAACCTATCCGGCATCTGTTCCGCCTCCACTTCGCCAAGCGAGCCGAGACCCTGAATGTAGCTGGCGAACGCCTGCTGCGCTTGAGGGAGAAGGCGAGCAGTTGGCAGTAGCAGTAGTTTTTTAACACGGAGGCATCCACCTTCGCGGATACGCCTACGGTGGACAGGCGGAGACACGGAGAGGGGTTTTGACAGGATTTTCCGACAGCTTCGCTTCGGCGAGGAGAAATTGTTGGATTGAGAATTTTTACCGCAGAGAACGCAAAGAGCGCAGAGAAAAGAGTTCTACATCTGATTGCAAAACAAAGAATTTAGAAGTTGATCTTTGAGATCTATGCGTTCTATGCGGTTAAATCAAATCAATTTAGAGACAAGGAGAATTTATGATAACAAACCCGAATCCATCGCATATGACCAAGATCCCAATCGGTGTCTCCTCTTGCCTACTCGGCGATAAGGTCCGCTTTGATGGCGGACACAAGCACGACCCCTACCTCACGGAGACCTTATCACCCTATTTTGAGTATGTGTCGGTCTGTCCGGAGGTCGGCTGCGGACTCTCCATCCCGCGCGAAGCCATGCACCTGGAGGGGGAACCTGAAGCGCCTCGCCTCGTGGGAATCAAGAGCGGCACGGATTACACGGAACAGATGCAACGCTATTGCGAAAAGACGGTCGGGGAGCTCCGCGGCAAGAACCTGCATGGATTCATCTTCAAATCCAAATCGCCCTCGTCTGGTCTTTTCCATGTGAAGCTCTACACCCCCGACGGGAATCCGAAGACCCAGCATACCTCCGGACTCTTTGCGCATGCCTTTACACAGGCTTTTCCGACACTTCCGTGCGAAGAAGATGGACGTCTGAACGATGCTGTGCTCCGCGAGAATTTCATCGAGCGCGTCTTTGCGCTCAAACGGTTCCGTGACGAGGTCGTGACAAACCCTTCGGTCGCCAGACTCCAAAACTTCCATGCCCGTTCAAAATATCTACTGATGGCCCACTCACCTGAAGGCGCGCAGGAACTGGGGCCACTCGTGGCAGGGACCAGACCTGAAAATCTCGCAGAACATATTGCCGCCTACGAGAAGGGTTATCTGAGCACCATGGCCGTCCATGCCACGATCGGTCGCCACGTGAATGTCCTGCAGCATATGCAAGGTTACTTCTCGGAACACCTCACGCCGGCTGAGCGGGCCGAGCTAGGCAAAATCATTGATGAATACGCTCGCGAAGAGGTGCCGTTGATTGTGCCAATGACGCTCTTCCGCCACTTTATTGCGCTCTATCAGATTCCGTACCTGATGCAGCAGCACTATCTCTATCCCCATCCCTCGGAACTCAAGTTGCGTAATCACGCTTAAATGGTGGATCTGGGGGTGGCAGGGAGCGGGGATCGCTCGCGATTAGCCAGACACACCGGGCAAGCGCTTTGCCGCCCTTGTAGACTGGAACGTGGAAGAGGCGGAAGTGGAGATTTTCCTGTTTGAGCCGACGCTCAAAAGCATTGTCGATCGCGCCCGACCAGACAGCCAAGCAGCCCTTGGCGTGCAAGGCGCGCATACAGGCTTGCAGTCCCTGCCGACTGTAGAGACGGTCATTGCCAGCGGCGGTCAAGGCCTCTGGGCCGTTATCCACATCAAGCATGATCGTGTCAAAGGCGTGCTCGGACTGCTGAATCAGGTTCATCACATCACAGACCTTGAGCACCACACGCGGATCGCGCAACGGATGATTGTTGAGTTCGCCGAGATAGTCGCGGTTCCATTGAACAACATCCGGGAGCAATTCGCTCACTACAACCGTAGCGCCGGGCTGAAGCAGGTCAAGCGTCTGACGCAACGTGTAGCCCATCCCCAGCCCGCCAATCAACACCGTGGGGTTCTGTCGTTCCAAAATGCGCGCGCATCCTAAACGTGCCAACTCTAACTCCGACTCATGCGCACGACTGGTCATCAATTCCTGACAACCCACCTTCATGGAAAAATCTGCATCGTGCTGAACCAACGTGAGTATTTCGCCATCAGGCGTCTTCGTTGTTGCGATCTTTAAAGTCGGTTTCATATTAGGCGGGAGGAACGCCAGCCTCTGTTTCCTCTTGCGTCCTGATCTTTGAAACGCCCCACATGGCGAGGGGAACGAGGATGGCTGTGGCCAAGAGATAGGGATGATGACAGGTTTCGCCGGGTTTTAAGAGATTATCGAGCGCATCGTGCAATCCAATCATGCCGAAGCCTGCAAAGCAGAGCGCAGCCACCCATTTGACGGCCTTTTCCGGAATATGTTTGTGCAAGACAATGCCGACGACAATTCCGAAGGCATCTGCGATCATCATACCTGTTGTAGTGCCCATCCAGACAGGAATGGTCTGCTGACACTTGGCCAGCCAGCCCGTTCCGCCAATCTTGACTGCTTCATCAGCCGCGAGAGCGATGGTCATGAGCTGGGTCTTGTCGCCCATCTCCGCAATGAAGAAGGCGACGGCAACAGTCCAGAACGGTGTACTGCCCTGACGCTTCTCCTCGCCATGAAGGGCATCGCCTCGGATGGTCCAGAGTGCGAAGAGGATAAAGGAAGCCGCAGCCGCCAGCTTGATCCAGTCGATTGGGATAAAATGTGTGACCACATTGCCTAAGGCAACCGCGAGCAGATGATTGAGAAGCGTTGCGGCCAAAACCGCCCAGAGCACCGTCTGCCAGCGGAAACGCGTTGCAAACGCCATTGCCAAGAGCTGGGTCTTGTCGCCCATCTCCGCTAAGACCACAGCTACTGTTGCAATGATAAACGCGCTTAACATGAGGTTAGTTGAAGATGGATAAAAT
>CAIZQW010000259.1 GCA_903935195.1 uncultured bacterium
CAAGACGCGTGAGCGGGCGCGTGACAGGCGTGGACGCGAGGCATCGAAGGCGAGGAATGCGGTGAGGCGCCTATGGGCGAGGTCGATGTATTCAGCACCCGCCCAGAGGCGTCTCATCCGCGTCCACAGACCGATGACTCCGCAGGACACGCCCGAACGCGGAGCGAAGGCGTCGCGACACAGGAGGCCGACACTGTACTCGGATGATCCGGCAGGGGTACCCAAGCATCCGCCGAACGGAAACGGAGACGGATTTGCGGATGCGCGGCTGGGCGCTGGGTATTCCACCCGCCCCAGCCGCGTTTCAGACGCGGATCCGTTCCGTTTCAGGAAGGCGATAGATGCGTACCGGCCGGATCACCCAAGAGAAGTAAAACAGAGAAAATATGTTACTGTGAGAAAAATAGCTTTTGACAACCCTCTAGGAAGTGTGCCAATCGCTTAAAGGTAGCTTGCAACAATGGTGATTTTGTTTTAACATTTCAAATATGTCAACGGAGCCGAAGGAACAATCCACAAACGAGACCATCAGCGGGACCGTCGAGTCGATCGTCTATCGAAATGACGAGACTGGTTATACGGTCTGTACCCTGAAGACGGTCACCCGCGCCGCAGGTTCGCGTCTCCACGAAGAGAAGGTCACTGTGGTCGGTTCCTGTGCTGCGATGTGGGAAGGCGAAGAGCTACACGCTGAAGGACAATGGAACCGTCATCCCTCCCATGGCCGCCAATTTCAAGCAAAGTCCATCACCTGTATCACGCCAACCTCCACAGAGGGTATCCGGCGCTATTTAGCGAGTGGTATGATCAAGGGGATCGGACCCAAGTTCGCGGAACGGATTGTTGAAAAATTCGGTTCCCAAACGCTGGAGATTATTGATAAGCAGTCGGCGAGGCTTCGTGAGGTTGACGGCATTGGCGAAAGCCGTTGCGCCATGATCAAAGATTCGTGGATTGAGCAGCGCGGGGTCCGCGAGATTATGATCTTTCTGCAATCCCATGGGATTGGCACTGCGAAATCAGCCCGTATCTTTCGCCAATATGGCGGCGATGCGATCGCGGTTGTCAAACGTAACCCCTACCGTCTTTGTGAAGATGTCTGGGGCATCGGATTTAAGACTGCGGATGCAATCGCTTTGAGCGTCGGCATCCCGCACGACTCAGAGATCCGCGCGTGTGCGGGGATTGTCTATACCCTCAAGTCTGAAGCCGAAGAGGGTGGACACTGTTTTGCGAATGACGCGGACCTCCTCCTGCATGCCCAAGAGTTGCTCTCCATCTCAGTCGAGATTCTTGCTGCCGCGCTGGCCAAACAGATTGAAGAAGAGATCCTCGTCAAGGAAGAGAATCGAATTTATCTGCGCGATCTTTATCGCGCCGAGTGGCGGGTCTCACACAAACTGAAACAGTTGCTGGAGACGCCACGCCTTTTT
The DNA here is from genome assembly GCA_903935195.1 of uncultured bacterium. GTDB lineage: Bacteria > Verrucomicrobiota > Kiritimatiellia > RFP12 > UBA1067 > CAIZQW01. The sequence continues at coordinate 1,434 of CAIZQW010000259.1, forward strand.
CAACCGATTGATGCGGAAAAGGCGATTGCATGGGCAGAGGGCAAGATGAAGCTTCAGCTGGCCCCGCTTCAACGCGAGGCGCTGGCCAATGCGATCCACTCCAAGGTCTCGATTATCACGGGTGGGCCCGGCGTGGGTAAGACAACCATCATTCGCGCGCTCACAGAGATTTTCGCTGTTCGAAAATTAGAGATCCGTCTTGCAGCACCCACGGGCCGCGCTGCGAAGCGCATGTCAGAGGCGACCCATCGCGAGGCGCAGACCATCCACCGCTTGCTTAAGTTCAATCCCAGCTTAGGACGTTTCGAGTTTAACGCCGAGGAGCCACTGGAGGGGGACTGCTTTATTTTGGATGAGACCTCGATGATTGATATCAAGCTCATGGATTATTTCCTTGCGGCGCTCCCGAACAAGGTCACCCTCATTCTTGTCGGAGACATTGACCAGCTCCCCAGCGTCGGACCTGGAAATGTGCTACGGGATCTCATCGCCTCCGGAAAAATTCCCTACTGCAAGCTCGACACGATCTTCCGTCAGGACAAGACAGGACTCATTGTTCGCAATGCCCATCTTGTCAACCACGGTGAACTCTTCGAGACCAGTGAGTCCAAGGAGAGTGACTTCTATTTTATCGAGACCGCTGAGCCTGAAAAGATCATCTCGCGCACCGTCGAGTTGATGACCCAGCGTATTCCTGATAAGTTTGGGATGGATCCTCTGCAAGATGTCCAAGTACTGACCCCGATGCGAAAAAACCTGTTGGGAACCGAAAATCTCAACGATGTCATCCAGACAGCTTTGAACCCCTCAGGTCCGACACTCTTACGGGGGTGTACGAACTATCGCAGAGGGGATCGCGTGATGCAGATCCGCAACAACTACGACAAGGATGTCTTTAATGGCGACATCGGGTTCATCAAAGAAGTCTCCGAAGAAGACCACTACTTAATTGTCCTCTTTGACGGACGGCCTGTGCGTTACGAGCAGAGCGAACTCGACGAACTGGTATTGGCCTACGCCTGCTCGATTCACAAGTCGCAGGGAAGTGAATATGCCGCAGTCATTGTGCTCATGCACACCCAGCATTACAAGCTCTTGCAACGCAATCTACTTTATACAGCGATTACCCGAGGCAAGAAGCTGGTGATTGTGGTCGGTTCCTCACGCGCAGTGGGTATTGCCATCCGTTCCAATCAGGTGCGTGAACGGCGCACCACGCTGAGTGCCCGATTACGCGAGGACTAGAACATTTTCGTATAATGCGTAGCGTTTTTTTCTCACAGAGCCCACAGAGCTCACGGAGGAAACTAATTGAAGTATCAATCATCGATGGCACAGGTCAGCACAGAAGGTTTTTATCAGTTATATTTCTCTGTGCACTCTGTGTCCGGCAGCTGCCGGATGAGGGACTGTACATTTAATTAACATGCTCGAGCGTCAGCGGATTGGAAAGAGCAGGAAGACGCTGACGGTCCAGAGGGCATGTGAGACGATGCAGGCAATCAGGTCGCCCTTGCGCCACTGATAGAGTCCGCACCAAAAGAGTCCGGCGATCCACGCAGCCATCACCAACATGAAGTTGCCGGAAGGAATGTGGACTGCGCCGTAAATGCCAGAACCGAAAAGAACGCCGCGGCGTGCACCCCAGCGTGCGACCGCCTCGCGCAAGACATAGCCACGCCAGAAGAGCTCCTCGCCCGGGCTGGTGACCAACAAGAGCACCGCAGCGACAATCCAGGGGTGGCCCAGTTGCTTGATCGCATAAATTGCTTCAACCTGCTTCGGCGCAAAGCCAAAGAGCGAGGCGGCCAAAAAATCTCCGAGCCAAAAAATTCCATAGAGCACAAGGGCGGCTGCAAAGCCGATCGCTATTTCCTTGATAACATGCTGTACCCTTTTGATCGGGAAACCTGCCACGCTAAAAGAGCTTGCACACAAGAGACAGACGGTTGTCGTGATCTTCACCCAGAAATTACCGCACGGACACGCAAAGGTCCATGCGAAGCCCACGGCGGCGAGAAATAGAATTAGATAGTAACGCATTAACGTCTTTTTTCAGGTCAATTGAAAAGACTTACTGACACTTCCCGACTTACTGACACTTCCCGACTTACTCCCGCATGCCATATTTGCGGATGAGGCGTTGCAGGTAAGCGCGTTCGATGCCGGCTTCACGGGCAGACTGGGAGATGTTTTGGCGATTACGCGCCAGCAGGTCATTCAGATAGACCTTTTCAAACTCCTCAATCAGATCATTCTTCGCATCTTTAAAGGGTTTGTCTGTTACGAAGCTCGTTTCCGGCGGTTCGTTGGACTTGCGACCTGACCGCAACGAGCCGATGCTCAGAAAAGAGCTCAAATCAACTGGCCTCTTCTCACTGTAGAAGGCGAGTTCAATCAAATTACGAAGCTCACGCACATTACCCGGCCACTCATGCCGCTTCAAGACATCCATCGTCGCATCGAAGTTGCCAATCTGTGAGAGGGCGTCATCGCCATGTAACTGCGTTAAAAAATTCTTCACAATCAGAGGGATGTCATCTTTGCGGCGACGCAGTGGGGGAAGTTCCAAATGAACCACGGAGAGGCGATAGTAGAGATCTTCGCGAAAACGACCTTCATTGACCTCTGTCGAAAGGTTGCGATTGGTCGCACTGATGATTCGTACATCAATTTTACGCACGTCATTACTTCCCACGCGGCGGATCTCACGCTTCTCAAGGACACGCAAGAGCTTGGGTTGGAGATCTGGCAAGAGGTCGCCGATTTCATCCAAAAAGATCGTACCGCCATCGGCCAGTTCAAAAGCACCTTGACGGTCTGAATTGGCGCCAGTAAAGGATCCCTTGACATGACCGAAAATTTCGCTCTCCATGAGATCTTTGGAGATTGCAGCACAGTCAATCACAATAAAGGGCTTGTTCTTGCGATTGGAATGGTTATGAATCTCCTCCGCGAGAACTTCCTTACCCGTGCCCGTCTCGCCCGTAATCATGATGGTCGCGTCTGAGGGGGAATAGGTCTCGGCAAGATAGAAAATGCGGCGCATAGGGATGGAGCGGCCCAGCATCTTTCCAAAAGACTCATTGCTGGAAAGGGGGATATCATTAGACCCTTGGAGGGGACAAAAGACGATACGACTCTTCCCAATTTGTATTTCAACGCCCGGGGCCAGATGGGCAGACGAGACGCGAACCCCCTGCACCATCGTGCCATTGGTACTGTCGAGGTCACGGATCTGATAACCGGACTCCTCCACAATGATTTCACAATGACGTTTTGAGACAGTCGAATCCGCGATCACGAGATCATTATGCTCTCCCGAACCGATCGTATACGTATCACGATTCAGAATGAACTCGCTTCCTTGAAGCGGTCCGCTGATCACGAGGAGTTTTGTCTTCCTGACGCGCAGACTGTTCTCGTACCCATCAGCTGACTGAAGCACGAGTGTACCTGATTGATTATTAGTAGTAGCCATAATTCACCCACACAATACAAAATGTGCTCTTAGTATAACGCATGCCTACGATTGTATGCAACGATTGTTTTGTTGTTTTTCACCCAATCTTTTGCCAATATACCTACATGTTTGAGATCAATAAGGTCCTTTTTCCTCGTCCGAAGCACTGTTGCCAATTGGATGGGTCCTTTCAACTCCCCTCTACTGGCCGGGTAAACATACAAGGTGAGACCTCTGCAACCCTGCCAACAGAAAAGCTTTTGAGTCAGAAATTAGGTTCTGCTTGGGAAGCATCAACGGCGGCGGCGGGCGATTTTTCTTTATGTTTTAGGATTTCGGAGACCCCTTTGGCCCCCGAGTCCTACATCCTCCAAATCGGCAAAAGCGGCGTTACGGCGATTGGGGCAGATGCTCACGGACTCTTCTATGCGGCCCAGAGTCTTATTCAGCTCATAAACCATGATGGGCGTCGGCTTCCTTGCTGCGAGATTGAAGATACTCCAGACTTTCCTATTCGGGGCGTCATGTTAGATGTCAGCCGCGACAAGGTGCCCACCATGGAGACGCTTTATTGGCTGGTTGACCATTTTGCAGGGCTTAAAATCAACCACCTGCAACTCTATGTTGAGCATACCTTCGCCTATACGAACCATCGCGACGTCTGGGAAGGGACGAGCCCTTTAACCGCAGAGGATATTCAGACGTTGGATCGCTATTGCCAGGAGCGATGCATCGACCTCGTCCCGAACCAAAACTCATTTGGGCACATGGAACAGTGGTTTGCCCACACGCGTTACCTTCCGCTCGCTGAGCTCCCGCAAGGTGGCGCACCCCTCCCGTGGGGCGGCTTCCAGGAGAAGCCTTCGGTCCTCTGTCCCACAGACCCTGGTACGTTCGATTTCCTCGCCGATCTCTATGACGAGTATCTGCCCAATTTCTCCTCTTCCCTTTTCAATGTGGGCTGCGACGAACCCTTTGATCTCCGGGGGCCGGGACGTTCCCACGAGCTTGTGAATAAGTTTGGAGAGGGACGCGTCTATCTTGACTATCTGCTTCGGCTGCACCAGATGGTCACCGCGCGGGGCAAGCGAATGGCTTTCTGGGGCGACATTATCATCAACCATCCAGAGCTCGTTCCTGAAATCCCCTCTGATGCTCTGGTGCTGGAGTGGGGTTACGAAGCAGATCACCCCTTTGATGCGCACGGGGAGCGATTTGCAGCCGCGAAGGTGCCCTTCTGTGTCTGTCCTGGTACCTCCTCATGGAACAGCCTTTCCGGACGAACCGATAACATGACCGCCAATATTCGGTCCGCGGCTGAAAACGGCGTCAAACATGGCGCCTGCGGACTCATTGTTTGCGACTGGGGCGACGGGGGGCATTGGCAACCGCTTGGACTCAGCCTGCCAGCCTTCACCACTGCCGCGGGCTTGAGCTGGAATCTGGCGAGTAAAGATTCCTTTGACCTAGCAGAGGCCTGTAATCTGTTTTGGACTGAGGGGTATGGAGCTCTCCTGCTCGAGCTTGGGGAGGTTTACCGCCTGTCTGGGGCACTGCGGGGCAACAGCACTGAACTGTTCCACATCCTCTCTAAACCCGCGAAACGCCCAATCTTGGCGGGCGTGACCCCTGAAACACTCGAGGCAGTCCTCACACGCGTGGATGACTTAGAACGTCGCATGCCAAGCGGTACGTCAGTTCTGACCGAAGAGATTGTCCACACATTCAGGATGGTCAGAGCCGCCTGCCATCGAGGGATTGCCATCTTAACGCACACGTTCCAGGAACCCGCGACCCGAAAAACATTGGCAGAAGAACTTGAGCAGGCATGCGCTTCCCTGCGTCATGTGTGGCTGCTCCGCAACCGTGAAGGGGGCCTCCTAAAAAGTATAACCCGCCTCGACTCCATTAGAAATGAGTACGAAGCGGGTTAAGCGTCTGATGCGAAGCGTTGCCGTGAATTAAATATCATCCGGCACTTCGATACGGATCGTGCGACTCTTCATGGCCTTGACCATATCAGAGGTCTGTTTATCCACTGCGACTGCATGGATCGTACCCTCTTCTGAGAAGAAGGGCACCTCAAAGGACATGCCACATGAGGGACAATCGGCCGTGTTGCCGGCCATTTCGCTTGGCGCTTCAATCTCTTGTTGGCAACTCTTGCAAATGAAGGAAACCGCGCGCTTCTCCACAGGTTTCTGAGGTTCATGGGCTTCCATACCCAATGCAGCCAAGTCAATACGGATCGTACGATTCTTATCTATCTGATGGGTGCTTGCCATCTGATTGCTTTGAGTTGTGGTTGTCTGCGTGGGGGTCGAAGCAGTTGCGGGTACGACAGCGCCATGGAGCGTGCCTGCCTCTGAAACGCTAGGAATAGTGATCCCTGCTTGACAGTTCGGACATTCCGCCAAAAGTCCCGCGGTTGAGAGAGGCGCTTCAATTTCTTGTCCACACGCCTTACATTTAAAAGAGACCGCCTTTGAAAAATCCTCCATTTCGGGAGTCAGGACTGGAGCTTCGATAATAACCATTGCGGGTTGAGGGGTTACCTCGTTGCGAAGCTTTTTCAAGACACGCACACGCAACGACCTATGTTCACCGATCAACAAACTCTGGCCAGTCCTAGGATTACGAACCTTTCGCGGTTTACGGCTAACCACATCGAAACGACAAAGTCCTGGAAGCGTAAAGCCCTCTTTTAAGGCTTCGCGGCTTGTGATCGTGCGTAAGGCTTCCAACATTGCTTTAATTTTTGTCTGAGGTAGCTTGGTTGTCTCGGCGAGCTCCTTGATCAAATGACTCTGATGATACGTACTATTTTTCATCTATAACCTCCAGTGGAAAAAACCTAACGCGTTTTATGAAAAGCAGAATACGCATTTCCCTAAAATAAGGCAAGCAGTTTCTTTGATGCTTTTCGCTAAAACTTTTTTTTTTCGAGTTACGAAAAACACTAGGCAGCCCCTCTTAAATGTGATAAATTATATAGGAAATTTAATTTCAAACAAGGATTTGCGCTATGGCATTTTGGTTTAATAAAAAAGATGAAGCTCTGAAGGCGGATGAGGCGCAAGCACCTCAGTCCTCTGGTGCAGCAATTCCTGCGAGCGAACCGGCACCTTTGCTAAAACCACTTGGGAAAACAGCAGCCATCCCCGTTATGAAAGCAGCTGAAGCTTCAGCCCAACCTCATAATGCTGAGCCCGCAACAGCCGCACATGACGTCGGCGTCCTCAAAGTGCGCCCAAAATTGGATCAACGTGCGCTCTATCAACAGTTGATGAACGGCCTTTATGATGCGGTATGTATCCTTGATGAACGCGGAAATGTAATGGAATCGAATGTTCGGGTTACGGATGTGTTAGGCTATAGCCGAGATGAAGCTTGGGACCTTCCGATTTCCACGATCATCCCCGGCATGACGCGCCAACTCATGGAGCATCTCAAGAAGAATCTTGCTGAAAGCTCACATGTGTTGATTGATTCGCGCTGTTTTCGTAAAGATGGATCTTCCTTTGCGGGCGAGATCGGCGTTTGTAACATCAACTTCATGCGCGGCAACAACATGATCTTTACGATTCGTAATGTCGATCGTCGCAAAGCCGCGCTCGTGGATGCCAAGCGCTTCCAAACAGCGGTTGAACACTCTCTGGTTCCCATGTTCATTTGCAATACAGATGGGACCTTCCTCATGGCCAATCAGTTTGCCCAGGACATGTTTAACATCCACAATTTGGCTGAAAACAAGAGTGCCAAGCTTGTTGATTTTGTTCCCGCGGCTGCCTCTGCCTTCGAAGAAGCTGCCAAAGGTGGAAAAGCTGAGGGTACGTACTCGCTCAATTTCCAAGGAACGACGGTCAGCTTCAAAATGTCGCTTCATGGCATTAAGAACGGCGAAGAGATCATCGGTGTCTCGGCCTCTGTCATGGCTGTCTAATCAAAACGACTTACAAAAAAAAAGAAGGGGCTGGTTAACCAGTCCCTTCTATTTTTATCAGCCCAGTTGGCTGGCGTTATGCATCAGCCTCTATTACCAGACCTTCCTTGCCAGCCTTGACTCGGAGTGTCCCACCCGGCAGGACCCCGCCTGAAACGATCTTGCGCGCAATCGGGGTTTCCAGTTCACGTTGAATCGCCCGTTTCACCGGACGTGCACCGTAAACAGGATCAAACCCCTTCTCTGCCAGCCACTCAATGGCAGCGTCCGTCATCTCGAGCTTCAGCTCCTGCTCGGTCAGCCGTTTGCGGAGATCTTCAAGTTGCAACCGGACAATCGCGGCGATCTGTTCTTTTCCGAGTGGCTTGAAGAGGACAATGTCATCGAGGCGATTGAGGAATTCAGGACGGAAGCTCGCCTTCAGTAGATCCATCACCTGGCCTCTGACCTTCTCGGATATCTCACTTGCAGCACTCTTCCCTGAACGTTCAGCCGCCAGAAACTCCGAACCAATATTACTCGTCAGGATGATCACGGCATTCCGGAAGCTCACCGTGCGGCCATGGCTGTCTGTAAGTCGTCCGTCATCCAAGACTTGCAACAGAATATTAAAGACATCGGGATGGGCTTTCTCAATCTCATCCAAGAGCACGACGCTGTAAGGTTTACGCCGCACCGCTTCGGTCAATTGGCCACCCTCTTCGTATCCGACATAGCCGGGAGGCGCGCCGACTAGGCGGGAGACCGTATGCTTCTCCATGTATTCGGACATATCAATCCGCACCATAGCCTGCTCGGAGTCAAAAAGCTCGGCGGCCAGTGTCTTGGCGAGCTCGGTCTTACCCACACCTGTCGGTCCCAGGAAGAGAAAGGCTCCCATCGGACGCTGACGATTCTTGATGCCGGCACGCGAACGCAGAACAGCATCTGAGACCGTTTCAACAGCCTCATCCTGTCCCACCACACGCTGATGAAGAATGGTAGGAAGATTCAGGAGCTTTTCGCGTTCGCCTTCCATCAGCTTGGTGACCGGAATCCCTGCCCAGCGGGAGACCGCCTCTGCAATCTCTTCCGAGGTCACCTCTTCCCGCAGCATACTGCCACCATGCGCCGCAGCCATCTTCTCTTGCGCGGCCTTTAGCTGTTTTTCCAGCTCCGGAATCTTCCCGTATTTCAATTCAGCTGCCTTGGTGTGATCCGCTAACCGCTCGGCCTGGTCATAGGCCCGCTTTGCCGTGTCCAATTGGTCACGCAAGGTCCGGTTCTGTTCCAAGATCTTCTTCTCGCTCTGCCAGCGTGCGGTCATTGCATCTGCTTCAGACTTTAGCTCAGCCAGCTCTTTTTGCAATTCCTGAAGCCTGCGCTGCGTTGCAGCTTCATGGGCCGGATCACCAGCCACAAAGTTCTTCACCTTGGCAGCCCATCCCTTGACCTCTGACTTCAACGCCGTCTCTTCAATCTCCAGACGTGTCACCTTGCGCGTGATCTCATCGAGTTCAGCCGGCATGGAGTCCATCTCCGTACGGATCGATGCGCACGCTTCATCCAGCAGATCAATCGCCTTGTCCGGCAGGAAGCGATCCTGCACATAGCGATCAGAGAGTACCGCAGCGGAAACAAGCGCCGCATCCTGAATGTGCACATTGTGATGGCGCTCGAAACGCTCCTTGAGTCCGCGCAGGATGGAAACCGTATCCTCGACCGAGGGCGGATCCACTTGGACTGGCTGGAACCGGCGCTCCAAGGCCGCATCCTTCTCCATGTACTTGCGATACTCATCCAAGGTCGTCGCGCCGATGCAGTGCAGTTCGCCACGCGCCAACATCGGTTTCAGCATATTGCCAGCATCTGAGGAACCCTCAGTCTTGCCAGCTCCGACAATCGTGTGGATCTCATCAATGAAGAGCAGGATGCGTCCCTCAGCAGCCTTGATCTCATTCAGGACCGCTTTGAGCCTCTCTTCGAATTCGCCACGGTATTTCGCCCCTGCCATGAGCGAGGTCATATCGAGAGAAAAGATGGTGCATTCCTTTAACCCTTCAGGCACATCCCCGCGCACAATGCGCTGGGCAAGCCCTTCGACAATCGCCGTCTTTCCCACGCCCGGCTCACCGATCAGCACTGGGTTATTCTTGGTCTTGCGGGACAGGATACGGATCACATGACGGATTTCTGAGTCACGTCCGATCACGGGATCCAGCTTACCCGCCTTTGCCATCTGCACGAGATCAGTACCGTATTTCTTCAGTGCCTCATACTGCCCCTCGGGATTGTCAGTCGTCACCCGCTGGTTGCCACGGACCTCTTTCAGGACCTCCAAGAGCTTGCTGGATGTCACACCAAATTCAGCCAAGAGTTTTCCGCAGAAGCTCTTGCGTCCGCTCTCCGCCATGGCGAGTAGCAGATGTTCCACCGAGAGGAACTCATCTTTCAAGTTGGCAGCCTGATCGCCCGCACGGACGATCAATTCGTTCAAGGTCTGCGTAACATAGATCTTGCCCTCTTCAATGTCACCGCTTATCCGAGGCTTGTTGCTCAACTCCTGCTCCACACGCGCACGGAGCTGCGGAATCGATACCCCTATCCGGCTCAACAAACCAACTGCCAAGCCATCTTCCGCATCCAATAAAGCAAGGAGCAGATGCTCGACGTCAAGCTGTTGCTGGGAATAGCGGATTGCAGTCTCACGCGCGCGCTTTAAAGCCTCTTGCGCCTTCTGAGTCCATTTGTTTAAATCAGTCATATAAAGCTCACTTTCCGAGACACACACTGTGCCACGCCTGTAAAGGAGCATTGGTTATGCCAAGTGGGAAGGGGAGAGTCGGCAGTTGGCAGTTGCAGTATCCAGTAGGTAGTGGTGGCAATTCTATGCGCTCGATTTTAACAAATTCTCTAGATTTCGAACGTATCAAAGAAACGAGCTAAAATGTCTCACTTATATATTATTGCGCTTTTTTGGCGCTTTTTTGTGTCTCAAAGCGCCAAAGGATTGAAGGGTCGGCGAGTTTGCCGTCTGCATCAAAAACAACCCCTTCGGAGGCGAGGAGCGCTTTCTTCTGTTGGATGGCAGTCCCTTCGCGCTTTCCTTGAAAGCCACCGATGGAAAGATCGGCGGCAATGAC
>CAIZQW010000260.1 GCA_903935195.1 uncultured bacterium
CTGGTAAGGGCTTTTATGGAGGGCATCACGTTGGACGTGAAAGACATGATTCGTTCCATGAGCCAGTGCGGCGTACCCATCGAAACTGTCCGCATCCTGGGCGGACCGACCAAGTCGGCGCTTTGGAATCAGATTCAAGCCGATGTCTACGGGAGGCCGGTGACCACGCTTCGGGTGACAGACGCCGCTGCGCTGGGGGCCGCCATTTGCGCCGGTGTCGGAGTGGGCGTGTTTGCGGATATTCCTGAGGGCGTGCGGCGCATGGTGCGTACAGATAAGACCCTTGAACCTGTTTCAAAAAATGTCGCTCTTTATGAGGAGCTGTACGGCATCTTTTGCGACGTGTACGAGGGGTTGAGCTCGAAAGTCTTCGGTCGGTTGGCTCGTTTTCAGGAACACCACCAAACAACGCAATAAGTGTTGAAACAGCATGAGAGGGTAGCACATGACACACCGGCAACGAGTAAAAATGGCGTTAAGTTTTCAGACACCGGATCGTGTTCCACTCGATATGTGGGGCACGGACAGTCGGCTGATCGACCCGTTTTATTTCAAGGTGCTGGAGCATCTGGGCTGGAAAGATAAAGGCGAGGTTGAGCGCCCCGGCAAAACAGCACAGTATGTGGACTGGAGGCTCAGCGATTTGTTCGATTGCGATTTCCGTCATCTGACCGCCCGCAAGCCGAGCGGCTATCTCCCGCGCAAAGATCCGGACGGCACGGTCTATGATGAATGGGGCGTGGGTTATCAGAAGCGGGGCGAACATACCTTCATTTCCAGCAATCCGTTTCCGGAAGCAGACCTTGCCGCCATCGAAAAGCATCCCTGGCCCGACATGCATGATCCGTCACGGTTTGAAGGAATGGCTGAACGTGCGAAGCACTGGTTCGAAACCACGGACTACGCCATCACCACGACCACCCCTGTTTCCGGCCTGATCATGGATCTGTACCAGTACGTGCGCGGCACGGAGAACTTCTTTATGGATCTCTGTTTGGAAAAGGCCTTTGCGCATGCGTTGATCGACAAGATCGCGGAGGTGATGGAGACGCTCTACGTCAATATGGTCCGGCCGCTCGGCCCCTATCTGGCCTGGGTCGAATTCGCCACGGACTACGGCACGCAGAACGGCTTGTTCATCTCGCCGGAGATGTATCGTGAATTTCTCAAAGGGCCGGAGCAACGCATTTTCGCCGCCGTGAAGAAGGTTGCGCCCGAGGCGAAGATCTTCATGCACTCCTGCGGGTCGATCAAACGGCTGATCCCGGATCTGCTTGAAGCGGGGGTGGAGGTGCTCAGCGCACTGCAGCCGCTGGCCTTCGAGATGGACTCCGCCGAATTGAAACGTGAGTTCGGCCGCGAACTGGTGTTCCACGGCGGCATCGATCTGCAGCAGGCACTTGTGGGCACACGCGAACAGACCGTGGCGGAAACGCTCAAGCGACTCCGTGACTATGCGCCGGGTGGCGGCTATATCTGTTCGCCTTCCAACCATTTCACCAGCGATGTGCCGGTGGAGAATTTCTTTGCGCTGTATGAGACCGCGCGTGACTATCGGGGTTAAAAAATGAAAAGTAACGTCTCCAAACTTTATCACAGCACAATTGTAGCGGCACTGGGCGGCCTGCTATTCGGGTTCGATACGGCGGTGATTTCAGGCACCACCGGGGATTTGCAGAACTATTTCAAACTCACTGAAGCGATGCTGGGGTTCACCGTCGCCACGGCACTGCTCGGGACGATGGCAGGCTCGTTGGCTGTGGGACGTCCTACTGACCTGTGGGGGCGCAAACGGGTCTTGCTCATGTTAGCGGTGTTTTATCTGGTCTCGGCCATCGGCAGCGGCTTGGCGTGGGATCTTTACTCCTTCTGGTTTTTCCGTTTCCTGGGCGGGATCGCGGTCGGCGGGGCGTCGGTGGTTTCGCCGATGTACATCGCGGAAATCGCGCCGGCGGAGATGCGGGGCCGGCTTGTCGGCTGGCAGCAGTTCAACGTCTGCTTCGGCATCTGTCTGGCCTATATTTCAAATTATGTGGTTGCTCTCTGTCCGCTGATTGCGGATGACCCGGCCAGCCCGATGGCGCAATGGCGCTGGATGTTGTTGATGATGGCGGTGCCTGCGCTGGCATTTCTGGTGTTGTTGTTCCGAATTCCAGAGAGCCCGCGCTGGCTGGTGGAGCGGAAGCGCTTTGATGAAGCGCGCCGGACGCTCGATTCGCTGGGCTGCGCGCAGACGGACGAGACGCTCGCGGAAATTGTCGACTCCATGCATGGTGATTTCGATGCGGCGCATGCCCATCTGTGGCGGCGCTCAATGGCGATTCCGATCATCACCGCCCTGATGCTGGCCGTTTTCAACCAGTTCTCCGGTATCAACGCCTTGCTTTACTATGCACCCAAGGTGTTTACGATGGGCGGAAGCGATACGAAGACGGCGCTGTTGCAGTCGGTCCCTATCGGGATCATGCTGGTCATCGGTACGATGATCGGTCTGGTTTTAATCGATAGACTGGGTCGTCGGAAGTTGCTGATGGCTGGTTCTGTAGGAATGGCGGCGGCGCTTGGCGGTGTTGGATATGTGTTTTCGCGGATGCAGCCGGGGGAGAGTGTTTCGGGCAGTATCATGTGGCTCTTCATTGCCTATCTGCTGTTCTTCGGTCCATCCACGGGCGCGGTCATCTGGGTCTATATTTCGGAAATCTTTCCGAACCGGGTCCGGGCCAAGGGGCAGGCGTTGGGGAGTTTTGCCGTCTGGGTGTCCTGTGCCCTGGTATCGCAGGCCTTTCCACCGGCAGCGGCCCATCCGTCGGTTGGCCCGGCGCGCTGTTTCTATTTCTTTGCGATCTGCATGTTGGTTCAGGCTGTATTTGTCTGGAAAGTGATGCCGGAAACCAGGGGTGTTTCCCTGGAGGCGCTTCAGAAGAAACTGGGAATCGATTGAACAGGGGAGGAGTCTTATCATGAGAATAACACTGAAGATGATGACAGGGATGGTTGTGGGCGTGATGGCGTTGTCGGGGCTTACGCAGGAGGCGTCGGCTCCATCGGCTGCCGTGACGGACAAGACGTTGGTGGCGTGGGTCAGTCCGGCCAATCTGGAACAGCAGGGCTCCGGCGTCGTCGCGTTGATGCAGGGAACAAGCTTCGATGCGCTGGTGCTGGGCGAGATCGTGCGCGGCCGCTGGATGCCGGGGAGTGACAACTTCCGGCGAACGGAGAAAAACCAGGCGGCCTGGCCAACGGAAACTGCAGCACCCGGACAGCAGGTGCAAATGGCCGTCGTCTACGCGGGGAACCATATCACCGTTTACCGTGACGGACAGCCCTACGCAGACTACGAGGCCGGCGGGCGGGAGACGTTTCAACGGCGGGGCGACATCCTGATCGGCGCCCGCTATCGGGCGGGAGCGGGAAGCGAAACAGGTTTCTTCAACGGCGACATCGAGGAAGTCCGGCTCTACGACCGCGCGCTGGCCCCGGACCAGATCAAGGCGCTGACCCCCGGCAAGCCGGGCGACGTGAAGCCGTGGGGGATGTGGACCTTTGAAGGCGGGTCGGTCCAGGACTGCATGAACCACTACCCGAAAGGATACCTGCAGAACGGAGCGACGATCGTTGACGGGAAGTTGCGCCTGGACGGAAACGACCAGTACATGCTGGTTACCGTCGAGCCGGTCAGCCAGTACGCTACTGTCCAGGCGGGTTTCTTCACGCCCCGGCGCGTCGGGCAGATTTGGGATACCTGGGCGTATTTCCACGAGGGCAGGTATTACCTGTATTACCTCGCCGGACATTTCAACAGATGGGATGGCCACGAGCTGGCACTCTCCGAGGACGGCGTACACTGGACCCAGCAGGGCGTCATGATCAAGCCCCGCGCGGGCGTGACATGGATGGGAACCGGCCACATCTGGAAGTCACCTGACTTTGCCCGGAACCACACCTGGGTGATCAACTACTCCGAGTGGTTCGGTGACAAGCAGGATATCATGTTCGCAACGTCCTCGAACCTGGTCAACTGGACCAAGGTTGACGAGAAGTACAGGTTCGTCCAGGACACGCGCTGGTACAAGGAGAAGGGTCGGTGGGACTGCATCGATACGGTCCAGCGCCCCGACGGCAGCCTCTACGGCTACTTCACGGCCGATCCCGATCCGGGCAAGGTCAAATACCGGCCCTGCGGCTTCGGTTTCGCCGAGAGCAAGGACGGCATAACCTGGACGGCCCTGCCTCCGGTGGAGGGCGACATCAGCGGC
>CAIZQW010000261.1 GCA_903935195.1 uncultured bacterium
ATCTTGATGTCTGTTACCACGACTTTTTTAGTTTCCTCTTCACACTCTGACAAGTTCATATTTTATCCTTTATCGTTTGGCTTCCGCCAATCAGATGCTGGCGTAAAGGGGTCAGCCCCTATTTCTTTTTCCCGCCAGGAAGGGCAATAAGCGTTGTGCCCAAGAGCTTTTTCTTGGCGGAGTACTGCGTCACCGTGCAGGTGCCACCTTTGCACCTGATCCAAAACTGACCCATTGGACTCACGAGCGCAACAGAGACAAGGGTGTCACTTTCAAGCTGGAAGTAGTTTTCCTTCTTTGTCCAGGCCTTGCCTGTTCCTGCCCACATGAATCCCCGGATCCGCTTGTCACCAACCTTATTCTTCATTGGAATTGCACGCATGTCATACCTCCTGTTGTTTTTTGTGTTTCCAAACTGGAACGGGGCTAGAGGGTCTAAAGTTGAACGTCAAACATATTGTTACCCTCTCTTTTATACTCTTTTAGCGCGTATTACCCTCTTTTCTCCATTTAGCCCCGGGGCCGCGTCCGACACAAGTAACGAGGCCTTGTTCTTTGAGGTTACGCAGCAGGTGCCGGATCATGTCGCGGCTGACATTCGGGCAGAGTCTTTCTATGTCTGTTACGGAGAACTCGCCCTTCAAGGCTTGAAGTGCCAGCTCGACCAGCTCGGTCTTCTCCCCTCGCGGAGCGGCGATCTCTCCGGCGCGTTCCTCAAATTCGTCATACGCCTTCTTGATAATGTAGAGCAGGTAACCGATGTACGGCCAGGGATCGTGCTTGCCGTCATGCCAGCCTTTGGAGCTTTGTTCCAAGGTCTCGTAATAACGCTCCTTGTTGTCCTCAATCAGGCGCTCAAGGCTAACGTAGCGGCCGACGTCGATGCCTGCAAGGTAACATGTCTGGAGCAGTAGCAGGCGTGAAGCTCGGCCATTGCCATCTCGGAAGGGGTGGATACAGAGGAAGTCAAGGTTGAAGGCAGCCAACAAGATCAGGGGAGAAACGGTACGTTCGCGAACCAGATCGGACCACAGGTCAACAAGCTTCCGCGTAAAAACAGGCGTCTCGTCCGGTGAAACACTGCGGAAACGGATGCGCTGATCACCGTTGGACAGACGCTCAATGATATCGACGGGCTTGTCCTTATATTGCCCTGCATCCCAGATCTGCCTACGGCAAAGCTTGTGCAGGTTGAGGATGGTCTCTTCCGAAACAGGAAGCGTTGCGCCACGTTCATGGATGAGGTTCAAGGCATCGCGGTATCCTGCGACCTCCTCTTCGTCCCGGTCCTTAAGCGCAGGATGGCCGAAGACCACTGTGCCTATACGTGCCTGGTCGATCTCCACGCCTTCGATGCGATTGGACGAGACGACGCTCTGCGCGATAGCATGTTCCCTCAGTACTTTGAGGCGTTGGGGCGACTGACGCTTAAAAAGATCTTGCAGGCCCTGAGCGCGTCCAATATCTGAGAGATACCATGAAACGGTCATGGGTATCTGAAGCCGATGTTCTTGAATTTGTTGGAGGGTTTTCATTCGTAAAATTATCTTTAGGCTTGGCCTTTTGCGTACTGACCCTTGATCACCAATCAGTAATCAATTGTCAAAAATTTTACTGATTAAAACGCTGTTTAGCAACTCGCAAATGAGGGTTGTTGCAGAATGTTTTGAAGGGTGATTAGAGGGGGCATATTTTGACATTATACATTTGGCTCTTTCTTAGGGCCAATATCTAAAGAAGAACTTCTCACAAATTATAGCTACACGTCCAAATCGGATTCAGCATATTATCTGTGGCGTTTAGATTTAACTTCTCCCTTGCATTTGCCTCTCTCCTGCGGCAGCATAAGCGCATGAAATACAAGTTAGGTCAGGTTATTGCGCGGCTTTATTGTGAGCCGTGCTGTGAGGAGCGCACTGTGATTATCCAAGAGCGCCCGACGTGGCGCTGCGAGGGGTGCGGGACGTGCAGTGCTGATTGAGGACGCAAAGACGTGAAGACTCCGAGACCCCAAGGGAAGACTGAAGGACGGGAAAGACCTTTTTGAGTCTCTCAGTCTCGTGGTCTTTGAGTCCTCCGTTGTTTCGGGATTAAGGCTTGCTGACACTAACGAGAGAGGTGAGGAGCGCTTGACCTTTTGGGGTGAGACGGTATTTTTGAGTCGGGCTTCTGGGCGAGTCCGGCTGGGTCATTTCAATCACGCCAAGAGCAAGTGCAGGCTCTAGATATTTTTTGAGGAAATTATCCCGTCCCTTCAGCTCCAGCGTATGCATTAAATCAGCCCTGTTCTTTTCATACGGGCATGTTCTCAATAATGCCAAAACCTCCTGGCTTACTTGCCCTGCTACTTGTCCTGTTACTTGTTCGGTGGCTCCGCCCGCCTTCGATTTGAACGTGTAAGAAATCCTTACACGTTGCCTCTACTAGAAGCTCTTTGTCAGTTGGCAACAGGAGGGGTGGAAAGTGCGTTCCTGAGTTAGAATGCGCACAATAAACTTGCTAAATAGCTAGACTATTGATACACTGAATATCAGTTACATGTAACAGATATTCAGTGTATCAATAAAGACATTATATTAAGTGGTTCTTTTTTTTCTCGCATGATGAGCACGAATAGGCTTGCACAGTTGCAGACTGAATGATACTCTCTGATAAGTTATTAATAACTTATCAGAGAGTATCATTCTATTTTGCCTATGAAACAAAACATCCAATCATCCCTGTGGACGAGCATCTTAGCTGAGCTAGGCGAGAGGCTGAAGAAACCGTCAGCAGATTTGCCGAATGTGCAGTGGCTATCAGAGCCACGCTTGATACGTCTGCTTGTTGGCGTGCGGAATGCTACTGGGGCACCGTCCACGTTATCTGGGGGCAAGCTGTTGCAGATGCTTGTGGACAGTAAGCTCGCGCAGATGCTTAAGCTCGATGACTATCAATCAACCAAGATGCCCCATATCGTCTATTATCTGGAGCTTGGCGCTATGCCGCCGATCTCCCCTGTCGAACTCTTGCAGACGACACAAGTCTCTTTTGATCGCTCCGTCATCTGCTATTTCACAGCACTCGAGTATCATGAGCTGACCACTCAAGAGACGCCTCATCACCACATAGCATCCTTGAAAAAACCTACGCGACCGAAAGGCGCAACGCAA
>CAIZQW010000262.1 GCA_903935195.1 uncultured bacterium
CGCACGAAGCTGAAATTTCTTGTGAACATGCATTATAAATGCCACTAGCTTTTGCAATAGAGCGAGTTAAAAAATTTAAGCGCCATGAAAAGTTAGCGGTATTGGGCAGGATGTCTGCGCCACCTTGAACTAAAAAAGCGTGCGGCGCCGAAGCACCGCACGCTGGATATCTCTCGCGTCACGTTAACGGAACAAGATGACCGTGCCCGCGGAAGCCGTTAGCCTGTCGTTCTTACGGCTGAACACGACTCGCCCCAACCTTCTTTGCTTCTTCAAACGAAATCAGCTTGCGGGGTTTCTGGTCCGCTATGGCCTTGAGCATGGCGTCCCAGGCGTCGTTGGGCTGCGATTTGAGTTTCTCGAGCGCCGGCTTGGCATTGGCGCCGTAAAGTCTCAGGGAGTCTTTAATCGCGCGAAGTTTGAACGACGCTTTGCCCGACTGGACCTTATTGATATCCAACGCGCACTGGATGCCTTCTTCGATGTTCAGGTTTGCTAAGACCGTGATGCCACTGGCGACCGGCCCGCCGGGGCTATGGTACGAATGGTACGTTGGGTCATCATCCCTGACCACGTGCATGACCTTGTCAGCCACGATATGAAAATCTTCGAGCGGCATGCCTGCGAGCATCCTCATGGCATGGGCGCGCACATGCTGGCGCTTGTTGTCTGCCAGCTTGAGTGCCGCCTTGTAGAACAGTCCCTTATCCGTGACAAGCCCGGCCTTAAAGGGATCCTTGCAAAGGGCTTCCATGCTGCCCGCAACCGACCAGTCCACATCGCCAAAGCGGTCCCCGGGCTCATCAGCGACAATCAATTTGAGGAAGTCCTGATAATACCTATACGCGGGTTCGCCCAGGAACGACAAACTGCCGGCCGCGGCGGCGCGCACTTCGGGATCTTCCCGGGCATCGCGCAGGACGGCTCCCAAATCATCCAGCCGGGCCAGCGCAATCTCCTTCGGGCATCCATAGCCGAAGAAACCGATGGCGTTCTGCTTTTCAATCCGGCTACCCTCCTTCATCATTTTCACGAGCCGCGGAATGAATTCGCCCTTCTTTTCACGAAGCGTCCAGACGGCCGCGCGCGTCACCTGGGGTATGGCATGCCCGAAAAGCGCGATCAGTTCATCCGCGCTTTTGTTTTTGTAATCGATCCTGCTGAGTTCGACCGCGTCGGTTGCGGCCTGTCCTTTCAGCCAAATCGACTCGTCGGCATTCCTGCCGGTTATATAAAGCTTGCGGCGCGGCAGGCAGTAGGCAAGCAGATGCGACCCGGTACTGTTGCCCGACTTGGATTCTCCGCCGTCAAAAGTAGAACCGCCGTTCCAGGAACGGTAGAGGGTATGCAGCCAGCGGGACTTCTTGAAGAACTGCCTCGTGACTTCGGGACCTGACACGCTGGCGCCCAAAGGCGTCCACAACACGTTGAAATAATAGGTTGAATGCCCAGTCTCCAGGCCGTCATAGGATGTTGCGGCAAGGCGCGAAAAGAAGGCCGCGCCTTTCGCGTCTCCCTTCAGGGCCATGTCCAGGGCCAATGAGGCGCTTGTGCCGTTCTCATTGAACGTTTTTGTATTGGGGCCGTGAACGCCGTAATTCAATGCGCCCCTGCCGATGAAGCTGGCATAAAACGCATGGGTCCTGTCGATGGCCTGCGCCAGCCTGGGATCCTTGACCCCGCATTTCTGCGCCATCAGCATCCCCATGAAGCAGGTCAGGCTGGTCTGGTTGATCTGGGCATAGCCCGGCAGCCGTCCGTTGCGAGCCGCGGATGCCATGCGGTGGCCCCAAAGCCCCCCCGCATCCTGCCCCATGGCCAGGGCAACGGAATAGGCAGTGAGTGAGGGCAGCACGGAGTCATCGCCAGTCAAGAGATAATACTCCCCAAGGATGATGCAATTATATCCCCAATACCATGCCACGTAGCCCATGTCCGTGTCGCCCTTGATTGCAGCCATTAACTGGGACATGTCCGGGGGAGCCCAGCCCCGCACGGTGTCCCTGACAACGTCAATGTATTTCTTTTCCCCGGTGGCCAACAGGCCCAGCAAGCCCACGTGCAGACCCCCCTCGGCCTGGCCGGATTTAACCAGGTACTCGGCGGCCTGTGTAATGATGGCATCGCTCTTGGGGCATTTGTAGGGCGCGGTATCGCTGTAGCTGCCCAGCACCTTCAATTGCAGAACGACCCGCTTTTCGCCTTTCAGCAAAAGCGCCAGCTTGCCGCCAGCTTTTTCCGTCTCGGCCGCGTCGATGGCGTCCGCAAACTCGTACCGGACGTTCTCCTTGAAGAGAGCCTGCGGCGCCCGTTCGGAATCGCCGCCGCCTGCCCCGATGATCACATCCCCCGCCTTGACCAGCCCGTTTCCGGCCGGTCCCAGCGGGTCAACATGGGTAACAACAATTGTCTTTCCTGAGAGATTCCCGTGTATGCCGGTCGGACCGAACATGTGCGCCTGAGCGGAACAGCAGGCTGTCAGAACGAACAACATCAAGAGGGCATCGCGTTTGAGGTCTTTCATTTGGGCTCCTTTTTTTTTACTATTCCAACACCGGGAGTTTCTGCTCTTCCACCCAGACGCTCAACGGCCTGAAGAATGGAAGAAAACCGTCCGGACTCCAGTTGCTCATCGGGAAGTTGGCCACAGCGATCGTCATCTTACCACCCTTGAGGGCCTGCAGTGCGTCGTTTTCGAGCTTCACACCCCGAAGCCCCTGTTTACGCCAACCTGTCACGCCTGTCTTGATCTCGCCGAGGAGTTTGCCATTGACATACACAGCAAAGCCTTCACCGGAGTTGTCATGGATACTGCCCTCCACGCGAATACGGTAACGGTAACCCGCCTTCAACGCTGGCACGTCAATCGTTTTGCGCATCAGCAGCGCATCATTTTCGATGATCGTCTTCGGCAGCGGACGCTTGAGCGGATAGAGTGGATACTTAGCGAGCCATGTCAGGTTTGACGGCACGTTTTCATCAATCTTCAGGCTGAACGGAGCAGGCCCGCTCTTCCAGCCCGCCTTCTTCACATCAAAGTCAGGCAGGGTCCAGTTTGCCAAGGCCTCTGGCACCGTGAAGGTGAAGGCGGGTTCAGGTTTGCCGTCCTTCTTCGCCTTGGGCGTAGCAGCAGGATCTGCCTCGGCACTGCCGGTCTCTTCCTTGGCAGGAGCGCCTGCAGGCCTGAGTTTATACGGGCTGTTCTTCATATCAAAACCAAAATAGTCCCAGTCAGCATCCTTGC
>CAIZQW010000263.1 GCA_903935195.1 uncultured bacterium
AAGGTCTCAGCCACCGTTTGGTGATCCGGGCGTGTGCCCGCCGATTGCGTTGTTTTCATCTACCCCCCATCATTCCCCATTCGGTGGCATCTTTTCAACTACATGGATTCGGCTTAAGGTCGTGCGCCGCGCTCCGCCCGCATCCAGAATGTGGGCAAAACTCCGCTCCAGGTGCATCCCTCGACGGCGGCGCAATGCCTTGCCCGACTTACTGCCAGCGCTCCACTTGGCTTTGCGCACCACTTAGGCCCCTTCTTTATCCAGCTGCTCCAGCTTCCGATGCTTGACCGGATCGGCAATGACGGGGCGAATGCCTTCGGCCGGCAACTGCTTCCGCTCCCCCACCGCGTGGTAGCCTTTGGCGCCGGTAGCGCTCTGGACGGTCAAGGCATCCGCGGCCGCCGCCTGCGCCTGATTGATGTTGGCTTGCGCTTGGAGCACCTGCAGACTCAAATCCTGCGCATCGGGTTCATGTCCCAACCGGACCGCCGCCTGCGCAATCGCGCCGGTATCCAAATCCACTGTATGTTCCGGTTGGTA
Source organism: uncultured bacterium (assembly GCA_903935195.1). GTDB lineage: Bacteria > Verrucomicrobiota > Kiritimatiellia > RFP12 > UBA1067 > CAIZQW01. The sequence continues at coordinate 541 of CAIZQW010000263.1, forward strand.
GATCATGTCGGTGGCCCCAGCCTTGGTCCGCCCAATCTTGGCGTCGGGATCATGCGGCTTGACCCACTCCTCATTGCTCATCGTCTTGGGCCGTTTGCGGTCAAACGGCCGCACCGCCTCGGTATTCTGGGGATCAATCCCATGCTCGCTGGCCAAGCGCTGAACCTACTCCCAATACGCCTCGTGCGTATTGCGGTGGACGAGGGTCTTGAGCGCCGCATTGGCTGCGATGACCGCCGCCTCAATCCCGAGGTGCTGGCCTTTGCGCAGGCCGTGCTTCTCCAAGGCGCTCAGAATGAGGATAAAGACTTGGTCATAAATCTCCTGGCCCAGCCGTTGGCGGATGATGGACCAACGCGAATGATCCGGGGTCGTCTCGGTCAGCTCGTAGCCCCGGAAAGCCCGCAGGGAGCTGGAATCATTGCAACGCTCGGCCATCCCACGTTCGCTGGCGAGGTCCTCGAAGCAACCGACCATGAGCATTTTGAAATAGACGACCGGATCAATCCCTGGGCGGCCGTGGCCAGTTTCCGAATAGGCCGGGGCACACAGGGCCCGGGCGTGGGCCGCAAAGGCGGAGGCATTGAGGGTCTGGTCGAGTTTGGCATAAAACGGGGTCGTGGCGGGCCGCACCAACGCAGAAGCCGCGAGGAAGAGTTCCCGCGGAGCCAAGGCTTGCGCTTGGAACACGCCCCTATTGTGCCTTATCTGCCACATTAGGCTATGCAAATCTTCTGCTCTTACGCGATTATTTCAACAGGCTGCTAGGCAGTCCCCGCCCCGTCAGGCATCTGACCCCCGCCACACTTTTCGACCGGCGTTTACATATTTCGCCTCCAAGCCAGATAAAGTTTTACTCCTAAATGGTTTGCGCGTAGGCTATGGGTAATGTCCAATACTTCCAAATACCAAGCCTTAAACCCCACCGGCCCACTCATAACACCGTCGTTCTCCTCCCTCCGGAAACGGTGCAACGGCTCCTCATCGACGGCTTCTGCGCGCCCCTTAGAGTCATTCTGGAAACGGCGGGCCTTACCCGCCCATGCTACTGCCTGGAGGATAGCACCTTCGCCATCTTGAGTGTCATGCGCGCCCTCCAAGCCTCCGCCACCGGCCGCGACTTCCGCCAAACGCAGGCCATTCCCCAGGTTCCCGAACTAACCCGCAGTAACTACTTCGCCTCCATATCCAGTCTGCGGCGACTCGCCCTGACGCAAGACCTCGCCCGGCACCGGCGCACTAACCAACTTCCCAACCGGCGTGCCCTGGGCGACCTCCTCGCCGTCTTGCCCGAACTCCAGGGTGGGGAAGTCTGGGCGGCCGACGGTCATAAGATCGCCCACGCCACCCACGACGGATGAGGGCTGAAGGCTGAAAAAGTAGTGGTTCCTTCTACTTTCATCCTCCAGCCTTCATACTTTCCCCTAGGCCCCCGCAAACCTCCATTGCGGGGCCACCAAAGGCCAACACACCCTCCACGCTTATGCCCGTTCCGTCAGCGACTTCCAATACGCCTACAATCTCAAGCCAAGCAAAAGTAGCTATCTTATTACCCGCTGGAAGGACACCCTCGCCCCGGTAGCTACCCGCACCCGGCCCATTGATCGCACTAACCAGGCCCATGAACTAATCATCAGCGAGGAAGCCGTTACCTTCCAGGATACCCCGGGCACCGGGCGCAAGCTTACCGCCCACGCTCCCGACCGCGACGAAATTCACCGCCTTATGACTAATGAAATGACCCCGCCGCCCGGGAGAAATTTCCAGAAGTTGTGGACGGCGGGGGTGGAAAAGAGGGCATCCTGAGGGAGAGAAAAGAAGCCTGCTGCCATCCCAAGATGGCAGCGCAACCCTCAGGAT
>CAIZQW010000264.1 GCA_903935195.1 uncultured bacterium
GCCATTGCCAAATATATGACCGATAATCGCTAAGCGTTGTCCGTAGTTTGACCGACATGACAAAAATCAAATAATCTGAAATGATTAAAGATAATTTTTATCAAGTAGAAGTGGAGTGATCCGATGACACAGCAAGGAGAATACAGTATTTTGAAATTAACAGGGCGTCTTAAACTCGGCTATCTTTTGTATGCTTGCGCTATTGCCTCCTTGGCGCTCCCGGCCTTTGCAACAGAAGAGACGCGCGTGCTTCAGGCCCGCATCAATGTCGCAGCTGAACAGGGTGGCGGTGTCGTCCGGCTTGATAAGGGAACACACGTCATTGGCCAACTGCAACTCAAAAGCAATGTGACCCTTGAACTCGCTGAAGGCTCGCTTGTGTTGGCCTCAACAAACCGTTCGGACTACTCCTTGAAGCGCTTCAGGGCTTTTATCGGTGCAGTAGGGGCTACGAATGTGACTGTCTGCGGCAAGGGTATTATTGACGGACGTGGCCGTGCGCTGGTCTGGGATATCATGCAGGGCATGGCGCTATCCAACCAGTTTGACCGTGTGAGCTGGTTTAAGGCGCCACCTGTTCATCCGAGACCTGACGAGCGTGAACGGCCGCACCTGCTCTCCTTCCATGCCTGCACCAATGTGGTGGTCAAAGGTATTGAAATGCGCAACGGTGCCTGCTGGATGAACACCTATCACTATTGCAAGGGGGTCAAGATTGAGGGTGTCAGGATTATTGGACGCGGCTTCTGGAACAATGATGGGATTGATTTGTGCGACACAAGCGACGTGCTGGTGCAAAATTGTTTTGTTGATTCAGCAGACGACAGTATTTGCCTGAAATCCCACTCCTTGACGGGGATAAACGAGAACATCATTATTCGGGACTGTACCATTCGCTCCAGTGGGAGCGCCATTAAATTCGGGACAGCGTCGGCAGGGGTCTTCAGGAACATCCGCATTGAAAATATCGAGATCTACGATACCTTCCGTTCCGCTATTGCGATTGAGAGTGTGGACGGCAGCTACATCTCGGATGTTGTTGTTTCGGATGTTCGGGCCCGAAATGTGGGCAATGGACTCTTTGTACGTTTGGGCTCTCGGAGCAATACGGGAGGAAGCATTAAAGGGATACAAATTAATCGCCTCCATGCTGAAATAGCGGATAAAAAACCTGATGCGGGATTCGAGATCGAAGGCCCGCCCATCCGTGCGAAGGATGTTCTGCCGATTGTCATCTCAGGCTTGCCGGATAAGTTGATCGAGGATGTGACGCTGCGCGGATGCACCTTCATATTTCCAGGGGGCAATCCTAATTCACGCGCCGAACTGGTTGTCCCTGAAGAACCAGCGAAGTATCCGGAATTCTCCATGTTCGTGAACTTGCCCGCCTGGGCTGTCTATGCACGGCACATTAAAAAACTCGATCTGGGCGATACCGTGTTTGTATCCAAGAAGCCCGACAAGCGTAAAAAATTCGCAGGCAATTATTTTGAGTAGGGGTTGGACGGCTCCTCCTCCTCGTACGTAGTTTACCCGACAAGACAGCACGCTGCACATCTGGCATACTACGGTCTTTAAAAAGGCCCAGAGCAGGGCTTCTGTGAATATGAAATGAGGAGTCACATGAGAAGGTCGTATAATCTGCATTTAACGATGATGTCTTTTCTGGCTGTTGGGCAACTGTTTGCTGCCGTATGGACGGGGTCCACAGACAACAGTTGGGAGACGGATTCAAACTGGCAGAGCAATAGCCAACCCGCAGCAGGAGAAGCTATTACCTTCCCTGATGCTGCAACACGAAAGTCCATTACGCTGA
>CAIZQW010000265.1 GCA_903935195.1 uncultured bacterium
GGGCGGCTAACCATTCCGCCGTCCATGTATCCATGGGCGAGGCGGATGAGTTAGCCGCCCTATTCTTCGCGGTTTTTGCGGTAAAAATACTTCTCCGTGTTCTCCGCCTGTCACGCCGTAGCTTACAGCGTAGGCGGATGACTCCGTGTTAAAAAAACCTGCCTTGCTTGTTCCCGCTCTTCTGTCTTCTGTCTTCTGTCTTCTGACTCCTGACTTCTGACTTCTGACTCCTGTCTTCCATACTTAAGATTGACGTGAAGAAAGAGGCTGTACTATACTGAAGCGTAACAACGGAGGGGACAATGACTTTTGACACAGAGAATCTAGCTTTGACTCAAGCGATTCCCAGTGTTTTGCCCTCGTGGTCGTGGCGCGATTACAGGGGCGCGTTTGCTGTGCGCTGGTGTGTCTATCGAAACACCTATTCCATTCCGCCTGGCGTCTATGCCATGCATGCGCCGACCGCGGACTCCCCAATCCTTGTGACGTCGAACTACAAACTCTCTTTTGATCACCTCCGTCGTGCCTTGTCGGGGATTGCAGCGTGGATTCTGGTCTTAGACACGAAAGGCATTAATGTCTGGTGTGCGGCTGGCAAGGGGACCTTTGGAACCGATGAACTGGTCAACCGCCTCCATGAGACACAGATGGCGCAACAGGTGACGCATCGCGTGGTCGTGGTGCCTCAGTTGGGGGCGCCCGGGGTTGCCGCACATGAGGTGCTGAAACGTACCGGCTTCAAGGTTGTTTATGGGCCTGTCTATGCATGCGATTTACCAGCTTTTTTGAACGCAGGCATGAAGGCTGAACCGCAGATGCGACGGATTGGGTTTTCGTTGGGGGAGCGACTGGCGGTGACCCCTGTGGAACTGGTTCAGCGATTTCCGCAGGCCCTCTTGCTCCTGCTCTTGTTTGTGGCTTCTGCGGGACTTGGTCAACAGGGGACCCGAGATATCGTTGAACAGGGACCCTGGATCGCCCTCGCGGTTGGCAGTAATTTTGTGACGGGTCTTGTTCTGATCCCCGTGCTCTTGCCGTGGTTGCCCGGACGCGCCTTTGCCTGGAAGGGCTTGGCTGCCGGACTCCTGTTGGGGTTGGCCCTTGCGTGGTTCTGGCCCTTTGGTAATGTGGCCGCCCTTTCGGTCGCGTTACTCAGTGTGGCGACATGCTCCTTTCTCAGCCTCATGTTTACAGGGTGTACACCCTATACCTCGGCCTCGGGCGTGCGACGTGAAATGCGCTGGGCGTTGCCGATGCAAGGGGGCCTTGCTTTTTGTGGCCTTGCGGGATGGTTTGTGTCACGTTTCATCTGAGAAGTTTGTATGAATATGCAGTACCTTAAAAATGTGGTGACCTTACGCTTAGATGGAGATCTTTGCGCGGGCTGTGGACGTTGCCTGGAAGTCTGTCCGCATGCTGTTTTTCAGCTCGACAACCGAAAAGCAGTTATCGTGTCGCGCGATGCCTGCATGGAATGCGGCGCCTGCGCACGTAACTGTCCCGTGGGGGCCATTTTTGTGCAGAATGGTGTGGGCTGCGCAGTCGGAATCTTGAATACCATGCTGGGCCGCTCCAACGGCTGTTGCGGTGGCGAGCAATGCTGCGTGTCTATAGCTTGATTTATTTTAACCACAAAGAACGCAAAGATCTCAAAGATCAACATCTAAATTCTTTGTTTCGTAATCAAATGTACAACTCTATTCTCTGTGTTCTATGCGTTCTCTGCGGTAAAAATTCTCAATCCTTCTCATCCTGCCCTGCCTTGGCGTAGCTTTAGCGAAGACAGGTCGTAAAATCTCCTCTGCGCCTCAGCGCCTCTGCGGGGAAAAATACTCCTCCGTGTTCTCCGCCTGTCACGCCGTAGCTTACAGCGTAGGCGGACGACTCCGTGTTAAAAACTACTCCTCTGTGACTTCCCATTGACAATTTGTCATCATTTTGGTAAATTGCCAAATGACAAAACGTACGAGGTAGAGCGTGAAACCATTTAAACGAGCTGAACACAAAGAGCAGGCTGAATTTTTTAAGGCGCTGGGACATCCCACGCGACTCTGGATCGTGCGCCAGTTGGCGGATGGTAAGGAGCATTGTGTCTGCGAGTTTGTAGATGAGGTAGGCGTTGACTTCTCAACGATCTCCCAGCACCTGTCCGTTTTGAAGCAGGCTGGGATCGTCCTGGACGACAAACGCGGGAAATCAGTCTATTACACGTTGTCGTGTACCTGTATTGCGACCATGCTCGATTGCCTTGACACACGTTTGAAGAAGAGATAACAATGAACTGGAAAACAGAGTGGAAATGGCTTGTCTGGATTGTGGTTGGCTTTATCGCCTGCTACATGCTTCCTGTCGGCCAGCAACGGTTCGACCATGCGCTGCTCGAAGCGGCGTATCTGGTCAAGTGGTATGCGCAGGAACATGTGCTCCTCTGCTTGGTCCCCGCCTTCTTCATCGCTGGCGCGATCGGGGTCTTTGTCAGCCAAGCCTCCGTGATGAAGTACCTCGGACCCCAGGCGAATAAATTGCTGGCTTACGGCGTGGCCTCTGTTTCAGGCAGCATCTTGGCGGTTTGCTCCTGCACGATCCTTCCGCTCTTTACAGGTATCTATCGCATGGGCGCTGGACTCGGACCCGCCTGCGCGTTTCTCTACTCCGGTCCTGCGATCAATGTACTGGCCATGATCATGACCGCCCGGATTCTGGGCATGGAGCTGGGACTTGCGCGTGCCGTGGGTGCTGTGCTCTTCAGTGTGGTCATCGGCTATGCAATGCACTTGATGTTCCGAAAGGAAGAGGCTGCAAAAGCCGCTGCCGCCCTTCAGATGGCTGAGGAGCAGGGGGGACGTCCGCTCTGGCAGACCTCCCTCTACTTCGCCATGATGGTGCTGATTTTAGTCTTTGCAAACTTCAGCAAGCCGGAGGAATCTGCAGGTCTATGGTTCACGCTCTTTAGTCTGAAGTGGCAATTGACGACGCTCTTTGCAGCTGGGCTGGGTGTCATGCTGGTGGCCTGGTTCAAGATCTGCGCCTGGAAGGTCGTACTCGTGGCAGCCATTACATCTGGGACAGTCATTCTGACGGGGTTCAATCCGATTGCAGGCTTCACCGTGGGTTCGCTGGGACTGGCGTGGCTCACCGCGACCGATAAGGGCGAAGGCGGAGCCTGGTTCGAGTCGTCCTGGTCATTTGCGAAGCAGATCCTCCCGCTGCTGCTCATCGGTGTGATAGCCTCAGGATTTCTGCTGGGACGCGTCGGCCAAGAGGGGATGATTCCGTCGGAATGGGTCTCGAAAGCAGTCGGCGGTAATTCACTGCAAGCCAATTTCGTCGCGTCATTCGCCGGTGCCTTCATGTATTTTGCAACATTGACGGAGGTCCCGATTATTCAGGGACTCATGGGCGCGGGCATGGGTAAAGGACCTGCGCTGGCGCTCTTGCTGGCTGGACCTGCCTTGAGCTTGCCGAGCATGCTTGTCATCAACAGTGTACTGGGCCCCAAGAAGACAGTGGCCTTCGTTACCCTCGTGGTTGTGATGGCGACTCTCGTGGGATGGGTTTTCGGGATGGTGTGAGGATGGAAACTGGAAATTTGAAACTGGAAGCTGGAAATTTGAAACTTGAAACTGGAAACTTGAAATTGGAAAGTTGAAACTGGAAGCTGGAAACTGGAGACTGGAAACTGGAAGCTGGAAACTGGAAGCTGGAAACTTGAAACTGGAAACTGGAAACTTGAAATTGGAAAGTTGAAACTGGAAGCTGGAAACAGGAGACTGGAGACTGGAAACTGGAAGCTTGAAATTGGGGTGTGCATGAAGGAAGTTTTTGAGTTGGATGTCTATAGGCTGGCAGAGGAGCTGTCTGATTTGCTTTGGTTCGCTTATGACAGATGGGACGGTAAGGTTCAACATACACTCGGGCAACAGGCCATACGAGCGGTTGATAGCATTGCCGCCAATATCGCTGAAGGATATGGGCGATTTACACCTGCGGATCGAAGGAAGTTTTATCTATATGCCCGTGGTTCATTTGAAGAGACTAAGTGTTGGTTGCGTAAAGCGTTTCGACGAAACATTATATCTGCAACTGAAGTCGCAGTTTATAAGAAGCTGATTGATGAGCTCGGACCGAAATTGAACGCTTTCATCAAGGCTACAAGGATTGATTAAGTTTCAAGTTTTCAAGTTTCAAGTTTCCAGTTTCCCGTTAATCATCAAAAAGGAGAGCTACAATCATGGATGAAAAAACAAAAGAATTGATTGCGCTGGGCGCCTCTGTCACAGCCCATTGCCAACCCTGTGTCAAGTATCACCTGGGGCTGGCCCGTAGTTTAGGGGTCAGTGAGGAGCTGATTCAAGAGGCGATCGAGATCGGCCAGATGGTTGAGCGAGGCGCGGGGTCGGCCATGCGCGACTTCCTCGTCGAACAGTCCTGCAAGTCCGTCGCTGAGGAATGCTGTTGTTCCTCCGGGGGATGTTGCGATACAACCTCAGCGGAGTCGAGCTGTAAGTGTAAATAGTGTAGGAACGCAAAGGAGTTATAAATCGTGAAAAATCAATTTCTAAAAATGTCCATGATGGTCTGTAGTGGTCTCCTGCTGTCAGGCAGTGGACTTTGGGCTGAAACAGCGACGCTCCAAAAAGAAGCCCTGTCTGCTTACGCGCCAACCAATGCTTCCTATACGGTTCTCATTCTCCATCGGAATGACGGACAGGAGCTACTGGAGGCAGGCGTCAGAGAGGCTCTTGCAGGACGTTCGGATGTTGTTGTCCAGTCGTCGCGTGTGAATAGTCCCACGTTAGCGGGTCTCTTTCAGCAGCTTAAAATGGAGGCAGAGACACTCCCCACGCCGTTGGTGATGGTGATCTCATCCAACACGGTGGTGACCGGCATCTTCACCCGTGTGCCGAAACGTGAAAAACTCCTGGAGGCACTGCTTCCCGAGCAGCCGCTTGCTGTACGAAAGACGCTTTTGGATGGAAAATCAGTCTTGATCAAGGCCCAGTCCAAGACAACGCTTGGCAACGTTGAGACCGACAAGGCCATCAGTGACTATCTGAGCGACAGCAGTATCACCAATAAAGTCGTTGTGCTTCGGGTTGATCTGGATAAGGCGGAAAACGCACCGTTTCTGAGGCAACTCCGAATTGATCCGCCCAATGAGAAACAGTCGGTCTTAATCTGTCTGGCACCTCCGCTGAAAATCGTCAACCTGGCCTTTAGGGGTGCCGCGACTAAAGCGAGTATCATCAAGACGGCCTCTGCCGCATGTGGAACCAGTTGCTCGACGGGAAGTAGCTGATAAGACTGCCCCCCCCTGAGGGATCCGGCGGATTCCTCCACTAAACAGGTATCGATTCATTCGGAATGGAAAGGAAGAGATGACTCTTTATACAATTGCTTTGCTTGAATTGTCCGAGCGTAGACACCAGCTCACGACCTCCCTGCTGGCTGTCACCTTAGGCATTGCCGCCATTGTGAGCGTGCAGACGATCGCCATGCGCTCGGCCATTGAGGTGGCGCATCAGGTCGATGCCTTGGGTGCCAATATTATGATTCTGCCCAAGTCAGCGACCATTGATGATTATTATAAAGCCGACCTTTCAACGGATCAGTTCACCATTCCAGAAGCGTATGTGGACAAGATCCTCTTTGCAAAAGACGAGGCGGGGTTGGAGGGCGTGGATAACTTGTCGCCCAAGCTCAGCGTCCCCATGGAAATTGAAGGTCGGAAGTTTACCCTTACTGGTATCTTACCCAAAAACGAGTTTATGGCAAAGGCAGCGTGGTCAGGCGGTGTCTTTGATACGCCGACGGCCTGTGCCTCTGACAGGAAGAGCATCGTCGAGTTCAATGTTGCAGAGCGGCTGAGGAGGAAGCCCATTGACACCCTGGCCCCTGATCAGTGTCTTGTCGGCGCGGAGCTTGGGGAGATGATGAAGCTGTCGAAAGGCAGTAAGACCACGATGTTGGGCAAGGCGTTTACAGTGATTGAGGTGCTGCCCAAGACGGGAACCGTTGATGACGGACGTGTCTTTGCTCATCTCCATACGGTCCAAGAGTTGTCTAAAAAAGGTCGTGTCATCAATGCCATCGAGATTGTTGGATGCTGCAATGCGATCGCAGGCGGACTCGTCGATAAACTCAACAAGTTACTTCCGGATGCAAAGGTGGTCACCATTTCTCAAATCGTTGCCACGCAACGGACGACCAATCAACTGATGCACAATCTCACGTATGTATTCCTTATTGTGATTATTTTGGTGGGGGGTGCCTCCATTGCCAATTACATGTATGCCAATGTCTATGAACGGCGCCGGGAGATCGGCACGCTGATGGCGCTGGGTGCAAAGGCCTCGCTGATCTCGAAGCTCTTTCTCTTTAAAGCGCTGGTCCTCGGACTGGGGGGCGGCATCCTGGGGTCACTCGTCGGAACAGCGATGGCGGTTATCCTGGGGCCGAAGATCGCGCATATCCCCGTGATGCCCATTCCGAAACTCATGGTCCTCGGGATTTTGTTGTCTTTGGTCATCTCATTGCTCGCTTCACTCTTTCCTGCACGGCGCGCAGCCAAGACCGACCCCTGCGTCGCGATTCAGGAAATATAGGAGGTTTTTATGCTTCGATTTGAACAAGTTAACAAAATTTACAAGACTCGCCGGGATAAAGTCACGGGCTTGAATAACGTGAATATCCATATTGCTCAAGGCGATTTTGCAGCCCTTGTGGGTCCCTCGGGATCAGGAAAGACAACCTTTTTGGTGACAGCGGGAGCGATGATGCGTCCAACCTCCGGCAAGGTCTATCTGGGTGGGCGAGACGTGTTTGCCATGAAGCCGAACGAGCTAGCAGAACTGCGACTGAGATCCATTGGCTTTATCTTCCAGACCTTTAATCTGATCACCTATCTTACGGCACGTCAAAACGTGATGGCCGCCTTGATGCTGGCAGGTAAAAGTCCTGCTGAGCAGGAGGACGCTGCTGACAAACTGCTCCAAAAAGTAGGGTTGGCTGATAGGGCTGATCATAAGCCATTTGAATTATCCGTAGGTCAGCAACAACGCGTTGCCTTGGCGCGCATGCTGGCGAATGATCCGCCGTTGATTTTGGCGGATGAGCCCACAGGCAACCTTGATCCGCAGACCTCCGCAGATGTGATGGACTTTTTGACCGCGCTGAACAAAGAGCAGGGCAAGACCATCGTCATGGTCACGCACTCCATGGAGGCGGCGAAACGCGCAAAGCGCATCATCACCTGCAATAACGGCATCATCGAAGAGGCACGTTAGAGGATCGTCTGGCGGCTGCCGTGCGGGAACAAACAAGAGAATAACTTTTTCTCTCAGAGGCACAGAGAGCACAGAGTTTTTTTGGTCGACAAAGTTCGCGACAAAGCTCGCGACAAAGAGAATTGATTTTTTTGTGGATTTTGTGGTTCCAAACTATTTGAGGGAAGAGATAAGATGAAAAAGCTAAACATCCTATTTTTATGTACCGGCAATTCCTGCCGGAGCCAGATGGCAGAGGGGTGGGCGCGGGCGCTCAAAGGCGATGTCATCGAAGCCTATTCTGCAGGCATCGAAACGCATGGGCTGAATCCGAATGCCGTGAAGGTCATGGCTGAAGCGGGCGTGGACATTTCGAAGCAGACCTCGAAGAATGTTAATACGTTATTGGATGTCCCGTTTGATTTTGTGGTCACAGTTTGTGGACACGCGGATGAAAATTGTCCTTTCTTTCCAGGAGACGCAAAGGTCGTTCATGTCGGATTTCAGGATCCACCGGCCATGGCCAAGCTCGTCGAGGGGGAAGAGGAGAAGCTCGCGTGCTATCGGCGCGTGAGAGATGAGATACGGGCGTTTGTGGAGAAATTGCCGGGGGGATTGAGAAGTGGCAGTCGGCAGTAGCAGTTGGCAGTTGCAGGGAGTAATTTCTTCAACACGGAGGAGTTTATTTATCAACGAATTAAACGAATTGAACGAATTCCAATTAGCTTAATTAGTTTAATTAGTTGAAAAACTCTTCAAGTTATAGACTAGGAGCACACGATGAAAAGCGAACAGAAATTAGACATGAGTTTTTTTGATAAATATTTGACCCTTTGGGTGGCGCTGTGCATGGTCGCGGGCGTGCTGATTGGACGTTTTTTGCCAGGCATCCCTACCTTTCTGGGTAAATTCGAGTACGCCAATGTCTCGCTTCCGATCGCGGTGCTGATCTGGGTGATGATCTGGCCGATGATGATGAAGGTGGACTTCACCAGCATCAAGAATGTCGGCAAGAACCCGAAGGGACTCTATGTGACGTGGACAGTCAACTGGCTGATCAAGCCGTTTACGATGTTTGGCATCGCCTCTTTCTTTTTCTATGTGGTCTTTAAAAACCTGATTTCACCTGAGCTGGCCAAGGATTATCTGGCGGGTGCTATTTTGCTCGGGGCTGCACCGTGCACGGCCATGGTTTTTGTCTGGAGTCATCTGACCAAGGGTAATCCAGCCTATACCGTGGTGCAGGTTGCTACGAATGACCTGATCATCCTTCCAGCCTTTGTGCCGATCGTGGCTTTATTACTGGGGGTCGGCGGCATCAAGGTCCCCTGGGACACCCTGTTCCTCTCGGTAGGTCTCTTCGTGGTCATTCCGCTGGTGGGCGGCATGCTGACCCGGGTGCATATTATTAAGACGAAAGGGCTCGACTACTTCAACAAGAGCTTCATTCCCAAATTCGGCAATGTGACAATTGGCGGACTGCTGCTGACGCTCGTATTGATCTTCTCGTTTCAGGGCGACGTCATTGTGAATAATCCGCTGCATATTCTCTTGATCGCCGTGCCGCTGATTATTCAGACCTATTTCATCTTTTTTATCGCCTACCTGGCAGGAAAGAAACTCTGCTTGCCGCACGATGTCGCAGCGCCGGGCGGTATGATCGGTGCCTCGAACTTCTTTGAACTATCGGTTGCGGTCGCGATCTCACTCTTCGGTGCCTCATCACCCGTGGTGCTGGCGACCATCGTTGGTGTCTTGGTCGAAGTGCCGGTGATGCTCCATCTGGTCAAGATTGCCAACCGCACCACGCACTGGTTCCCGAAATGAGTCGCACCCCAACATTTCGGGCTCTTCACAGTTCTCGGAAATCTTACCGCAAAAGCCGCTAATATTTCGCAAATGTCACGCCCGCCTCACCCGTGGATACACGGACGGCGGAGCGGACATTTGCGAGGGGTTTAAAAAACTCAGGTTTTAATAGAATTATTTGTGAAATACGCCTTTGGCGAGTAAATTATCTTGCGGTTTTTGCGGTAAAATTTTCTAGTGTCTGTATTGTTAAGGCCACGACTTTTCTCCCCAACGAGGAAACGTCATCACGAACTTTTGCACATTAACCATTTCTTTATTGCTTATACTCAGCTGAAAATGGTTTAATGACCTTAATCTATTGCTGTTGATAACTGAGTAGCAGATTGAGGTAAAGCATGAAAATTCAGATTTTTGGAACAGGGTGTGAAAAATGCACGAAACTTTATGATGCTGTGCAGAAGGTCGTGCAGCAGCATGGGCTGCAGGCGACGGTTGAAAAAGTGTCTAATATTGACGAGATTACGGCTGCCGGTGTCATGATGACTCCTGCGTTAGCGGTGGATGGCAAAATTGTCGCTTCCGGGAAGGTCTTGTCAGAGGGTGACATTTTACATCATCTGGAACCCGAGCATTCGCCTCATTGCGGTTGTCATGGCGAGGTGGTCGGGAAGGCTCCCAATCGAGTGAAACAAGTTGTATCGTTCCTCCTGTTGGCTGTGGTCGGCGTGAGTTTAGGGCTGATGGTGATGCGTGAGATGAATCGTCCTGTTGCATCAGGAACGGCTGCGGTCGCCCAGCAAGGAACCGTCGTCTATTATTTTTACGGCAACCATCGCTGCGCGACCTGCAATAAGATGGAGGCGTTAACCGTGAAGGCGCTCAAGGATAAGAATGTGACGTACAAGGCGGTCAACATCGATGAGCCCGCCAACGAGCATTATGTGAAGGATTTTCAACTGGATGCGCGTGTGGTCGTGATTCAAAAGAGGGGCGCATTTACGAAGATGGAAAAGGTGTGGGATCTTGTCGGAGATGAAGAAGCCTATATCGCTTATATCCAGAGTGGACTCCAAGACAAATGACGGTTGAATTGATAACAGCGACTGGACTTGCCTTTTGGCTGGGAATTGTGACAGCCATCTGTCCCTGTCCCATGGCGACGAATATTGCAGCCATCAGTTTTGTCAGTAAGCGCGTGGATTCGCCTGCGACCGTTTGGATGACTGGAATGGTTTACACGCTCGGACGCATGGTCGCTTACTCGCTCCTGGGCATCCTGATCCTGCAGGGGTTGTTTGCCTCGTCACAGGTCTCTCACCTCTTGTCAAAATACATGAACCTCTTGCTGGGTCCGTTGCTGGTCGTGGTTGGGATGGCCCTGCTTCAGTTGATCTCCATTCCCTCTTTCGGTGTCTCCGCTGGCCGTTATCAGGAGCGCCTGGCGAAGCAGGGACTCTGGGGTTCCTTCTTTTTAGGGATCGTTCTGGCCTTGGCCTTTTGCCCGACTTCCGCAGCCATCTATTTTGGCAGTATCATCCCGCTCTCGATTCAGCACAAGTCAGAGCTCCTCATTCCCTGCATCTATGGCATAGCGACCGGACTTCCAGTGGTGGGTGTCTCCTTTTTTGTCGCGTTTGGCGTCCATCGGATTGGCGTGGTCTACAAGACCCTCTCGACCATCGAAGTCTGGGCGCGCCGCATCACAGGTGTTCTCTTTGTGTTAGTGGGTCTCTATTTTACGATCATCTTGACCGCCGGCATCCGCTTGGGGTGAGGGAAAGAGGACGGAGATCAGAGGTCAGAGAGCGGAGATCAGCCGGCTTCGCTTGAGAGCTTCCGGCTTCGCTAAGGCTACGCCGTGACAAGACGCCGCGCCAGGGTAGCAGTTGGCAGTAGCAGTGGCCAGGGTAGCAGTCCCGTAGTTCCGTAGTATCGTAGCACCCGAAACTCTTTAAAGGAGCAAGTTATGGACGAAAAACTATTTGAAAAGGCGGCAGCGGCGTTGCCACAAATCTGCTTTGAAAAGCCTCCGGCGTGTGGGCTCATACTGGGGTCAGGTTGGAGCAAGACGTTGCAGATGGGGAACGTCCTGGCCCGGCTCTCCTATTCGGATATTCCTGGGCTCGGCACAGGCACGATTGCCGGACACTCGGGCGAAATGGTTCTCTTTGAGCGGCATGGGTTGCGGATCGTCGCCTTTATGGGGCGTCGCCACTATTACGAAGGTGTTCCGCTGGAGACGGTTGTCCTGCCGGTGGAGCTGATGCGACGCATGGGTGTCGGACGTCTCCTGGTCACCAACGCGGCAGGGGGCATCAACCCCCAGTTTCACCCTGGGAGCCTGATGGTGCTGAGGGACCACATCAATCTGACTGGCATTACACCCTTGCGGGGACCGCTCCTTCCCGGCTGGGGTCCACGCTTTCCTGACCAATCCCAGCTCTACTCGCCCGAACTTTCAGGCCTGCTCCGTCAGGCAGGGAAGGATGTCGGCACCGTTCTTGTGGAGGGCACCTATGTCTATACAACAGGGCCTGGCTTCGAGACACCTGCCGAGATTCGCGCGTACGCAGGCATGGGTGCGGATGCCGTGGGGATGTCGACTGTCCATGAAGTGGTCACGGCTAATGCGATCGGCATGAAGATTGCCGCGTTGAGCTGTATCACCAATATGGCGGCTGGTATTAGTGGGCCCCATCTCTCGCACCAAGAGGTGATTGACCAGACAGAGAAGAGCGCACCTGTGATGTCCGCTGTCCTCGATGCCTTCCTTAAACGCTTGGCGTAACGAAGATGGATGAATCTTTAGAAATAGTTCCGTTAGTCTGCAGAATCGCTGTCGGA
>CAIZQW010000266.1 GCA_903935195.1 uncultured bacterium
GGATGCCGGGATCGTGTCATGACGAAGGACGGGCGAGGGAGGCTATATTTTCATCTGCCGACCTCGCCTCGGACAAAGTCAGGGCGCGGTCCCGGCATCCTGTTCCGGACACCCCGTAAACGCCCGCAGTAACATCAGACAGTGAAATAAGACAAGGAGCTTTGATTCGACAAGGGTTCCACCGCTGATACCCTATCAAAACTCATTCAGTTGCCCGATAAAGGCAAGGTCGTCATCGATACTGCGTCCACGGGTGGTCAGATACCCGCCTGTCATGAGGCTATTCGCCCCGGCGAGCATGAGTAATCCCTGGAAATCCTTCATGACTGTCTCTCGGCCAGCGGCAAATTTGATCATCTTCGTCGGATTCACCAGACGGAAGATCGCAAAGGCTTTCGCAACCTCGCTCGGCCGCATGATGGGCTTCTCCTCCAAAGGCGTCCCCTTAATCGGCAGAAGCACATTGAGCGGGATACCATCCACATTCAGCTCTTTGATGGCAAACGCCATCTCCACGCGATCCTGCCAGCTTTCGCCAAGACCGAAGATGCCACCGGTACAGTTTGTGACACCGAAGGACTGGAGATGTTTAATGGTCGCGATCTTATCGGCAATGTTATGCGTATCCGCGATCAGTTCGTGGTAACGGGACGGGTTCGTCTGCAAATTCATGTTATAGCGCCAGGCATGATGCTTCGCCAGCAGTTCCGCAGTCTCACTGCTCAAAATACCGATGGAGACACAGAGTTTCATATCCGGCAGGGCCGCGTGAAGGGCATCGAGCGTCTCGAGGATCTTATTAAACTCCTCATTAGGCTTCAGGTAACCGATACCGCTTGTCACATAGCCAAACATCTGGACGCCGGTCGCATACGCCTTCCTGGCGGCAGCCACCACCTCCTCCTTCGGCAACAGCTCATAGGTGGTCACACCCGTATCATGATGGGCGCTCTGGGCGCAGAAACGGCAATTCTGCTCACACCGGCCCGACTTCGCATTGATAATCGAACACGGGGCGATGGGCGCTGCCCATTTTTGACGGACCTTGTTGGCCAGGGAGACTAGGTCCAGGATGTCCGCGCCATTCACCTGCAACGCCAGGGCAAGCGCCTCCTCACGTGTTAACTCCGCTCCATCCAAAACCTTATACGCGTTCTCAATTGCTGGGTGTAAATGCATCATGCTCCTCATACAGCCTCATGTTTCTAAAAAAACTTAACTTTGAAGTCTAGTGAAGCAATAGATTAATCTTTATGGGTTGCGCTTTGCAAGCTCAAATCCTCTCAACCCATGCTTTCGCGTACTTTGCGTAAATCAGCACAGCACCTAGGCTGATGCCGTGGAACACCCTTTACAAATTTTAAGGATGCCTGGCTTGAAATGACCGTCCTCGATGTTGTCCGGCCAGTAAGGCCAAGTCGCACATTGACGGGGTTTGACTGGATGGACCGTACACCCCTTCTTTTCATCATGAAACACACAACTGTCTTGGACAAAATTTAGGACCACGCCATGCGAGAGCTCTTTTGTAAATCTCTCGCGGAATATTTTGGGCGTGAGATTCAGATACTTGGATAACTGCTGAACATCCTTCGGTGTCACATAAATATACTGATATCTGCCATGTTGACTACAGCAGTATCCGCATTGTTGACATTCAAAATTCAGTTTTTCCATCATCATTCTCCATTCGAGGCTCACGTCATTACTTAATTTCGTGCCAACACCTTCAACAGCTTGCCCACGAAAAAAACGAAAATCAGTTTTCCTTACTCTGTGCTCTCTGCTTGTCCACTGTAGGCATATTCGCGAAGGTAGATGCCTCTGTGAGAAAAACTACCAATCCAAACAATCCTGTTCAACCTGTCAAAAAAACTCAAAGTCTCCGCGCTATAAAAACAATTCAGAGCTTTATTTGTTTAGTCCCGTATAAGTTTGATTATGGCAAAAATATTATTTCAGGACAAGTTAAATAAATGGCTTTATCAAAACGCGAATGTAAATCGAGTGCGGTGTTCACACACTCACTGCGGAAGGTTCTTGAGTTCGACGGGCGTGCCAAGCTTAATGGCGCGTTGAATCGGAATCATAAAGGTGCCTTTTTCCGCGAAGATACCCTTGTCGTGAATGCGGCGACGCACCTTGATCTGTTGTTCGCCCTCGGTGAATTCCAGAAGAAAGGACTGGCTCTCCCCAGTGTTATAGGCATAGCTCATGGAGGCGACATTGATGAACCATGTGCGATCTTTCTTCATCATGGACTCTTCAGTCCACGGGAGATGGTGTTCATGTCCAGACAACCATACATCAACAATGTGACGGGAGAGGAGGTCCTTGACCTGCTCCTTTGGATTAAGAAACATCGAGCCCTTTGTGGACGTTTTTACCGTGTCATAGACCAGTTGATGGGAGGAGATAATGATGACTTTATCTTTGTGTTCGGCCAGTTTCTGGTCAAGCCAGCGCAAGGTCGTTTCAGAGAGATCGCCCTGGACTCCAGGCTTCTCATCCGAGAGGAAAAACCAAGCGAGATTCCCATCAACCACGCAATAGGGTTTTGTGGAGCGAATCTTCTCCTGATACACAATCTTGCCACCCTTAGCATATTCATGGTTGCCGGCCAGCTCAAACCAGTTGGTTATTCCGCTCTGCGTACGCACCTTGAGATAGCTGTCGAGCTCCTCGGCCAGACCACCCGCTGTGATATCACCTAGGACAAGGGTATAATCCACACGAATGCCATTCGTCTTCAAATCCGCACAGGCCCGTTGCAACCACTCGGCACCATCAACATTCCCTGCGGCACTCGTGGCATTTCCCGCGTGCATGTCGGAGAAGGCCCATACACAGCGCGTGGAAGGCTTGCCGTCAGATGGAACAGCCGATACACAACTACAGACGAAAACAAGACAAAACAACACAGCAACCCTTTGAATGCCGTGCTTAACAAACCAACTATTATTTCGCCTCATCATTTATTCCTTTTTGTGGGTAACGAACAACCATTTGAAAAAGAGCAAGCCCCTACTGTTGCACAGGCACGGGGCTAGAGATGCTGAGCCGTCCGCGGTGAGCCAAATCAATGGCCTCGGCCAGCAGACGGGCTGATTCCTGAGGCGCATGGAACCCCATCGAGTTTTCAGCAGCCACAAAGTCCAAACGCCACTGCGCTTGTCTCTGAAAGCCACGGGCTTCATTCAGCAGGGCATCCGAGGCGCCAGCTTTCTTGAGCTCGGCAAGTGCCTGGATCAATCCAACCGTCGCTGCCTCTGCGCGTTTCATCAGCATTTGGGTCTTGGTCTGAATTGTCTCAGCGCGGGCTAGAATCTCTTTTTCGCTATAGCGGTGACAGACCTGGCAGGATCGCGCAGGCGCCAGCAAGGGACTGCGAATATGGTGATCACTGACCTTTATTGCGCCTTCGCGCACATACGGCATGTGGCAGTCAGCGCAGGAGACGCCGCTTCGAGCATGGATTCCCTGGCTCCAAAGTTCAAATTCAGGATGCTGAGCCTTCAACACCTTGGCTCCGCTAGTAGCATGAGTCCAATCTACGTGTCCCACCTGATCGTAATAAGCTTCAATCTGTTCCGCCTGGAGCCCATTCTGCCAGGGATAGGTAACCTTTTTCTCTGTACCTTTAAAGTAGTATTCGACATGGCACTGGGCGCAGACCATGGTCCGCATCTCCTGGCGCGAAGCTTCTGCATTGACATCATACGGCTGGGCCCGTTTTCCTGCACGCCAACGCATGATACTGGGAAGATGAGGAAGCGGTGTCTCCGATTTGGCCAGCTCAGGAAGTGCGTTCAGCAAGCCTGGACGCGTCACGCGCAATTGCATGGAGGCCGGGTTGTGGCAATCGAGGCAGGTGACAGGATGCTGAATCAACTTTTTGCCTTTTGAGTCCATCACATTCCGGGCCTCTGCGTAGGGCATGGAACAGAGGCGCTCAAACCCCTTCATCACGGCATCCTGTGGCGAGGCTCCAGCCTGGCAGCCCAACTCCCGATAAGCAGGAATCACAGAAGCATGACAATGGAGACAGGATCCCGGCTGTTTGAATTTTTTAACGCGTTCCGTCTCTTCCTGGTCAGAGAGCATATAAGCATGGCCTCTTTCCTCCCGGTAATCAACGCCAAAAGCATAGCCCTGAAAAATAACCCGCCAGTTCGGCTCAGCATCCAGTCTTTGAAAGGCCTCGCTACCGCCGTAGCGCGTCCGCTCGATATCCACAGTCCGGCGATACGAGTCATACTGACGCGGATAATTCTTTCCCCATTCAGCTGGATCATCCACGGTCTCATCCAGCTTCACAATTTGAAAAATCGTCTGCTTCGCCTCAGCCTTATGAACCATGATCGTCCGCCAGATGGCAAGCACACCGATCGTTGCGCAGGCGGCCAGCAAGACAACCACGCCATACAGGACCTTTGACAGCGCGGGATGTTTGACGGAATCTTTCTCTACCATAGGGGACCTCTTTCGTTTAACGTATGGGGCCATGACCAACCTGACTGTGACAATGGGCACAACTAAAGTCGTGAGCTCTATCTGGGGCACGTGCCAGCATTTGATCAACAAGCGCGGCATGGCAACGTACGCAATTGGCTTGTACGATATGTGCACTGACGGGACGGATCATGATCGGCTCATGAAAATCCTGAAGCGTGAAGGCCTTGGAGTGATTAAACCCATTCTCGCCTTTGACCAGATATTTGCCCAACGGATGGCTCGGTAGATGACAGTCATTGCAGGTGGCATGGGCATGATGGCTTGCCTTCTGCCAACCATCATAGTGTTCACGCATAATATGGCAATTCACGCAGGTTTTAGGCTCATTTCCAAGGTAAGATAACCCCTCCCCTTCATGAAAAGTGAATGCCCCTGCCCCAAGGAAAATTCCGAAGAGAGCTAAGAGGAAGAGCAAAGGGTTTTTGATAGACACATTCACGTTCATACACTATCCAACGGCTCTTATTTTCACGCTTTCTGCTGTACAAAGCAAGTTGAAAGAGCGGAACGCCACGGAAAAGGAAATAAAAGACTTGGGACGGAGAGACGTGGGACCTGGGACTTGGAGGTTTTTGTGAGGACGCCAAGACGTGAAGACCCCAAGACTCAAAGGAAAGACTGAAGGAATGGGAAGATCCTTTTGAGTTTTTAGAAATCCACTTGCCCACAGGCCTGCGGTTTGCTATACATCCAGATGCGTTGCGACGCGGTGTTGCACCTTCAGGGAAAACCTTAAATGAAAACATCTTTTGCTGGCATACTGCTCTCTCTTGCCGCGAGCTTTTCTCTTTTGGCTGAACAGAAGCCAAACGCCATCCAAACGATCACCGGCGCGCCGGCCTATTATCGCCCCTCGGCGGTACGATCCCCTAGCCTCTTGCAGGTTGATCTGGCTGTATACGGCGGTACACCCGCAGGGGTGGCCGCAGCCATTGAAGCTGCGCGTCTCGGACGCAAGGTGCTTCTCATCTCCTGCAACCAGTATGTGGGTGGCATGACTTCCGGAGGACTCACGGCTACAGATCTCGGCAAGAAATCCACGATCGGCGGGATTGCGCTGGAGTTCTACACGCGGATCGGGTCGCACGTTGACTTCAGTCCCTCCGCCGCTGAGACGCTCTACCGGAAGATGCTGCAGGAGGCTGGCGTGACGGTGTTCTTCGGACGCTACCTCGAGTCTGTTTCCATGGCGAGCAATCGCATCGCCTCCGCCACATTGGAGAGCGGCGAGACCATCAAGGCTGCGGTCTTCATTGACTCCACCTACGAGGGCGATCTCCTGGCTGCAGCCAATGTCTCCTACCGTGTGGGACGCGAACCGCGAAATGCCTTTGACGAGTCACTGGCGGGGCAGTGGCAAAAGACCTCATGGAAGGACGTTTATCAGTTCTGCGGACTCCCAATCAACCCCTATCGCATCGCCGATGACCCGTCATCAGGCCTCCTGCCGGAAATCTCAACGGACAAGCCCGGAGCGCCTGGCGAGGGTGATTATCGAATACAAGCCTACAATTTCCGGATGTTTCTCTCGCTCAAGGAGGATCGCGTGTCCTTTCCAAAACCCCAAGGATACGATCCCTGCCGCTACGGCCTGCTGGCGCGTTTTTTGAATTTCGACACCAACATCGTCTGGACCCTCAACTACACCACGATGGCGATGACAGACGGTCCGGTTCAAATGCGCAAGGGTGACTCCAATAACGCGGGGAGCTTCTCCTCGGACTACATTGGGGGCTGTCATTATTGGCCTGATGGTACCTACCAGCCCATCACGTTCACCGAACTGCCACCGCCCCGACGTGGACTTCCCTTGCCCCTTAAGAAACTCTATGAACTGCGGGAGAATATTTTTCAGGATCATGTGGCCTATCAGCAAGGGTTCCTCTATTTTCTCGCGAATGACCCGCAAGTCCCCAAGGCATTGCAAGCGCGCGTCAACCGTTACGGACTTGACCGAAACGAATTTCAGTCCACTAGCTTCTGGCCTGACCAACTCTATGTCCGAGAGGCGCGTCGCATGGTCTCTGACACCATCATGACCCAGGAACATTGTGAAGCAAAGCATGTTGCAGAGGATTCCGTGGGACTGGCCTCTTATCCGATGGACTCCCACTTCTGCCAGCGTGTCGTGGTGGAGGAGAATGGAAAGACAACTGTCCGCAATGAAGGGGCCTTCGGGCATAACTGTGCAAAGCCCTATCCCGTCTCCTATCGCGCCATTGTGCCCAAGGAGGAGGAGTGCGCGAACCTGTTGGTGCCAGTCTGTCTCTCCTCCACGCATGTCGCGTACGGGTCCATCCGCATGGAGCCTGTCTTCATGATTCTTGGACAGAGCGCCGGTGCAGCAGCATCGCTGGCCATCACAGACAACATCTCGGTCCAAAAGGTAGACTATGCGAAACTGAAGCAGCGGCTCCTCATCGACAAGCAAAATCTATAATACGACTGATTACTGATGTTTAATTTGCGTGGGATTCGTGAAACGGATTAACGATTGCCATAACTCTCACGAATGTTTTCACGCGGAATCTCTTTGATAAAGGGCGAGGGCTTACAGAAGAACATGCCGCCATCTCGCATCTTTCGCATCCCTGGTGCGCAGAGTATCAATTCATCTTTAGCGCGTGTCACAGCCACATAAAAAAGCCGGCGTTCCTCTTCATCGTTACCGCTTTCTTCCAAGGAACGACTGGAGGGAAACATCCCTTCTGAAACCCAGATGACAAAGACGACTTTCCACTCCAACCCCTTCGCCTGATGCACGGTGCTCAAGTGCAATGTCGGCTCGTTGTTGGCCGCCAGCTTCTCATATTCGCGGTCAATATTTGTCAGGAGGGCGACCTCTTGCAAAAAGGCGGCGACACCCCCTTGGCTCTTGGTGACCTGAAGCGCCAATTCGTGGATATCCTCTTCTCGCTTCTCAGGATTCTCGTAGGCCCGGTGAAGGTAGGTTGTATAGAAAGTTTCGCAGAAGCGTTCAATCGCCTCGGTGCCCCGTAAGTTCAACCCTTCGGAGTGGTAATCGGCAAAGAGGCGATCCACACCCTGCCACTGTCCGCGTGCAGTAGGCTTCAGCAATCCGACCAGTTTGGCGCGCATCTCGGGACTGCGCGTCTCAAAACTTCCTCCGAGCTTTGCCCAAAGGGCTTCGACGGTCTTTTCACCCACCCCTGAGAGCATTCCCATGAGACGCGTAAAGGCGAGGTAATCACGTGGGTTCTCACACACACGCAGAAAGGCGAGCACGTCCTTGACATGGGCCTGTTCGAAAACGCCTAAGCCTGAGGTGATCACATACGGCAATCGAGTCCGCGCCAAGGCCATCTGAAGTTCAATGGAGTGAAAATGGGCTCGATAGAGGATCGCCATGTCACTCAGCGAATAGCCATCGTCCAAGTAACGCTGCACCAGTGTAATAATGGCGCGAGACTGCTCGTCACCATCACGAAGGATGAGGACGCGTGGTTTATTCCGTGG
The DNA here is from genome assembly GCA_903935195.1 of uncultured bacterium. Lineage (GTDB taxonomy): Bacteria > Verrucomicrobiota > Kiritimatiellia > RFP12 > UBA1067 > CAIZQW01. The sequence goes on from CAIZQW010000266.1 coordinate 7,993, forward strand.
CTCTCGCGTAGAACGTAGCGTCTTTTTAAACGCCTCAGGTGCCTTTGCCGCACAGGCGTTTGCAATTCGCAGAATATCTGGCGTACTGCGGTAGTTCTGTTCAATCTTGATGATCCGGGAATCTGGCCAGCGTTTTGAAAACTCACGAATGTTATTAAAGTCCGCACCACGCCAAGTATAGATGCACTGCATGTCGTCGCCCACAGCCATGATGTTACGATGATGCGCCGCCAGTAGATCCACCATCTGGGCTTGCAAGAGGTTGGTGTCCTGATATTCATCCACAAGCACATGCCTGAACTTCTGCTGATAACTGTTGCGAACCTCCTCGTGCTCCTTGAGCAAACGGAGTCCATTCACCAACATATCATCAAAGTCCATCATGTTCTCGATGAGCTTCCGCTCCTGATACCGTTGCGCGATGCGAACGATGTCCGAGGGACTCGCCTCAAGCGCCTTCGAAGAGGTGTCCAGATACTCCTGAACCGAGAGCATGCGATTGGATGCAGAGCTGATCAACGAGGCGATGACCTCTTTTTTGGGGAAATCCTTCCGCACATAACCCAGCTCCTTCATACAGGTATTGAGAACTGAGACGGCATCATCCTGATCAAGAATTGCAAAATTATTTCCATACCCCAAACGGTCTGCAAAACGTCGCAAAAAACGATTGCAAACATGATGGAAGGTGCCACTCCACAGATGACCGACCGAGGGGCCAGCAACCGCCTTAGCACGTTCGAGCATCTCCTTGGCCGCACGATTCGTAAAGGTCAAGAGCAAGAGGGATTCTGCTGGAACCCCCTTTTCGATCAGATGGGCCACGCGATAGACGAGCGTACGTGTTTTACCGGTTCCTGCAGCAGCGAGTACCAGCAACGGACCATCTTCAGCAGTCGCAGCGGCACATTGCTCGGGATTTAATAATGTTGAGTAATCGGTCATAACAAAGCCAAAAGTTAAAAGCTAAAAGTTAAAAGTCTAAGAGAATGATTTATCCCGCTGGATGCAGGTGGGTAAGTTTAACATTGATCCTTGCAGCGGATCACGCGTTTCTCGGTCACGAGCCAGTCCATACGGACATCATGTTCTTCCAGCGGGAGAGGTTCTTCTAAAACTTGCCAATCATAACAGATTGCGATCTTGGGTGCCCGTTTATGCGCCCGGGAGAGAATCGTGTCATAGATGCCAGCACCGTATCCCAGCCGTCCTCCCTGTGTATCAAAAGCGAGTCCAGGCAGAATGAATGCATCAACCTCTACAGGGGTGACAGGAATGTGTTCTTTGGGTTCACGAATACCCATTTTACCTGAAATCAACGCCCCCAAAGGCTTCATTAAGGTGAGTTGATAGCTTTCTTGCGTAACGCTCCAATACGGCACCACGACCTCACGTCCCGCTTTCCAGATGCTACGAGCAATATAGCGGGTCGGGATCTCGTGCGCCATACTCAGATAGAGAGCGACCTTCCAGGCGTGCAGCAAAATATTTATCTCACTGTCGATGAGTTTTTTACAAATCTCTTGTCCTGCTTCCTGACGTTCTATCTGGGAGATCTCTTTGCGCTTCGCACGCATCTCCTGGCGAATCTCTGCTTTTGTTCTCATGGCCGCAATTATTCTCCAGACAGGTGAAGAGGTCCTTCTGGACTAGAAGAGTCCCTTGACCTTTCCAGTCAGGGTATCAA
>CAIZQW010000267.1 GCA_903935195.1 uncultured bacterium
CTCAGCGCCGCACCCACCGCGATTGGGAACTGGGCGCCGACAATACCGTTGGCCCCGAGGTTGCCCTTGGCCATGTCAGCGATGTGCATACAACCGCCCTTGCCCTTGCAAAAGCCTGTGGCCTTGCCCAAAAATTCAGCCATCATGCGGCCGATGTCCATGCCCTTGCCAATGCTCTGACCGTGTCCCCGATGGGTCGCGTAAATCAAATCATCCGGATGCAAAGTGGCAGTCACACCAATGGCGGCGGCCTCCTCGCCAATACAGAAATGTGCGGTGCCATGTACACGTCCCAACGAAAAGAGCCGCGCCGCGTTCTCTTCGAAGAGCCGCGTCTGCGACATTTTCAAATACATATCTAGCAACTGCGCCTTCGGGGGCAGGGTTGCTGATTTCTTTTTATTTTGTTTCATGTGTCTCTCGTGTGAAGTCGTTTGTTATCTGTCGGAAGAAATCGGGGGAAGTCGGGAGAACTCGGATGAAGTCGACAATGACCCAAGGACGCCTAACCGCCACGTGCCACATCGTATACCGCATAGAAGTTCTCCAGTGGAATATCCTGCATAAAATGGTTGCTGGGCGCAAAGATGTAACCGCCGTCATGATTGAAGGCATCTAAGCACTTCTTCGCCTCGTCCCGGGCCTGCTGGACCGTTCCTGAAAGGGCGCCCTGCATATCGAGTCCGCCATGGAAGACGATATCCTTGCCAAACTCCTTCTTCAGCTCAAAGGGGTCCATTCCTACAGCCCGAGGCTGTAAAGAGTTTAGCACATCCACGCCCATGTCAATGAAATCGGGGATCAGATCACGCACCGCGCCGCAGGAGTGCATCCAGATCTTCGCGCCAGGGGCAAAGGACTTTACTGCATCAAAGAGGCGCTTGTACTCCGGCTTGAAAAATTCGCGGTAGATCTCCGGAGCGACCAAGAGGCGATCTTGCATGCCATGGTCGCTGGAAAACTCCACCCACTCGATATACGGTGCAATCGGCTTCAAGGCATATTCGTGCATCTCGATCAGCACATCGGTGATCTTTGCGATCAGCGCCTTTGCAAATTCGGGGTTCACATAGAGGTCCACAAAGAAATCCTCAAACCCGCGCAGATAAGGACCGATGTCCAATGTCAGTCCTGAAACCAGGGAACTCGTCCCGACATAATAGGGTGTATTTTCCGCCCAATGCTTGGCGGAGTCCACAACCCCTGCCATGCGCCCCGGGTCTTTCGGATTAGGCCAGCGGTGCTTTTCGATCAGAGAGATGTCATCCTCCATGAACGGAACCTTCGCGATCATCGGCTCGCCGCCGACCTTCTTGAAGCCCACCCCCCACTCATTGAACTCCACGCCATCGGCATCCACAGTGGGCGCGAAATATTTCGCCTTGCCGAACTGAAGGTGACGGAAATCGCAACCGATCAGGTCAGCGACGCGCTCATCCATATAGTTTCCCGAACGGCTCGCGCTGACAAATTTTCCAAGATCCTGCCACTTCTGTTCACGGACGATATCAAAATAGAGGCGATCGCATAACCGGCTGGCGGAGCCCCATACATCGATGGGGACGCGATCAGGGGTCTGGTGATTGAGCGCTTTTCTGACACGTTCACGGGAGGTCATTTTTCAAGTTCTCCGTACTTCTTTTGGAACTCGGCGATCTGCTCGTAAATTTTTGCGTTATCCAAGGCACTATACAGATTCTTATACACATCATAGAGGTCATTGTAACGCGCGACATTGCCGGGATCAGGTGTGTAAGCGGTCTTGATCTTCACAAGGTTTTCCACGCCGGAGGGGGCATCCTTAAAGACGCCCACGCCAACACCACCCAAGATGGCCGCGCCTGTCACGGCGGCATCGCTGTTGACCAAGGTGCAGACGGGATGTCCATATACATCGCATTGGATCTGGTTCCAGAGGGTTGACTTGGTCGGACCGCCGAGCAGGTGGACGCGTTCAAAAGTGATGCCTGCATTGACCAAAGACTCCAGCATATCACGCACTTCCAGGGTGATCCCCTCGATAAAGGCCCGCGCCATGCAATACCGGTCATGCGCAAAGGTCATGCCTATTAACGTACCGCGCGCGGCTGGATTCCACCGAGGCGTCGCCGCGCTCGCAAAATAGGGCATCATCAGCAATCCCTTGGAACCGACAGGCGCCTTACTGATCAACTCCGTTAAAATATCATACGTGTCGCGTCCCGACATCTTTGCATACGCTGACTCCAGTTCAGCGAACTGGTCACGGAACCAGCGGAAGACGCTGGCTGCGCCTGCCTGATAGCCTTCAACCAGCCAGAGTCCCTTCATGACGTGGTTGGTCACCATAGTTCTACGCGAAGGATCGTGGAAGGCGTGATCCACGCAGGCCGCCACGGCACCGCCGGTCCCGAGCGAGACTGAGAGCAGATGCGGACAGACCACGCCTGCACCGAGTGCGCCGGCATTCTGGTCGCCAGCGCCAATGCAGAGCGGTGTTCCCGCCTTGAGTCCGGTTGCTTTAGCGACCAACTCGGAGACACCCCCTACGCGCTCACCGTTTGCACGCGGTGTCGAGAGTTGTTCAGGAGTTACCTTTCCGATCGCGAGCAGACGGTCGCTCCACTTCAATTGAGCCGTATCCCAACAACCATAAAAGGCCGCATCGCAATGATCCACGAAAAAGTCGCCCGCACCCCAGGAGTAGAGCAGGAAATCATGCAACTGGACAACCTTATGCACACGCGCCCACGCCTCGGGTTCATGACGTTGCAACCAGAGGATTTTGGAGAGCATCCAGGTCGTGCTTTGTGGCAGGCGCACGATGTCATAAAAATCGTTATCACTGACCTCTTTGCGGATCAGCTCCACCTCCTCGGAGGTTCGGTTATCCTGCCAAGAGATCATCGGGCGCACCAACTTACCATCGCGTCCCACGGGAATTGTGCAACACCGCTGCGCCGAGAAGGCGATCGAGGCGACCTGCTCAGGGGGAACCCCCGCCTTTCGCAAAGCCTCAGCCGCGACGACAAAGGTCGTCTCCAGGAGCATGTTCGCATCCTGCTCCACCCAGCCAGGACAGGGGTAACTGCAGGCATACTCGCGATAGGCCTGCGCCACCAAGGTGCCCGCATCATCCATAATCGCGGCCTTGGCTCCTGTGGTCCCGACGTCAATGCCCATTAAATAGTTCATAACCTACTCCTGTTCGGACGACCTGCCGGTCACCCCTACATGTTTCCGCGTTCCGCCTTGATTGTTGCCAGCATAGCCGCGATATTCGCTGCGGGCACATCCACCATCACCTCCTGGGAAGGAGCGATGATGTAGCGTCCGCCTTTACCCAGGATACTGATCACGCGCTTCGTCTCAGCAGCCACCTCCGCAGGCGTCCCGTGGGGCAGGATCTCCTGCGTGTCAATGCCTCCCCAGAAGGAAAGTTTGTCGCCGAACTGTTTCTTGACGCGTTCGAGCCCCATGCAAGGCTGAACCGGTTCGATCATGTCCAGTCCGATTTCGATCAGGTCCGCGAGAAAGCATGTGACATCCCCACACGAGTGCATCATCATGGGCAGGCCAGCGTCCTTGAAGACCTTGAAGTGGCGGGCGATACGCGGTTTGATGAGGCCATGGAACTGAGCCGGTGAAACCAGCGTACCGACCTGGCATCCGAGGTCATCGCCATGATGGCCGACCTTGAAACCCGCCGCAATCTTACGTTTGGCTGTCGCGACCTTGTAGTCCGTAATTTTGTCCATGAGAATTTCGACCGACTCCGTATCGGTGATCGACTCCATCATGAACTCCTCAAACCCCATCAGGCAGTAGGTCCGCTCATAAATACCCAGATAGCCGGAAGGCACAACCAGATGTTCACCGTTGGCATTTGCCTTCAGGTCACGAACCATATCATCGAGGTTGTCGGCACGGTTCGGATCGGGCGCCTGATAGGCGCGCGCAGCCTCGGCAAAGGGCATATCAAGGATGGCACGGTCAAAACCATCTGGCAGGAAGGGCGCTGCCATCCTGTTCTTCTCCTTGTTTCCTTGGAGCGGATGGTAACAGGCGAAAAAACCCTCCTCGCCGATCTTGATGCCCATGCCCCAGCTATCATAGACAATCCCGTTAACATGATCGACTTTGGCATAGCCTTTGGCCTCAAGCTCCGCCATCTTCGCTGCGTCATTACGGTAAAAGAGGGGCGTATCACACAGGGTCAACGAGATCGCCAAATGATTGTCCAGATAATCATCCAACGCCGCTGCCCCGGACAGTCCCAGTGCCTGGGCGACAGCTCCATCCTTGGTGCGGTCCGCGAGCGTAATCTGACTCGGCAGATAATCCACCGGCAATCCCTTGATCACATTCAATGCTCGTTGCTCACGTGTCATACGATTACTCCTTTAATTCGAAGCGTGTTTCAACGAATTAAACGAATTAAGCTAATTCGAATTCGTTCAATTCGTTGATAAAAATTACGCTTTCGCTTATTCTCGCTTTTATAACGAAAGTTCGATGATCTCCTTGACTTCCTTCTTGCTCAGCGGCTTCAACGAAGCTAGCTTGCCGTTGGCGCCGAAGTAGACGCGGACACAATCGTCCAACAGGGTCTTGACCACCTTCTTGTGGTTTGCGGGGATATCCTTGCATTGCGTCAGGCGTGTCTGGACGCCGAGGCCGGAGATGAACTTCTCAAACTTCGCAATCACTTGGAGCGGGGTCATCTTCTTGCCAAAGACGCGCTGGCCGAACTGGACGTAGCGCTGCGGATTGAGTTGCCAGGTCTTCTTCATGAAGGCCGGCATCACAATTCCCAGCGAGGCGCCATGGGTCACGCCCCAGCGGGCGGACATCGCATGCGCGATCATGTGCATCGGCGTGAAGCCGCCGGTGCCGGGAAGAATCCAGCCATTCCAGGACAAGGCGACCTCCCACATCAGATCGCCACGCAACGCCACGTTCTTCGGATCTTTCAGGATTTTGACCACATGTTCCATCTGCGAACTCATGATGCCTTCCATCAGGCGATCCTGAACAGGTACTTCGTTCTGGCAGGTGAAGTAGATCTCGATGACATGCGACAGGGAGTCGACCACACCACAGGCCGTCTGATAGGCGGGAAGCGAGGTGGTGAGTTCAGGATCGAGAATGGAGACCTTCGGATAGATACAGGGATGGAAGAGATAGGTCTTTTCCATCGTCTCGGTATTGGTCGCGACGGCTCCGCAATTCATTTCACTGGAGGTCGCCGGAAGGGTGTTGATCAGGAGGATCGGCAACGCCTTGTCCGGCGGAAGGGTCGCATTGCTGTCGTGACGGCTATACATCATCTTCCAGAGGTCGCCCTTGTAGAGCGTACCCGCGGCGATCAGTTTGGCTGTGTCCATGACGCTGCCGCCCCCGCAGCCGATCACCATGTCGGCCTTCTTCGCACGGGCCACTTTGACGCCGGCCTCGATATCGCTCATCAGCGGATTGGCCACCGCCGCATAAAAGGGAATGACCTCAACACCCTTCTCCTTACAAAGGGCGACGACCTTGTCCAGCGTCTCCTTCATAAACCCGTAATCCGCATACGAGACCAAGAGGGCCTTCTTGCCAACTGCGGCAGCTTCGCTGCCAATCTGCTTGAGTTCACCTGCTCCAAAGACGATACGTACTGGATTGTAAAATTGAAAATTGTTCATCTCTCTCCTTTTTTCCTCGTTTTCAACACGTGTGTGACTGTCCTTTTTGAGTCACATTTTTTATGAATGACATACACATTTAACCAGAAAACAGAGGAACACGCTATACCAATTCTTAACAGTGTAAGAAAATGTTATTCCCGTGCCTTTCATCACCCCTCGGGATATTCTATTTTGCTCACCGACCAAGCGAGCGGGAGGGCGAAAAGATGGAGAAGCACTAGAAGAGGAATAGCCACGGTCAGGATCGTCTCCACGGAAAAAGATACGGCAACTAAGAAGAGCAGGAGCGTGAGAGCGCGTCCACAATAAAAGCAGACTTCCTGGGCGAAAATATAGGTATACCGGGTACGCTGTTCTTCTTTGGCAACCTGGTCTGCCCCCCGCAAATAGAGCGTTGTATAGGCGACATCCAGCAAGGGCCCGAAGAAGAGGAGCACGAGGATCATGAAAAACGCGCTCACCGTTGTTTGCAGGATGGCATTCAGGCACGCCGCGAAGGCCAGCATGAGAGCGCTGGCGATGAACAACCAGAGGCGATGCCGCGGGGAAGAGAGGCGCCCCACCAGGTAAAGCAGAAACCCGGCAGTCAGCGCCCCCACGCTTTGGATCTTTCCCAGCAGAAATTCGTTCTGTTTGAGAATGCAAAAGACCAGTACAACGGGTACGAGGGTAGCAAACAATTGGGTAAAGCCTCGCAAGAAGGAGAGCAGGAAGAGCTTCCGCGCGAGTGGGGTGTAGTGAAAAAAGACGAACCTGGAGCGACTTGGGAGGGGGAAGCGGTCCCGCAGCATGATCAAGGCGCTCGCGATAGTCAGGAGCAAGGCCATGCCCTGAACAATCCGATAGGAGATCTCCGGCGACAACACATGGCTGACAAACCAGCCGATGGCAAACGAGGAACAGGTGGTGCAAATGGCCTGGAATGAGAGTTCCAGACTCTGGAAATAGTTACGCGTCTCGTCCGTGGTCGAAACAAAGACGAGGTAATTATGGGGGACCCAGATGAAGGTGATAGCACTACCCATCGCCGCTCCCACAAGGCTGATCGCCAGAAGGCTATGCGGATTGACAAGCGACAAGGTAAAGAGGGCGACGCCCGAAAGCGCAAGGCCAAAGGCAAACAGGCGCTCCGCACCCCAACGGCTCATCCAGTGTCCGGCAACCCATGAGATCACAGGGACTGCAGAAAAGAGGGCAAGCATAAAAACAAGGATGTGTTTGACGCTATGGGTCTGTCCCAGAATGTAGGCGTAGGAGAAGATATTCTGAAGAGGGGCCGTCAGGAAATAGATCGACATCGCAATCAGCAGGGTGCGGACATTGCGCTTCTGGCTACGGAAAAACTTTATTTCATCGAGTAAAAACTTCATTGACCCCTGTTTATCTGAAAGACTTGCGGGCCAGATTATACTCGTTTGAGGCTCTGAAACTCAAGACACAAAAGGAGTGGATAACATTTGAGTGGAATACGGGGATGCATGAATAGTAAACGAAGCCCCTGCCGCAAATCTAAAATCGCAAATCTAAAATCTAAAATTGAAAATGGGATGGAATCAAAAGGGAATTTTTGTTAAGATTAGAAAATATGGCGAAGGTCAAACTCACAAAAACTGAATTAAAGGCCCAGAGTGACGCCCTTAAGCGTTTTCAGCGTTTTTTGCCGATGCTGCAACTCAAGAAGCAGCAGCTGCAGGCGGAGCTGGCTGCCATCACTGTGCGTATCGAGGAGGTCGTCGCCCGGGAGGAGCAGGAGCGCCGCGCCCTCCAACCATGGGTTTCCCTCTTCTCGGATCAGACCTTTGACCTTTCAACCCTGGTCGCCGTGGGTCAAATCGTCACGACAACCAGCAACATTGCGGGTGTGGCCATTCCAGTCTTTCAGCGACTCGAGGCAACCCCAGCCACCCTTGACCTCTTTGCCACGCCTGCCTGGCTAGATTCCGCAATCACCCTCGTCACACGTATGCTGAGCCTCAAAGCGGAACGAAACATTCTGGAGCAGCAACATGAATTGGTGACCCTTGAACTGAATATGACCTCGCAACGCGTCAACCTCTTCGAGAAGGTGAAAATCCCTGCGTGCAAGGAGAACATCCGGATCATCAAAATCGCCCTCGGCGACCTGCAGACAGCCTCTGTGACGCGCGGTAAGATCGCCAAGAGCCGGAGCAAGAAGGAAGGTTCAGATGAGGAGGACGCCGCATGATCGTCCCCATGAAACATCTGACCTTGCTCTGCGTGGCCGAAGAGCGCGAGCAGACCCTCAAGCTCTTACGCGCCAACGGAAGCGTCCAGCTCAACATCTGTCACGATGGATCGCCCTGTTTCCACGACACGAATGCGCAACTCGCCCATAACCAACGGGCGCAACACATCTTAAATGCGGCCATTGCGGGGAAACCGGTCATTCCAGCCCCCCTCTCCAGCCTTCCTCCCTATACCCCTGAACTCGCCGCAACCTTGGACGCCTGGATGAGCCAGCCCCTCCCTGAAATCAACGGGACGCCCGAAGAGCGTATCGAGGTCCTCATTCGCCTCTCGGAGATGCGTCAGGGACTGGTCAACGAGGCTGAACGGCTCGTACGGCAGATCACGCTCCTCAAGCCCTTCGGGTCTTTTGATGTCACCCTCCCCACAACCCTTGCCGCGCAAGGTATCCCCGTGACCCTCTTCCGTTGCCCAGCCCCAGTCACAGTCCCTGTACTCACCTGCGTGACAGAGGAGGAAACCTGTTATTGCGTCCAGATCGGCGAACCTAACCTCCCTCCTAAGGCTGAACGTATCCCCCTGCCGGAAGCCGACCTCGCTACGCTGGAAATTCAGCAGGCGCGTGCGCTTGCTCGGGCGGATGAGATCGCTGAGAGTCTCAAAGGAACGACTCATACCCTGACCATCTTGGTGGGCCATGAGCACCTCCTGCGGGATCAATGTACATTCATCACAGCATTGGATACCCTGAAGACGCATGGACCTGTTGTCTGGATCACCGGGTGGTGCCCCGTGGACCAGGTGGAGTCCTTGCGCCAAACAGTACAGCAGCAGGCGTGGGGACTCCTGCTTCGCGATCCGGAAGATTCAGAGACCGTGCCGACGCTCTTGCGTCCGTTACGCTGGCTCCAGCCCATGCTCGTGCTCTTCAAAGCGCTCGGCATCTCCCCCTCGTACCATGAGGCGGACGTAAGCCTTCCCTTCTTCGCCTTCTTCAGCATCTTCTTCGCCATGCTCGTAGGAGACGGTGGTTATGGCTTCATCATTCTGGCACTGGCGCTCTGGGGCAAGACCAAGGTGAAGTCCACACCCCTGGCGCAGGCGCCCTTCACCTTGTTGACAATCTTCTCTCTCGGAACGATCGCCTGGGGCGCCCTCTCAAACACGTGGTTCGGTAGCCACCCTGATCTCCTCGCGAACCCCGTCAGCCGCTGGCTGAGCCTGCCGGGTGGCAAGGGAGACAGCAACATGATGCTCATCTGCTTTACACTGGGGGTCATCCATCTCTCCATTGCACGAGTCTGGAATGCGCTGGTGCTCTTTCCTGACACAAAGTTCTTAGCGCAGGTCGGCTGGGTCGGCGTAATCTGGTTCATGTACTTTATGGCAGGAAACATTGTGGGGGTTTTACCCATGCCCTTTGTTATGAAGATCATCTTGGGCATCTCAATTCTCCTGATCGTCTTGTTTATGTTGAAGAGGAACGAATTGAAGGCTGGTGCAGCCGATCTCGGGTTGCTCCCCCTAAATATCATCAGTTGCCTAGGTGATGTCATCTCCTACGTCCGTCTCTTTGCCGTGGGGCTGGCGGGCGTCAAGGTAGCTGAGAACTTCAACGAAATGGCGCTGAGCATTGATTTGCCAATCTACATCAAGATCGTTCCGCTCATCCTCATCCTCGTCCTCGGCCACGCGCTCAACTTCGCTATGGCCGGCTTGGGCGTGCTGGTACATGCTGTCCGTCTCAACACCCTTGAGTTCTCCAACCACAAGGGCATCTCCTGGGGCGGCATCCCCTTCACTCCCTTCCGTAAGACTGCAGGCGTAGAGGAGTAGAATAGCCACTAAGTCCACGAAGAGGAGAAACATGTTTTATCTTTTGATTTCTTTGTGCCCTTTGTGGCTTTGTGTGAGACATTTTGGTCAAGTTATAGACAAGCCCGCCGCCCGGGGCGGCACAGTAGCAGTCGGCAGTAGCAGTGGGCAGTGAGGCCCCGGCAATAAGCGCGCGCAGAGGACAAGTGTATACACGATGTC
>CAIZQW010000268.1 GCA_903935195.1 uncultured bacterium
CTCGTTACGGGCCTCAGAATGGCTCGCGCCTCGCTCTTGCCTCGTCTTGCGAACGAATTCGTCACGCCATCCCGAGTCTCCCACCTGCGTCGTTCCGTATGCGCTTTGACAAGCTGGATGCCATTGTTCAGGAGTACACGCCGGAGCGTTCGGGGAATAAGAGTAAGGGGGCTTACAGCAACTGGAGCGGTCCGGGCGAGCACCACTGGATTGAATGTCAATGGCCGCAGAATGTCTTTATCAATGCTTCACGCATCTATTGGTTTGATGACGGCGGGGGTGTGCAAGTGCCCAAGGCAGCTCGGCTAAAGTATTGGAACGGCACGGAACTTGTTCCTGTTCCTAGCGTGGAGGTGGGAGTCGAAAAAGACAAATTCAATGAAATGAAGTTTGCAGAGCTCTCCACGACACGCTTACGCATCGAATTTGATCAGGGAAAGGCTGCAACGGGCGTTTTGGTCTGGAATGTCTTTGACAGCGGGAAGACACCCAATTCCCCTCCAGTCACAAAAGCGGGGATTGACCGGGTGGTTGTTGTAGGTGCTCCGACCTTCCTCATGGGAGAGGCTCGCGATGATGGCAAGCCAGCATCTTCAAAGCTGCAGGTGAAATGGTCAAAGGAGAAGGGTTCTGGAAAGGTCGCGTTTGCAAATGAAGCTGACCTCCAAACAACTGCAACATTCAATAAAGCAGGGCTCTATACGCTCACGTTGACAGGGTCTGATTCCAAGCTGGAGGGGAGCAGCACGTTGTCGGTGAAGGTTGTGGAGAGACCCCCGGCAGAGCAGCCCCTGCCAGAAGTCTATACAGGTCCCTATACGGTGACAGGAAAATTGTGGAAAGACCGGCTTCGTGTGCTCGTCGCGAACTGGGTGCCCTTTGTTTACAACAAACTGGCCACGCCTGATTTGCCGGAAGGCAATATCACCAGCATCGAAGAGTGTGCCAAGAAGTTGGCTGGAAAGGAATTTCGTGTGCCACCCGGGCCGATCTTTGCAAATACATTTGTCTGGAATACGATGGAATGCATGAGCCTGATGCAGCAGATCCATGCGAATGGGGATGAAGCCATGCTTGCCGCTCAGAAAGAGATGCTCGTAAAGTTGAATGCGTTAATTGACCTTTCGATTGCCGCCCAGGAAAAGGATGGTTATCTCCAGACGTATGTGACGCTAAAAAATCATGTCCGCTGGAAAGATTTCTGGGCCCATGAAGGCTATCAGGCCGCCTATTACTTGGAAGCTGCGATGGCGAACTATAATCTGACGAACGGTAAAGACCGTCGCCTGTATGAGTCTGCCAAGCGTCTGGCGGATTGCTTCTGCACGTATCTGGGGCCGGCGCCGAAGCAGATTTATTGGGACGGCCATGAGGGCATCGAACAAAGCATGTCGCGTTTTGCCCATTTTGTTGACAAGGTGGAGGGCAAGGGGGCAGGGGATAGCTATCGCGCCTTTGTCAAGTTCACCTGCGATGCGCGTGGCGGCGGGGATGAATATGCTCAGGCGCATCTTCCCTTGATTAAGCAGTACAATGCGGTCGGCCATGCGGTGCGCGCGGTCTATGGTTACTCAGGTATGCTGGATGTCGCGATGGATAACAACGACTTGAATTACTACAGCGCATTTCTCTCGGTCTGGGATAACATGATCAATCGCAAGTACTATGTGACGGGCGGTGTGGGCTCCGGGGAGACCACCGAGGGCTTCGGCAATGATTATTCGCTGCCGCAACATGCGTACTGCGAATCGTGTTCGAGTTGCGGACTCATTTTGATGCAGCACAAGTTGAATCGTCTCTACCGCGATGCGAAGTATGTGGATCTGTACGAAGAGACCCTCTACAATGCCTTGCTGGGTTCAATCGACTTGGAAGGCAAGGCGTTCTATTACACGAACGGCTTGGAGGGAGGCGGCAAGCGTCATCCTTGGCATGTATGTCCCTGCTGTGTCGGAAACATCCCGCGCATTCTCTTCCAGTTGCCCACGTGGATGTATAATGCAGATGCACAGAATCTCTATGTCAATCTCTTCATCGGCTCAACGTTCACCATCCCCACGGTCGCTGGAGGGGTTAAAGTTGTCCAGGAGACCGAGTATCCGCAAGATGGCAAGGTCAAGCTGACGTTGACTCCGTCGCAACCGGGTAAATTCGCGGTTCATATTCGCGTCCCGAATTACAAGACAAGCGATCTCTACTCACTCGAGCCGGCTGTGTCAGGGCTCAGCAATCTCAAGGTCAATGGGGCTGAACTCAAAACTACGAAAATCGATAAGGGCTATCTCTTGATCGAGCGCGCATGGAAGTCCGGGGACACCGTCTCCTTTGATCTCCCGCTGACGGTTCAAAAAATCGTCGCTGACCCCCGGGTGAAAGCCTGTGCTGACCGGGTGGCGCTTCGTTGCGGTCCGCTGGTCTATACGTTTGAGAGCAAAGAGCAGGATATCAACAAGGCGATTGACGCGACAGCCCCCATCGCAGCAAACTGGGATGCTGCGTTGCTCGGCGGAACAACTGTGTTGGAAGGCAAAATGTCGGATGGAAAACCCTTCAAGGCCATACCCTATTACTTGCGCCATAATCGCGGCGGCGATTCGAGGGTATGGATGCGAAAGTAAACGCCGTGCAAGCGTATTGCAAAAATTGCAATACAATTTGCAAGAAGTGCAATTGACGCCCTTTTATCGCCAACGTATAATACAGATTATTAATAAAGGGGAAGGACTCTGATATGACTAGAATGCTCTGCTATTTAGCTGCGGTGATACCCGTGTTCGCGTGGGCTCAGATTGAGGCGAAAGTAAATGTTGCCAAGCCAGGTCATGACATTCCGAAATCACTTTACGGCATTTTCTATGAGGATATTAATTATGCCGGGGATGGCGGGCTCTATCCCGAGCTGATTGCCAATCGGGGTTTTGACTGGCCGACGCAGAATCTGGAAGGGTGGAAAAAAGATTTCAGGGGTGGAGCTATGGCGCGCGTGACGCGTCAGTTCGGAAACCCTGTTCATCCCAACACGGCCCAATATCTGCGCCTTGAAACATTCGGCTCCGGAACAGGCTGCGGTGTGAGAAATGAAGGATTTGGCGGTATCGCGGTTCAAAAAGGCCAGAGCTATGACCTGTCATTTTATGCGCGCGGGTTGGAAGGCTATAAAGGCTCGTTGCTAGTTGTATTAGAAGATGAGAACAACACCGAACTGGCTCGCTATGGTGTTCAAAACAGTGAACTCTCTATTGGCCCGGTCAGTGACAAAGCACGCGTGCTGCCCCTTCCGGAGTGGAAAAAGTATACGACCGTTTTCAAACCCTCCGCGACCACCGCGAAAGCACATCTGTCTCTGTTGATGGATCAGCGCGGAACTGTGGATATCGAGTTTGTCTCGCTCTTCCCGCAGGATACGTATGCAGGTCGGAAGAATGGACTGCGCAAAGATCTTGTCGAATGGTTGAAGGGGATGAAGCCCGGCGTGATGCGTTTTCCTGGAGGCTGCATCATTGAAGGGGTGGACTTTGCGAATCGTTACGACTGGCAGCGTACCGTGGGGAGCCTTGAGTCGCGTCCTGTAAATTGGAATCTCTGGGGCTATTGGCAGACTCACGGGTTGGGCTATTTCGAGTATTTCCAGTTGTGCGAAGACATCGGTGCAGAACCCATGCCCATCGTGACGGCTGGCTTGACCTGCCAATTTCGCAAGGCTGAGTTTTTGCCCATGGAGGCCTTGGATGTCCAGGGGAAAGAGATTTTAGAGTTGATCGAATTTGCAAACGGAGCGGTCTCAACCAAGTGGGGCATGCTGCGCGCGGAGATGGGACATCCGAAACCCTTTAACATGAAATATGTGGGAATTGGCAATGAGAACTGGGACCAGGTCTTCCTGGATCGCTATCTGGCCATTCAGAAGATCGTTAAGGCGAAACATCCCGAGATACAGATTATCTCTTCCGCCGGTGCTGGTGCGAGCGGGCACCCGTTCGATCTAGCCTGGAAGACCTTAGATGTGCATAATGCGGACTTGGTGGACGAGCACTATTATGTTCCTGCGTCCTTCCTGCTAAATGGCGCCAATCGCTATGACAACTATGACCGTAATGGCGTGAAGGTCTATGTGGGTGAATATGCCTGTCATCTCCCAAACCGAGCCAACTCGCTCTATAGCGCCTTGTGCGAAGCCGCAATGATGACGGGCTTTGAGCGTAACTCCGATGTGGTTGAGATGACCTCTTATGCGCCGCTCTTCAACAAGATCGGCAGCTCGCAATGGACGCCGGACTTGATCTGGTTTGACAATGTGAAGTCCTTTGGCACGCCCAATTATTATGTGCAGACCTTGTTTGGAAACCACCTGCCCTCTGTCATTCTCCCCACGGAGTACTCCACGGCGAAGGTGAAGGGTGAGCCCGCGGGACGTATTGGTTTAACGGGCTGGGATACAGCCACGGAATTCAAGGACATTCAGGTCAAGCAGGGAGATAAGCTGCTCTATGCGTTTGATCCTGCAAAAGGGCTTGAAGGATGGAAGGCCGTTGTCGGAGGGGCTTGGTCGGTTAAAGAGGGCGTCATCGTCCAGACAAAGACCGATTCGCGCAGTGTTCTCAGTATCGGTGATACGCGCTGGAAGGATTACACACTGACGTTGAAGGCCCGTAAGACTGCGGGTGAAGAAGGTTTTATCATCCGTGTTCGCGATAACAATCAAGGTTTCGTCCATTTTAATTTCGGCGGCTGGGGAAATAAGGAGCATGGTATCGGAACGGCCACGGAAAATTCGGTGGTCCGAAAGCCCGGCACGATCATCCAGAACAAATGGTACGACGTGAAGGTTGTCGTCGAGGGTGACTGCGTGAGCGCATGGCTCGACGGAGAAGCCATCTTTGAAAAGGTCTCTGTACCTGCCCAGCAAGTGAACTCCTTTTTCATGGTTTCAGGTTTGGATAAAAACACGCGTGAAATCGTTGTGAAGTGCGTGAATGTTTCGGAGACGGATCAGCGGTTAAACCTGAATCTGGAAGGGACTAGCATTCTGCCACAAAAGGCTAAACGCATACAACTTTCCGGTGACCGGGATGGTTTGAACACGCTTGAGCAACCGACTCACATTGCACCAATAGAAGACACGGTCGAGGTCAACAGCAACACGCCAGTCCTCACGCTCGCACCGATGTCGCTGACGATTTTTAGGATTAAGCTTTAATTCGTAAGAATAAGGAAATAGTATGGCAAATGAACGCATAAACATGGAAGCTATGGCCCTTTTCTGCTCCGTCATGGTAGTCTCGACAGCTTCTGCACAACCCCCAACTCCGCGTTGTACACCCCTGCCACTCGAAGATGTGCGCTTGACTGCCGGACCGCTGAAGCAGGCCCAGGACAAGAACACGGAATATCTGCTTCAACTGGAGCCTGATCGCATGCTGGCCTTTCTGCGGAAGCGTGCAGGGCTTGAGCCCAAGGCGAAAGGGTATGGCGGCTGGGATGGTGACGGACGCAACCTGACCGGGCATATTTGCGGACACTATCTCTCGGCCGTGAGCATCCTGTTTGCGGCAACGGGAGATAACCGTTTTAAAGAGCGCGTCGCTTATATTGTTGACCAGCTGGAAGAGGTCCAGAGGAAGAATGACAATGGCTACCTGGGTGCTCTTGAAGGCGGACAGGAAATGTTTGCGCAGGTGGCTAAGGGGGATATCCGCTCCGGCGGTTTCGACCTCAACGGACAATGGGCGCCCTTCTATACGCTGCACAAAATGTATGCCGGTTTACGAGATGCTTATCGGTTCGCGGGCAACACGAAAGCGCTTCAGCTTGAGATCGGGTTTGCAGTCTGGTGTGAAACCATCCTGAAGGATTTGACTCAGGAGCAAATCCAGATGATGCTCAACACCGAATTCGGCGGCATGAACGAAGTGTTTGTCGACCTGTACAAGGATACTGGCGATGAACGCTGGCTGAAGCTGTCGTACAAATTCGAACATAACTTGATTCTTGATCCGCTTAAGCAGAAGAGGGATGATTTGGCCGGCAAGCACGGTAACACCCAAATTCCTAAAGTGCAAGGCTCGCTGGCGCGCTATTTTTCAACAGGTGATCCTGCTGACTATACGGCCGCATCCTTTTTCTGGGAACGCGTCGCCTTGCATCACTCCTACGTGACTGGGGGTCATGGAAAAGATGAGTATTTTGGCGAGCCGGACAAGCTGAATGACCGCGTGGATGGTCGCACCTGTGAAACCTGCAATGTCTATAATATGCTCAAGCTGACCCGCCGTCTCTTCATGCTGAGCCCGGAGGCGGTCTATGCTGATTTTCATGAGCGGGCGCTCTATAACCATATTCTCTCCTCGATCTCCCCCACGACGGGTCAGACCTGTTACATGGTGCCTGTCGGTCGCGGCGTGCAACGGGAGTATGGTGACATGCTCAACGGCTTTACCTGTTGCGTAGGGAGCGGCATGGAGAGCCATGCGCTGCATGCGAATGGAATCTATTACGTCTCAGACGAGCAGTTGATGGTGACCATTTTTGCTGATTCAAAGGCTTTCTGGAAAGCGAAGGGTGTGACGCTCCAACAAAAGACGGATTTTCCGCTGGGCGAGCGCGTCCAGTTTACGTTTACCATGGACAAGCCCACGCCCTTTACCTTCACACTCCGTAAACCGAAATGGGTGGGGGATGGATTCGGTGTGAAAATGAATGGGCATGCTGAGATGGCCCCTGTTTCTGATCATTGGTTAAACATGAAGCGCACCTGGAAGGATGGCGATGTTGTCGAGGTCCTTCTGCCGAAGACCTTGCGGCTCGAAGCCACGCCGGACAATCCGAAGCGCGCAGCCGTGATGTGGGGTCCGCTGGTGATGGCAGGTGACCTTGGCGAAGAGAATAAATTTGAGTCATGGAAGCCCGGTGCCTTGCCTGTGATGGTGACCGACAACAAGCTTGCAGTCGCAGAGTGGTTAAAGCCGGTTACCGGGGAAGCAAGCGGAACCTTTAAGACAGAGGGTGTGGGCTATAAAAAGGATGTGATCTTTAAGCCATTTTATCTCTTACAGCATCGCACCTACGGGCTTTATTGGGACTTCTTCACAAAGGCGGAGTGGAACGTTCAGGAAGAGCAGTATATTGCTGAGCAGAAGCGCATTGCGAAACTGGTTGCCGCAACAGTTGGCTTTGCGCAGCCAGGGGAGATGCAGCCTGAACGTGACTACAACCAGCAAGGTGAAGAGACTTGGGCGGACCGCGTTACGGGCCGTGCCTGCAGAAGAGGCAAGAAGTGGTTTACCTTTGATATGCCCGTGGACGAGAAGGAACAAATGACACTGAGTGTCACCTATTACAAGGATGAATGGAGGAAGCGCACCTTCACGATTTTAGTAGACGGTATAAAGATTGGGGAGCAAGTCATCCCCGGACGCGAAGGGTTGAAATTCTTTGATGTCTCCTATCCGTTGCCGGCTGAGTTGATTAAGGGGAAACAGAAAGTGACGATCCGGTTTGAAGCCACAGGTGGCAATGAGATTGGTGCTGTATTTGGCCTTCGCACGTATCGAGCTAATATGATGGAATAAGCAGGAGGAAACATGAAGAGCGTGATCGTTACAGCGACAGTCCTGATAGCAGGCCTCTCATTCGCGAAGATTGAAAAGCAGGTGTCGCTTCTGACCGGTGAAGCTGTTGGTCATTTGGCTCATGCCGACCGTTTTTCGATTGAACTGCACCTGCAGTTTGTGATGTTACGGACATATGAGATGGAAACGATCCTGAACGGGTACAACTGCGGTTATTCAAACGGAGAACACGGTTCAGGTGAAATTTTCTGAGTGCTAAAAAACGTGCAGTTTTTTTTGTGTAGCATCTTCAATGATATAGGAACGAGCAGAGTATGCGTTTATTCAGCTACATTTTAAGTTTAATGATAACAGCCGGTATTGCGTCCGGATCGACGGAGGCAGGGCGTGGATATTTTGCAGTTTTGCCGCAGAAGATTCTGCTCTCGGGCAAGACGGATGGAACGGACGCTCAATGGTCGCTGGTGAGTGGCCCTGCCGAGGTCGCCATTGAAAGAGGCGATGCGCCGGTCACCTGGGCCAAGGTGACGCAGCCCGGCAAATACACGTTCTCGTGTTCTGCGAACGTGAACGGCAAGGTCGAAACCGCAACCACGTGGGCGAATGTTTATCCAGCGGGGAGCGGTTTTGGAAATCCTATACTGCCTGGGATGTTTCCAGATCCCCATATCCTCTTTGACAAGGGAATCTTTTACATCTACGCGACCTCTATGGAAACAGACTCAGGCAAATATGGTCGCGCCTCGGTGTGGTTCTCACGTGATTTTGTGAATTGGCAGATGGAACTCACCAATTATCCAGAATATGGAAAGTTCGGCGGAGACATTTGGGCCCCTGACATAATCAAGAAGAGGGAGAAGTTTTATCAGTTCATTACGCGCTCTGGCGGGTACGACACCTGGGTGGCTGTGGCTGACTCGCCGAAAGGGCCGTGGAAGAATCTCCGGGAGGACAACACACCCATCGTCAGTGGTCGCGGCAAGGCAGGACGGATCGTGACGGCCTACAACATGGATGCTCAGCCCTTTATCGATGACGACGGGCAAGCCTACATGTATTGGGGCTGGTCTGATTCAATGGCGGCAAAGCTGACACCCGACTTGAAGGAGATCGAGGGCAAGGTGGTTTTCTTAAAGGGCACCAAATGGGTTGCAGCCAACGGTGAATTGCCGCAATGGCTGCTCGTTGATTTGGGCACGACAAACAGAATCACGACAACACGGATGAATCTTGAGAACCGTCAAGTCGTGTATCAGTATCTCATTGAAGTTTCGAACGACAAACAACACTGGACCACCTTTGTTTCACGCGAACAGAATAAGGATGTTGTAGGACAGGGCTATTGTGATCAAGGGGACGCTCAAGGTCGTTATGTGCGCATCACCTTTAAAAATTGCGGCGGGCATTGGGCAAGCCTTTTTGATTTTTCTGTGTACGGAGGGGAAAGTCTCCTCTCGTTAGATAAACCAGCTGAAGCGTCCAGTTCGAGGGGAGGTCTGTTTTCAGCAGGCGCGGCGACAGACAGCTCGACGGGGCCCAACATGGCGGACTTTGTTGAAGGCTCCTACATGATTA
>CAIZQW010000269.1 GCA_903935195.1 uncultured bacterium
AACTGCGAGCCTTTAGAGGGTTTTAGGACGATATTCTGGATTTTGGTCGCGGTGTCCTTGTACTGTTTGTCGGCCTTCAGCGCAAGCCAGTCGGGGTGGGCTTTGAATTTGTTCCAGCACTTCTCTTGGGCTTCTGTGTTGTCAAAGGCCAGCAGGTAGGTCAGGTTCGGCAGAGCCTGTCCTACGATTGCCTCGCCGAAAAAGACGGGCGGCATGCCACAGGCGCGGAAGATGCCGATCTCTCCGCCAGCCTCGAACATGGAAATTTTCTTGGCATTGCGTTCAGGCGTGTAGCTGTTATAGATGCGCAACTGGAAGAGGCGATCGGGGGAAACAGAGGTTTGCTCAACAGAAGGGCATGTTGCGAAGGCCTGGAAGAGGTCGCTGGCGCAATTGTCAAACATCGGCGTTTTGACTGGGGCCGTGAAGAGCGCCGTGGCGTCCTTCATGTAAACGGGGTCGGCCAGCAAGCGGCGTTCCATCTCCGTCGCCTTCGGTAGCTCGGTAAATGATGCCACGACAAATACCGTGGTGTTTAAGTTGGTCATGTCCTTGTTCAGTGTGTTGTCCGTCCAGAAAATGCCCACCTTCTTGACGCCTTGGCGGTTCAACGCTGGAATCAGCGCCTGATCAAAGAGCGCCATCAGGGTGTCGCGTTTCTCCACGCTCCCACACGTATAACGCTTGAAGTCAATCCATTCGCGCTCCGCTGCGCTCACGGGCATTGTCACGATCATGGAGACACAGACAACAATCCAAACTAGACATCTCTTCATAATAAACTCACTTTCTTAGAGAAATAGAATACACGCTGCTGAAAGGGAGTGCAAGGCGGAAAGCGTGAGTTTACATGCGAGAATTGCTTACGAAAATGGAATATGATATATTTAGATCACCTGAGGAGTTTGATTATGCCAGTCTATGATTATATCGCGACCGATGTTGCTCATGCATGTCTCTATTGTGAAAAGGGTTTTGAGACGGTACAAAGGCTTGCAGAGCCTCGTATGACTGTTTGTCCCCGCTGCGGAAACCCCATCACCAAATGCATCGTGGCACCCGCGATTGGCCGTTCCAAGACCAAGCTGGATGACCGCGCCAAGAATGCTGGATTTACCAAGCTGAAAAAAATCGGTACGGGTGAATACGAGAAGATGTATTAAACCATGAGTGACATACCTCATTTTCATGATCTGAAGAAACGAAGCAAGCTCCTGAGGCTTGTTCGTGAGTTTTTTTACGAGCAGGATTTTGCGGAGGTCGAAACACCTATTCGCATTCCTGCGCCAGCTTTGGAGACGCATATTGATGCGCCAGCATCAGGTAGCGCCTGGTTACGGACCTCGCCAGAGTTGTTTATTAAGCGCTTGCTGGTTGCGGGTTGCGAATCTGTTTTTGAGATGGGGGCCTGTTTTCGGGAAGGGGAATGCGGTCGCCGGCATAATCCCGAATTTACCATGCTGGAGTGGTATCGTCTTCAAGCGGACTATCTCGATATTCTGAGGGACACCGAGCAACTTGTCCAGCGTGTGCTTCCGAACCCCTTTATTTATCAGGGAGTCTGGATTGATCTTTCGATGCCGTGGTCCCAACTGACGGTGCGTGAGGCTTTTTTGAAATGGGCAGGTTGGGATCCTGTGCTGAACTGGGATGCCAATCGCTTTGATGAAGATATGGTTGCAAAAGTTGAGCCCGCACTTCCCAAAGACAGGCCCTGTGTGTTGATCGACTATCCAGCACAGGCTGCGGCTTTGGCACGTCTCAAACCAACGGACCCACTGGTTGCAGAGCGTTGGGAAGTCTATATCGGCGGACTTGAATTGGCGAATGCCTATACAGAGCTCTGTGATCCTGTTGCCCAACGTAAACGGTTTCAATGCGCTGCAGAGGAGCGAAAAAAACTCGGCAAGGCGGTCTATCCCTTAGATGAGGAGTTCTTAAAAGCATTGGAAGAGGGGCTACCGCCGTGTGGAGGCATTGCGTTGGGTGTTGACCGACTGGTCATGCTGGCCTGCGATGCGGACGATATCGCGAAAGTGCGTCCCTTCTGTCAGCGTCCCGGCGAGCTCTTCTGAGCGCGGTTTTTAGATTGTATATAACTTCGTTTAATTAACCACAAAGAACACAAAGATCGCAAAGATCAATTTCTTAATGCTTTGTTTTGCTACAAACGATACGCATTTTTCTCTGTGTTCTCTGGTGCGCCAAGCAAGCTTGGCAGAACTTACAAACTGAAAGGTGTTTGTTTCATGAATTGACCATTACATGAATAGCGGCATGGACATCCCGAAGGGTAACCGACTGGATGAAGCTCTGTGACTGCAAACAGGCGAGCCATAACGAAAGTGAACCCTCGTTCAAGCCTCGGTACACTAAGTCCCGTGGGGTCATGGCCTCAGAGGGCCTGAAACCAGTAGCCTCCCAAGAAAGAATGGTACGATGGACTGACGGGAAGCACACGGCGGGGTCAAGAGGGATAGCGCGTCTGGACAGTTCTGTCAGGAACTTGGGAGACCCGCAGGGCAACACCTGCGGGAGTCGGATGAGGCCGTAGTAGCGTCGAAGCGGGTAACGACCGTGGAGCGAAGGGCCTCTACATGGAAAGGGCTGAGTAAGAAACGCAACGTGCTGATTGATGGAGACATCTGAAACAGGAAGAAGGGGAATTCAATTTATGAAAACCTTTGAAACACGGTGTGTGGAGACAGACGCTAAACAAGAAAGCGAAATAGGGGATTCGCCTCTATGAAGGCTTCTTGCGGAAAACCACCTTCCCATGGAAAGCCGGATGCGGGAAATCTGCACGTCCGGTTTGACGAGGGGGGTGCCCGCACATGCGGGCACCTCTAC
>CAIZQW010000270.1 GCA_903935195.1 uncultured bacterium
CGAAATGGGGCCAAGTCATCGTGATCCCTTTGGGTTGCCGGTGGACATTCGCGAGGATGAGTTTAGTCCGCTCGACATCCGCCACGCCGAAGAGGATGGCCAATGACAACCCGCCGCCTTCCTGGCTGGGATCCAGAGTTCCAGCCTTCCTGGTTCCTTTTCCGTGAATGAAGAACCCGTAGCGCTTCTGCTCTGGCATCCACAGATGCTTGTTGATCGCGGCGGCCACGCTCTTAGCCTTGGAGGTGAGTTGATCGCTTTCACGTTGCGGCCTGCCGAGTTGCTTCGCCATGGCCGCCGTGGCCTTGTACGCGCCTACGTAGACGCAGTTGGCGCTCAACACCAGCGCCTTGTGCACCTCCGGATAATCGAGGGCATTGCTGCTGTGCCGGCCCGGGTCGAACGGCGGCTCAGGGAATCCGGAAATTCCGTCGCCGACGAAAAACGATCCTTCGAAGAGGCCGTAGGCCGCATTGAAATGCCCCGCCTCCTGCTTGGCCAGGATCTTGGTGGCCGTCTCATAGGCCTTGGCCAGAAAGTCGGCGTCTCCGGTGACCAGATAGTAATGCCACGCCGCGATGTTCCATAACTGATACATGTACCACTCGCTGTGGGCGCTCTCCCGGATGTTCACAACCGGCTTTCCGTCCTCCATGTCACAGCAGGCCCACAGGGTGTTCCTGGCGACGCGGGTGGCGCGGCCGTCGTTCGCCTCCAGCAGGTTCATGGCGCTCCATGTGTTGAAGGCGCCGTCGTGGACCCACGGGTTCTCGCCGTAGGCAGGCGCCGCGCGCAGGAACCGGCTGTCGGTCGCCGTCTCCAGCAGGCCCGTGTCGTTCCACTTGCCGGGGTCGTAGGGAATAGAGTTGATATCGATCAGGTTGTCGAGAGACATCTTGAAGGCCTCCTCGATGGCCACCGTCGCAGGTGCGGAGCCGGCGAACTTCAGCGTCGGCCGGGATTCCCCGGAGGCCACCGCGGCAAGGACACCCAGAAGGCGCTTCATTCCCTCACCGGCTGCTTCGCCGATCAGAAAGTAACTCTCCGCATTGGCGCACCAGTGATGACCATGCGTGGGACAGGGCGAGAGTTCTGGCGGCCGGGCAAAGTCGGTGGTCTTGATGAATAAAGCATTCTTGATCTGCTTGGTCCCCTCTTCCTGCGCCTTTCTGAAGTCAAACATCGCGCCTGCCGTCACAGGACCGCCATTACCCAGTTCGCCAACCACCACCGGCATGTTCGGCACATTGAATTCCTTGCGGAGATCCTTGACCAGGTTGACGAGGTTCTGCGCATATTCTGGTATCGCCGGTGCGGTGCACATGTCGTTCCAGCCCTGCTGCCAGTAAAAACCCGCTATTTCATATTTCTGCCCGCCAAGCTCAGCCACGGCGGCGCGAACTTCTTCAACCATTTTGGTATAGCAAGGACCGACCTTGCCACCGGAACTTGGCGGCCTAAAATCCTCATAGAGGCTCTTTCCGCCCCAGGCAGTCTTGACCAACAGCACCGGCTCCTGGTAGTAGTCGCCCATCACAAACCCGAACCCCAGCTCGGGTCCCATGTGCCTTCTCGAGCCGTCTGCGGCATAGCCGGTGTAGCCCACCGTGAGGCCTCCCTTCAGGATCTTGTCACCGCCAACCTTGAATGATATCTGCACATCCTCCCGGAC
>CAIZQW010000271.1 GCA_903935195.1 uncultured bacterium
AAAAAAACCGACTTTACTGATTGCTCAATAAGGTCGGACTTGAAAATGGCTCCAGCAGCAGGATTCGAACCTGCGACCAATTGGTTAACAGCCAAGTGTGTTAGTGCCAAATTTCCAAAGAATATTATATTTTTGCCAAAAAAGTAGGCGTGTTTTGGTGTTTGTTTTGGTTTTGCCTTGATTTCGCGTTCACCGTGCACTAAAATGATGCACATATTTATTTAAGAACGGACAGGAAAGGCGGTCAGTATGGCACTTGAAATCAGGTATGGACGGGACGGGAAACCTATAGAGGTTTGGTACGGACGGATGAAGATCGACGGGAAGATGGAGGTGAAGGCACTAAAGACGCCTTTCGACGGGATCCCCTATATCAAGCCCAATGGAAGAGTATCTCTGCGAGAAAAGGGGGATACGAAATTCGAGGTCAGCAAAAATCTTGCTGAAAAAGAATTGGGAGATATGTTGAGAGATTCCAGGATCAAGGGCCGGGCGGAACATCTAACAGAAAGACTGATCGAGGCTAAAACGGGGAAGACCGTGGAATACACCCGCCTTGAAGACCTCGCCGCCCGCTGGCGTGCCATCCCCAGGGAAGAATCCCAGCCGTCGGAAAACTATCTGAAATGGTGCGACTCCGTTTTCCGTCGTTTCTCCGAGTCTGCGAAATGCGAATTCCTGTATCAAGTGGACGAGGAGCAGGCCGCTGGCTTCATCAACAGCCTGAAAGGATCACGAACAAAAAAGACGCTGAAGGATATAAAAAGCCTCTTGCGCTCTGCTTTCAACGCGTTGCTCCCCGTGGGATCCAAAAATCCCTTCGGCGCGGCTATCAAGGGGAAACGCAAGCGCGGTCAAGTCGCCCCCGAGGAGGGCGGTACAATCGGGCGCAGACCCCTGACTCCCGAGGAACTGGACAAATTGCTCGAGACAGCTAAACGAATGGACCATACCCTCTACGGCTTGGCCTGTTGCGCTGCTCTTACTTCCCTCCGCATTGGCGACGTCTGCAACCTCAAGTGGAAAAGCGTAGATACGAAAAACGGCTGGGTCCGCGTTACCACCCGAAAGACTGGCGAGCCTGTGGAGATCCCCATTTTCGACGATCGCTTGAAGGGTGTCTTCGAGAGCGCCCTCGCAGAGAAGAAAGATAGAAGTGAGTTTGTTTTCCCTGCAGCCGAACAAATGTACGAGGATAACCCGACAGGCATTACCTACAGAGGCAAGAAACTGTTCGCGGCAGCTTTCGCCGAAACAGAGGAAAAACCCATAGACGTGGACAAGAACGGCAACGTAAAAGGTGGGAAGGCCGATCTTGCGGACATACTACCCCGCGTACTGGCATCCGTCAGCCTTGCAGGATTCGCCCCCGGCAAGCGAGACAGGATCATGGATACGCTGAATCGTTATGCGAACGGCGAAACACTTCGCCAGATCGCGGATGGCCAGAGAGACGTCGGGTTGCGTCATGGCAACGGGAGAGTTTCAGACGACATGAAAGAGGCTGAAGATATTTCCGGATATTCCTTTTTCAAGGAAGGGTCAGGGAAAGCCACTATTCGGGACCATATCAAGAAGATGCGCAAACGGAGGGGAGCCGGAATGAACTCAGCATCTTTGCTGGGCTGGCATAACTTGCGTGGAACTTTTGTGACCATCGCCCTGTCCAGCGGCGTCCCCTTCGAGGATGTGGCGGCATGTACCGGCCACACCTTCGCAAAGACCATGCGAGATCACTATTACAAGCCGACCCGGGAACACACCAAGAAGGCCATGCTAAGGGTCAAGGATGCGTTCAGCATCGCACCCAAGCAAATACCCGCCAAGGAAGTAGCCTTGCTGCCAGATGCTAAAACAACTCGATTTGAGATGGTCGCCAATGCTGTAGGCGGATTATCTGAAGAAGAGAAACAACAGATTGCCAAAATGTTGTCCGCAAACAAAAGCAATAGTAAGGCGTTGCCGACCAAACGGAAGAAAGGGTGATCACGGCTCGACCTTGCGGAGGAACTGCTCCAGCTTCTTGCTGGTCATGACCGCCCAGGATGGGGAACCGTCGGGCGGTTCGGGGAGTACATCCCCTGCCCTAGCTGAAAAGATCAGAGGGCTAGGCGAAATGGCTGGCTGGGGGTCCGCTGTGCGGCACCCGGATACAAGTAGCAGGGCAACAAGGAGAGAGACGGGTTTCATGGGGGGTTCCTTTAAGGCATCCGCAGGACGGTGTCCACGGCGCCGGTAAGGTCGCCGGAGGCGCATTGCTCCAGGGCGATCTGCTTGGCGGTGCGGCGGCGGTTGGAGGTTTTAGCCTCCCCCTCAAGCCAACGCTTGAGAAAGAGGCCTGCGATTCCTAGAACCGCTCCGATAAGACCGATGATGGACGCTGTCATCTTACAACGTCCCTTCGCTCTCGAGCTGGTCGTGTACCACGCTGATCTGAGCGCGAACCGTGTCCAGCAGGTTCGCTGAAGGCGCGGCCTTCTCTGCGATCTCATACAGCGTGATGAAGCGTTTCATCGCCTCGTCCATGCGCCTGAGAGCCTTGTTCTCGGCATCATCGGGTACAGACTTCTCCGCGAACTTCACGGCGGCGATAATGTAGCCCTTGTACTTGACCCACTCGGTCTTGCGCTCGAACAGCTTCACGAACGCCCATGCGACTGCGCCGATCACGGCGGTCTGTACCGCGGGGCTCTCTAGGAGCCGCACAGCGATATGAACTAATGTTTCCATAACTTACCTCCTATTTCCTCGTTAAAAAGTGGACGGCGATGCCGACCACGAAAGAACCCACGATCCCTGCCACAAAGCCGATGATCGTATACATACCTGTCGCGCGGTTGATCACAGCTTCGCACTGGACAACCCGCGCGTTAATCGCCTCGATCTGCTTGCTATGCTCCGGACATTTGACGTTGATACCGGCAATGTCACACTTGATCTCACGCAGCAGCTTATAAATATCTCTCACGTCTTCCTGGCTCATCTTAAAGACTCCTGTTTAGTTTCGGTTTCGGGAAATACAAAGGCGTCCCGGAAGGCAGATTGTCCATAATTACCTCGGGGAACATGTTGCCGGCAATAATCCTTTTGGTAAACGTCCCGAGCTCGCGACGGTACAACACAGCTCTTTTCCATTCAGTGTATAGTGTTGAAGCAGCAGAAATGAACGGGTTTTGCTGACCCTGGGTGCAATAGCATTTCAACCTTAAGCAGAGATTGTAATACACAATGCTGTCTATGTACTGCAAACAACTTAAGGGGACTAACGATGGATCGTTTTTTGCGGCGTCATAGAATTGTGCTGCAACGGCTTCGCGGAAATCAGCGACAACGCTTTCCACGATTTCCGCGCAGTTGAGTGAAGCGGTTGTACTTCCAATGGTAAATCCGCGCTCATCGTACCAACCCAAGCGATTGGCCGTGTTCGACCAGAGATAGCTTTGAGGTCCGAAGTAACGACTATTCGTCACGCTCACCCACTCGTACTCGATCATACTTCCCTCCGGCTGGCATTAGTTAGAAAGTATTGAGGCGTGCCGACGCTGACTTCAACCTGGTTATTTGTATCCTTTATAATATCGCAGTACTGATTTCGTATTGCCCGGAGGAAGATCATGCAGTCGAGCCACGCGTCCTTGAATTCATCCCCATAAGGCCACACCTGCCATGTCGCTTGATCAATTCCGAAATACCGATGAAGGTTGTATTTTGTGACCACAAGATGGTTTACGGCGTTGTCGAGATAGAGAATGCAGCTCTTGGGAACCAGTGTACTATCTGACGCGCCCTCCTCGTATTCAGACGCGTTATAGGCGACGCGAGCCGCCTCAACGAGACCTTTTACGATTTCCTCAATTCCTGCACGATTGGCGGTTGCGTTAAATTCCACCGGGGGATATCCAGCGTTTAGAATTCGATGGCATCCTAGAAACAGTGCGGGTGTAGTCCCTCCGATGTTGTTATTGTCGATCGTGCAGATAAACCGATCGGCCGTATAACTAACCCAGCTTTCGATTGGAAGTCTTACGCCTGCCATGTGGTACACTCACTTTCTATCGAGCATCGGGGACAAGCCGGCCGCCAACGCGCGTATACCGCTTTCCCTTGATCACAACGCGCGGAGGAAGACGTTGAGGGGTTGTTTGCGACCTCTTAGCCCCGGGATAGCCAAGCCTTGCAGCGAGGTCGGGGTCATTTGGGTCGTACCGAATGATTCCCTGATTATCAGTCTTCCACGGTCCGCCCTGGGGGTATGTGGAGGAGTAGAAGATGTTGGGCGGCGGGACGGTGCTGGCCTTCTTCCGCTGTTCGACAGCCCGTTTGAACGACTCCACAAACTTAGGGTCTTTCCAGTGGGGCGAATCCGGCGGGGGGATCCAGATATTCTTCTCGGGGATCCTTTTGCCCGTCCGCTCGTCAAAGGTGGCGGAACCACCGGCGTAGACCATGGGCGAGGGTTTGGGCCTGGACAGGGCTTTCTTAGGCTTAGGTTTGGTAACGCCTGCAACCGGTCTTCCTGCAAGGGCCCTAGCCTGTCTGACGGCTAGCGCGGCAGTCCGCGCGGCATCGGTCCATCTGTTTTCCATAAGAGGTTCCTTTCAAGGAAAAGGCGCACCGCCGCTAGAGTGACGGTGCGCCCGGAGTATGACTCACACAAGACTAGCTGATGTTCAGCCGGACCGCTGCAGACGCGTTGGTCACGCGCACATCCTCGGACCAGTCGAACTTCGCCACCTCGACACGACCGTCCTCGCGGACGTAGCTGCCCGGCACCATGTACTGCCCCGCGAGGCGGAACGTCTTCATGAAGCTGGGATCGCGGCGCGTGGGGTTCGCCCGGCGCGCAAAGATCAGGATCGCGGTGTCGAGCAGGAACTTGACATCCTCGACCTTGCCCTCCGGCGCGTCGTCATAGACCATGTATGAGGTACGCACGTCGGGACTGCCGATGAGCAGGTTGCCAGCGACCGACTCGGTCGGAACGGCGAGGCCACCCTTGCCAAGGCCGGTGACGATGCGACCGCGGACCTTTTCCGCGTTCTTGAAGATCTTCCAGGCGGTGGTTCCGAAAAGGACGCCAACTCCCATGAGCGAGCCGTATTTCGCGGCCTTGATCACGGAGAGGATCGCGTCATCGAGGTCGGAGACCGGATCAGCGGAGCTGTTCCACGTCTTGCCCGTGCCCGCGCCGACAGCGGCGAGGGCCGCGTCAATCACGGACTTCTCATGCGCCAGGGCTGCGACTTCAGCGCAGGCCACAGCGCCTTCGCGGAGGCAGTCCTCAAGCTCGCCCGCTTCCAGGCGTTCGAGGTTGTCCACGGGATAGTCCAGCGCGTGCGGATTGCAGTTGTAGGACTCGTCGGTCACATCGAAGGAGAGTTCCGCCGCGCGTCCGCCGACGGCCCGGAGGGTCTGCGGAATACGGAAGCGGTGCTTCTCGGTGTACTTCTTGAAGCGGCCGACGGAGGTCGGCACTTCCACGGTCGGCGCCAGGAAGTCGGCGACCGGCATGATGTTCGATTGTGCCGCGCCCTGGGCGAATTGCTTCAGAACGGGGCTGGCGCTGATATCAGAAAGTCTGCTCATAGTGTTCTCCTCAGTTGGTTATGTTCCGGAAATGGTGACGTTGCCGACCATGCAGGGGCGGCACAGCAGGAGCTGTCCGTCCACGCCCTTTTCCTCGGCGATCGCGATCACGCGATACGTGCCGGCAGTTGCAGGCAGTACGCGTACCTTGCCCTTGTCGGCGGCGGTCCCCGTGTCGGCCAGCACGAGCTGGTCGCCGGGGTTGCAGGTGCCCTTCAACGGGATCCGCACGTTGCGGTTCTGTTCAAGGGGGATGACCTGGACCAGGGCGGCGTCAGCCGCGCCTTCGTCAAGGATGTAAGGGGTGACGGCGGTATCGGCCGCAGGAAGCTTGACCTCGGGGACGCCGGTGTCATGGGTCAGCTCGACAAGGCAGCCCTCCTTGCCGGTCAGGTCCTCACCTGCCAGCACGGGAAACTTGCCAATGCGTGTGTTGGATTGGTTACTCATGGATTACTCTCCTTTGGGGGTTGAAAGTTCGGATTCCGCGCGCCGGAAGGCGACCAGATAGCCGCAGCCGTCACGCTTGACGATCTCCTGCGCACGGTTGCGCAGCTTCAGAGCCATATCCTCGCTCTGGCGGGGGGACGGATCAGGGGCTCCCGTGCGGTTGTGGAGCGGTTTGCCCTTTGCAGGGGTCGGCTCCTTCTCAACCGGGACGCTGCGCTTAGCCTTCATGCGGTTCAGCACGGCCAGCGTGGTGTCACGGTTCTCGATCATGCGCTCGCGCCAGTAATCCTTATCCTCGGGGTCAATGACCTCCGCAAAGGATTCAACCTCGCGGTTGGCGATGCTGTCCTCGGCCTCTACGACCTGCTGGACAAGCACGGCGTTCTTTTCCTGCTCCTCTGTAAGGGCGGCTTCTAAAGCCTCCACGCGGGCTGAAAGCTCTTCGCACAGCGCCGCGAAATCAATAGTATTCTCTTCCGGCATGGTTTTTCCTCCTGGTGTTGAGACGTGTGTCCCTACAGTTGGGTGGAATGTCAACCGCGTGAATGCTTTGCGCAACTCAAAATACAAAATATTTGCTTTTCTGTTTTCAATTCAGTCGAAATGAATGTATACTCTACACGTCGTCGGATTATTTGAACCAGCTTGTTACGGCCTATCACCTGACAGGTTAGCGACGTCCATTTGAAGCCAAAGGAAGTTCACATGAAAAAGTTTATCTGCCTGATCTGCCTGTTATTCGCCGGGGCGACAGTTGCGAAGCTTTCATTTCCCAATATCGAAACGATTGGCTCCGATGAAGATACTGAAGTCGTTATTCCGTGCTCCGTACAGCCTTTCTCAAGCCTCATGATCGATTTCACCGTCGCAAACCCGACATCCAGCAACACCGTACTTTTAGCCTTCGGGAAGGATCTGAATGCCGACGGCGAGCTTGCCGCCGAGGAAATCAACTATCAGGTCGGATGGGAGACCGGGTCATGGGTGGAGTATTCCGCAAATGCCGTGGATTCGGAACCTCTCGAACAAGGAGTGCCCGGCAACAGATTTCTAAGGCATATAACAACCGGGGACTGGGACATCGCAAACCTGATCGTGCGCGGCGAGGTCTCAGGCAGGTTTTTCACCGGCAAGGCACCCACCCTCATCCTTTTAAGGTAATCCCCCATGTACGATCTCATTTGTGAAGCCTTCGGTCCGGATACTGTCAAGCTCTGCGTCTCCCTTCTGATCACCCTGCTCATCGCCGCCTGGCTGGTGGCTCTGCGGCGGGAGGGCGGCATGACGGAAAGTTGGTGGAAGTATCATTGCCGTATCGTCGGCAGGCGCGCCGCCATCCTCGGTGTCATATTCATGCTCTGTTTCGGATACGCCCAGCAGAAGGAGGAGCAGCAACAAGCCCAGCAGCAAGCGGTCATCGAGCTGTTTACCTCTATTGCTGAAGTTGTCGTATCCCTGGGTGAGTCTGCCGTTTCAAACCTGAGAACATATCTGACGCCAGAAGAAAAGAAGTCCCGACTGCTTCCAGTCGGTCTTGCGACAAACAACCTTGCCTGGGTGTCCGAATCGCAGTGCGTGACCAGCCAAGTCCGCGAAGCCTGGCAGCGCGTCCCGATCAGAAGGGCATCTTTCAAACAGGCGTTACCTTTCCCTGTGACAGTCGGAAGTAACACATACGAGGAGGTTTTCATTTCTTCCTCCGGGATCATCGGCTTCGATGCACCGAGGGGTTCCGAGCTGACACGCGAGATGCCGTACGAGGAGGCCGCCGACCATGTCTATCTCGCCCTGCTGTGGGGGCGTATTGACTTCAAGCCCCGCCTCGGTTCCAAGATGTGGTACGGGGTGAAAGAGGATGGCAACTTCGTGGCGAGCTATGACACCGTCTTTATTGACGGCGACACGAACGCCGTCACGAAAGTGCAGGTCGAGTTCATCGCCGGTGGCGACATGATCCTGCGTTACAGCGACCTGCCCCCGTGCGCCACGAACGCCCATGTGGCAGGTTTCCAGAATCTGGACGGCGGTTGGACTTTGTCCCCGGACAACATCCGCTCGAACACCGCCATTTACCTGAAAGCATTCGGACCGCTCGACCTGACCGTACAGGATAGCGATACCGACGGGGACGGCATCAGCGACTATTACGAACTCTATCCGACTAACGGGGTTTCCATAACCGACCCTTGCAACATTGACACGGACGCGGACGGGCTCATGGATCGCGAGGAGATATTTACTTTCGGCACTAACCCCGGCGCCTTCAGTTCGGACGGAAGCGGGACGGGCGACCTCTGGCGGGTCAGCGGCGGGTTCTCACCGTCCGATGCGCCGTATACGAACGCAGCCCCTTCCGGCAGCCTCGGGATACTCACGATAACGACCTCGCTTGAAAATGTAGCGACGAACGGCGGAGCCGTCCTGCGGATTGCGGACCAGTATATCCCCGTGCTCCCCGGCACGACGCTTGTATCCAGGATCGCGGTGCCTCGTGGCGCGACAAACATCTTCATCCTCGCGAGAGGCGTCAACTGCGAAAATGCCGTCGCGCATGTCACGGTCGACGCATCCTCTTTCACCAAGATACGTGACCCTTCAAGCGTTTTCGGTTGGAGCTTTACCCTCAACCCCTCCTGCGTGACGGCTTCCGGCACGATCGTCATGCCGGCATATACGATCACACCAAGCGTTCTCTGTTACCACAGCCCGACATCCTCGACCTGCCGGATCACGAGCGCCGACCCGGATATCTATTTCTGGACAACCCAGGGGCTTGTCCGTGAATACACACCGGAGCCTCCAGAAATTCCGCCGAACTCGTTCTCGAATAGTACACTCCAGGTATCTCTGGTCAGCATGGACATGACGCTTTCCACACTCGCCTCTGTCACGAACATCCCCGTGCACCTCTGCAATCCGTACAGTGGTGGGACCAACGACTATCCCGACGCACCTGAATATGATAA
Source organism: uncultured bacterium (assembly GCA_903935195.1). Taxonomy (GTDB): domain Bacteria; phylum Verrucomicrobiota; class Kiritimatiellia; order RFP12; family UBA1067; genus CAIZQW01. The sequence continues at coordinate 9,003 of CAIZQW010000271.1, forward strand.
CTGGTGTAAGCTTGTGGATGGTGAGCATGTCTGGGCTCCCGGCTTCAACGCTACCAACTGCCCATGCGTTCTCGCCTACACAAATGCCTACGAATGTCTTTGCTCCCGCGACGGGCAGAAGCCTTGCGCATGCCTGCACGGCACATGCGACCCCAAGGCCATGCCGCAGGATGGTAGCCCGACCAACGTGCTGGGCCATGCTGCCCTCATCATAGGAGGCACGAACGACCTTCTTGATGTCGAGGTACCCGGAGGTAGCTTAAGGCCGTGTCCGCTCTGCGCCTGCGGACTCGGATTTTCCTCCTCGGCATCCGTCTACCGCCATACCTCCTGCATCCATGTCACGCCTGGTGCGCTGACAACCAACGGCGTCTTCAGTGTCGCGGGCGTACGTCCCAGCACTAATTTCTCCGACTCGGTCTTTATCTATAAGATCACGGATTGCTCAGGTTCTCAGACCGTCACCAGCTACACCCGTAAGGACTATACCGTGCTAGGCACTGCGGTCTATCCGACGGACACAGGCCACAGTGTCAGTAACTGGTTTATTGGTTGTAATGTCACCAATGATCTCACGCTCTGGACCGGTGTTGCCTTACCCTCTGACTCAGGCGATGTCTCCTTAACCGTAACCGTTGAAAGCGGAACACCATCTCCTCTGCTCTATGTCTATAACCGCATCGCCCAGACGAATGAGCTACTGATCACCCCGGGACAGCTCACGTTCACGCAGAACCTTGGCGCCTGGCGTAATACCTACTGCGACACCAACGGATACGTACAAGCATATTTACTCTGTGCCAGCGGCGGGGTCGCCAGGGTCTCGCATAGCTTTGAAACGTATTCTGGGCAACCGTTTTTTGTATCGTGTTTATCCACTCTCATATTCAAAGCCTGGACGATTAGCATATATCCAAAGGGGCAAGTTGCTTTTGCGGGCAGTTCAACTAATATATTGTATTCCCTTGAGCCAGGAAGCTGGACTAATTGTGTTTGGACAATTTCGTCTACGGCGGATTTGCTTGCTGATGGTCTGACTTCTACCCCGATCTATCCGTTTTATGTTGGAACCAATGTTTGGGTTAACCCAGGCACAGTTGGAACAAATTTCACGATCACATGTAGTGCAGTTGGCTTCGCCGGACTAGATGCAAAGGCCGGTCTTGTTGTTAGTCGCGAAATTGCATGGACACCAAAGGGAAAATCTATTTATGTTTGGGAGCCAATTAATGATGGTAATTTCGCGACAAATTTTCTTGCAACTCTTTGTTCTTCCGAGACTTATCAGGGCTGGTCATACAGTACGACAAACCCTGTTACTTACTTTTCAGATTCTGACCCTACTGATGACGACTGCGAAACCTGCACGTTAGCCAATTTTAAGGGCATGGTTAATGGTGGAATTATAGCTGTTCTTACACATGGAGATACAGGGACACTAGAAGTCGTCCGATTTGCGTCAGAAAGTGTGGCTAATACGTGGAAAGGCTCCGAACCGAATATGTATGTGATAGCAAGTTCAAATTCAGCATCTATTTTTGCTACAGCGGCCTGGTTCCAAAATAATTGGAAAAATTCCCTCACCGAGAGTAATTCAATCGTATTTATTAGTGCATGTCATGCGGCGGACGGCTACGACAGCATAGCATCCAGTGTTGGTGGACGAACTGTTTTTGCACCACATGGTTCACCAAGTGGACCGCAAATTGATGAAAGTTATCAAATAATTATCTCCCTTATGAATGGAACTTTTTATCCTCACAAAAATTATCAGAGAGTGGCCTGCAATGCTTATGCTCTCGCGACCGAACCCGTAAAAGCTTTAATCAGTTACTTCGGGAGCGGCTTGAGCACCTTATGTCCAGCTCCACAAAGCGTATTTCCACTCTCCTCTGCTCAGGTAAAAGCCAGATGGGGATGCATTCTCTTTGACTCTTATATGGACGGTTCGGTTTCTGCTGGGACGGCAGTTGTTCAAAAAACGGGTACAGTTGGCGTACGCTCTTGGGGATGCAATTTATCTGGTAGTTTCTTTATTGATTTTTTGCATTCAGGAACAGGTGCCTCCGTTGAGGCTCTCGGCGACAAATGTAGGAGTGCTGGTAGCGCACAGGGGCAGCCACTGGATGGGGATGGGATCGCGCCGATGCCGATGAATGGGCAATCAAAAGAATGGAGTTGGTAAGATGAATAATCCCAAGGTAAATATTGCAATCTTCTTAGTTATCTGTGTTCTTTCAAATGCTTTACAAGCAGGAATTGGCTATGGTTCTATTGTGACAGGCGATGAGCCTGAGCTTTATGTAAATCGCTTCGGAAAAAGTGATCCGATTGTCGTCAGTAATGGCTATCTTTTTGTTGAATTCACTTATATGCCGCCCCCATATTGCATTCAGCGCTTGGGTCAAGCCATCGTTGTAAACGGCATTATGGTGAACCGGCCATTCAATGGTGAGCCGCCGACCGGTAGTGAGGTTCGAAAATATGGGTATACCGGGGACAACATAAAACCGGCATTGTGCCTTTATGAAAGCCTACTTTCTGATTCGCTGCAACGAAGTGGCGAAGTGGTATTTCTTTTTAAAGAAGGATATGAACATCTCAAGGGTGGCCAAGCGAATGAATCATCACTATTGTTGAAAGTTCCTGTATTTGAGAAGTGTCCGCCGGATAAATTCCCCAAACTAATTGAAAATATTTTGACGAATCAAAACATCGAAGCGGAGTCCGAAATTTTGAAAATCAAAACAAACTTCCGGCATTTAAATACCGAGAACATTCGGCTTTTAATAAGGAATGTTCGAAAGTGTCCCACTCTAGCCGATCGCATCAGAGCCGAAATAGCCTTGTCTGAGGCGCAAAAAATATCAGCCGGCCCTTTATATGCAAAACTATCTTCCGAATTTACGGTCATCAATGTAAAAGGTTATGAATGGAAATTAACGGTTCTGTTTGATAACGGTTTAGAGTTTTATGTAGGAAGGGATATGGAAATCAGGAACATCTGTTTTGCCACAAATGCTATTACCGTGGAGGCTTACCGTGACGATATACGATTCCCGCTTCCAAAGACGAAGCGCATACGTGTCGCCCCTAAACTTCAAGCCACAATTAAATCTAGTAAAACCGGCCAAACTATTACGGTTGGGCTAACGGACTCTCTGGACAAGACAATCATCATTGATGATATTACATATCAAGTTGTTGATATCCGCGCTGACACACAAGCAGTTCTTTTAAAAATTTGCTCAACCGGCGAGCGGTTGCTGGTGTTGCCCCATAAGGAATCATTATAAAAAGACTGAGTAAATGAGACAATTCAAAACAATTCTAAAAATAGGGCTACTATTAATGGCGGTTACGGCACACGCAACAAAGCGTCTGGAATATCAGACGACCGTGGTCGATGTTTTAGACGGGAAAAGTATTGTGATTAGCAACAAAGTGTTCGTTACAGATTTTGAAATCTTATCAAACGAGAAAATCGAACTCGATGGTGTTGATTCACCAGAATTAGATCAGCCCGGTGGCAAGGAGGCGCATGAGTTTATTAAAAACGCAGTTAAAGGGCAGCGTGTCAAAATAATTGAGCTAACTGACAGTGGACGGTCAAAGGGGGGATGGGTGTTTCAAAGAGGACAAACGAATAGCGTAAATTTGTTAATGGTTGAAGCGGGAATGTCCTGGGCCAAAGACCAGCAGATCACTTCGGTTGTACCATTGGAAAAAATGAAAAAAGCCCAAGAAAAAGCAAAAGAGGAAAAAAAAGGACTCTGGTCCCTTGATAATCCTGTGCCGCCATGGGAATGGAGAAAAAAAGAAAAGAATGCTGAAAATTAAGTATTGAGATGAAATTAGCAGCTCACCGATAAATTCTGTTTTGATTTTTCATTTCGGCACCAGCTTGCACTTGCACCGACTACCACAGGCTGTTTTGCCCATTGCCTTCCACTCCGCTGCGGTCTTGATTTTTCCATTCCGCGCTTGGCAGCCTGGGCAGTGTGTTCCGGATTTCGTCTTACCAAGCACCCACTTATAAAGCTTCAGGTCGCCGGTTGAGCGATTAGCCAGACGTCTCGCTGGTTTGTTCCTGCTGACGAAGTTCCCTTGGTTGTCATACCACGCGCCGTCAAAATAGTATCGCGACTTAGGAATCACGGGCTTGCTGATAAAACTTTTGATCGGTGTCGTACCGATTTTCCCAGTGCTGATAGGCGACAGAGGTTTCAGTTTATAGCGGTTGTCGCGGCGGTCCTGGTCAAGCTGTTGCAACAGGATCAGTGCAGCAGCCTTTCTTGCTTCGTTCTTAGCCCGGCGGGCGGCCAGTGCTGATGCCCTGGAGGCATCGCTCCAGCGGTTGGGGGTTTCAGTCGGCTGTTCCTGCCCGGCAGGCTCGCGGTTGGTAAGCGGCCGTGCCCCTTTGATGTTGGGTTCGTTGGTGAGCGCGACGCTCTGGAGTTGGCGCGGACGGATACGGCTCTCCCCGAGATCCTCACAGAGCGATGGCTTGGGGAATACAGGTGAGACAAGACGATATTCGCCACCGGTTACGGCTGTCTCGCCCTTGGCGGTCCAACGGACCTTGGCCCAGAGGCCTTCGCTGTCTGCCTTCAGTTCCGTGATCCAGCCAGCGGCTTCGCTGGGCTTGTCGGTGTCCATTGAAAAATGATCGAAGTCCACGAGAAGCCCGGGGAAGTTCTCCGTCCCTACCTTCGCTTTGAAATCTTCCGTGATGGCCTTCAGTGTTTCGCTGTCAATCACCTGAACCACGCCCGCCTCCGCATGAGGGAACTCCCCCAAGGGCATGACGTGAACCCAGCCGTCCTTCTCGAATTTGAAATCCATGATCTTTCTCCTATTTGTAGAGCGAGGCCGCATTAAAGGGCTCGCCTTGTTCAATTGCCTTCCGGACCTGCGCCTTTGTCATGCGCGGTTCCCGCTTCTCATACGTGTCCACCCCCGCGCCGTGCAGGGTTGCCAGGGACAGGGCCGTCGCCATCCCGAAAGAGTTGTCCCGGTACTGTTCGTAGATGTCCCGCGCTGACAGCGGCAGGAGGTCATAAGGGATATCCTTGGCCTTGTATGGCTTTCCATCTATGCCACGCCCCGTAGCCAGCGTGACCGCCGTGCCGTACAACGGGGAGAGCGTAGAGCGGACGTACCGCTCAAAAATATCGCCGACATTGTTCCGGCCCTTGTCGTCATAGATCGGTTCGGACTTCCCGCTTACTCCTTCGAACTTCCCCGTGATGATCCGCGCGGCAAAGACCGCGTGCTTCCCGAGGCCTGCAAGCGGATCTATCCGGTTTTCACCGAACCTGATCTTACCGAAGTCAGTCGAGCGCGGATTCCATGTCACCTGTGCGCCGGAGAGCTTGGCGAGTCCGTAGAGCGTGGCGAGTCCCGCCAGATATTTGCCATACTCACCCGCGATAATCATCCGTGACCGCACCGACCCCTGATAGAGCGGCTGTCCCATGAGCATCTGCCAACGGCTGGCGGTCAGTTTCGGGGCAAAGAAGATCGTTGAAAGTTCCTGCGCATATTTTTCCGCCGCGCCGATGGAACCGCGCCCTGTAGCCGCGTTCACAAAGTTGGCGATCGCCTCCAGTTCCTTGTTGTTGATCCCGCTGACGATGATCTCGGATGTGATACTCTTCTCCGCGCCTTTCAGACTCGCCAGCGCATCGTCCAGGGAACTGAACCCCGCAGGATTCAGCGAGCCGACATATTGCTCATAAGCCGCGTTCCCGGCTTTGAGCATTTTCTTGTTCGAGGACGCCTTCAAGGCCTCCAGCAGCGAGTCGAAACAATCAGCCCTCAGTGTGTTGAGGTATGCATTGTAGGCGCGCTCGGACATGTTTACACCGGGGATTTTCTTGGCGAAGACGGCCTTGAAAACCTCTTCCGCGGCCTTGCCCTCCTCGGCGAGGTAGAGTCCGGAATCCTTGTAAAGCTCGTAATACCTGCGGGACTTGATCTCCTCCATCACGTTTTTAGCGGCCTTTGCGCTCCTGGCCGCTCTCAGCATGTTGACGTAAGACCGCGCGGCGCAGGAGGGATGCGAGAGCGAAAGGATGCCGCCCTGGCGGAAGGGCGCAGAGAGGTCGTAAGCCGTGACAATGGTCCGCGAGGAGTTGACCGTGTCGGAGGCAATGCCCACGGTCTTGCGCAACAGGCTGCGACCTGCCGAGGCTCGGGTAATGCCGGGAGCCCCGACAGCCATCATCATTCCCATTTCCATAGCGTCCTGACTCCGGCGCGCCTGCTTTTCATACTCCACCATTGCTTCGTAGTCTTCCATGTCAATCTGAGTCAGCTCATCCTCGTCAGTCCGTGCCCTAAACGCTGGCTTCTCTTCCATCGACCTTGGTAGAGGTATGGAGGCCACATCGACGGTGTTCTGGTCGGTGTTATCGGCACGCTGCCGTTTGTCCCAGCCCCAGACACTGCCTTTAGCACGGCGAACCGCAAGGCTCTTTTCGCGGGCCTCCTTTGTCCAGTTAGCTATGCCGTCCTGCCTCATGTTAGTCACCTCCGATGAATTCCGGCGGTACGCCGATCTTCTTCTGGAACATCCTGAACTCAAAGTTCCGCTTCGGATCACGTCCGAACTTGTCCTGGAATTTATCGAGGCTGTAGGTGTGCCACGACTCGGCCAGCGCGGCTGAAGCGAGTTTGAACTTCGCCTCGTCCCCGTCCTTTACGAGTTGTTCTTTCAGCTCGCGCGATGTCGGCTTTCCGCCCTTCTCGATCGCCGCTTTGAACCCGGCGACAAGAGCCTCCCAGTTTGGAGCTTCCTCGGGTTCCGGTGCCGGTGGCGTGGCTTCCTTTTCCTCCTTCTGAGCATCCGCCTGGGGTGGTTCAGCCGTACCGTCCCCCGAGGCTTCCGTGCCGTGCTGCGCCCCGCCGCAGGAGCAGTTGCACTTTTCCCCTTTCGAGGTGGCGCAAGCTGACGTGTGGCGGTTCACGATTAAACCGCTCCCCATCCGGGTTCCAAGCCGAGCCTCCAGAACGGCTTCCCAAAGGTCGTCGTTCGGAGTAAATTTCTCATTCTTTTCGGGTGCCTTGGGAAACGCAATGATTCCGCGCTTATTGCCGGCTTCATCCATCCCAATCCAAACACCATGCCCTAGAGGCATTGCAGACTCGCCGTCTCTCAGTTGGGCGCGAACCGCCTCACGCTCGCGAGTTAAACTGCGCTTTGCGTCCAGTTTCGCCTTGAAATCTGTCGCCTGAGCAGCGGACTCTCGCATCGAGTACTCGCTTTCGTTCTTAATGCGCCGGTAAACCTCCTTCTCCATCTCTACTTTGCGCGCAGGCTGCGCGGAATAGTATTCAGCCTTCTCTGCCACCATGTCTAGCATGGTTGACCTATCACCCGGATTTTCGCGGAGATAGTCAGCGTTGCGTTTCTCAAAATTACGGCGGATTGACTTCTCAACCGCCGCCTTTCTGGCAGCAGCTTCCGCTGCGGCATCCTGTTTCATGGGGCCGATCGTCTGTCCGCGCTGCGCCTTGGCCATGCCGCCGGTGAGTCCGCCCAGGGCGGCGACCACGCCATTGAAATCATCAATCGCGCCCTCGACCCGCTTCACCTCGGCAAGCCAAGCTTTGAAAGACTCCAGACGTTGCGCAGCAAGCTGGTCTGCATAAGCGTTTCTCGGTCCTATGGTCGGAATGCCCGCCTGATGAGAGGCAAGTGTTGCGCGGACGCCCTCAGCATCCTCATCCATTGCCTGCAAGCTTCGATCAAACGCACTGCCTTCCTCTGAAATACCGGCTAACCGTTTACGCTTGTCCCAGCCCCAGACGCTACCCTTAGCGCGACGAACGGCAAGGCTTTTGGCCCGCGCTTCGGGGGTCCAGTTTTTGAGTCCGTCGCCGGTTGTCCGGTTGGCGAGACGGGTCTCGTACTTCATGATTGAAATCTGTTCACTGATATTCATTGTCGGTCCTCCTATACATTGCCTGTTTGCGATGGCTGTTCCATCGCGGGTTTCTCAAGGGTCACACGGCCCAGTACATCCTTCTGCACAGGAATACCGTAGGGATTATCCTGTTTCACGGCGATTTCAAAATAGGCTTCCACGGGCCAGCCGGGGAAGGCCTCGGCCAGCAAGGGCGCATCGAAGTCGCGCTGAAAGGCCTCACTAATGGCTGAGGCGTCAGCCTGTGCGATCTGGTTGAAGGCATCCTGCTGGGCGCCTCCTGCGAGGGTGCCACTCCCCGACTCCGCCAGCATGGTCAGCGTACCGCCTGTGCCCAGCAAGGCGATCTGTTTGTCGAGGTAGCTCAGATGCTCTGCGAAGGGCGCACGGCCAGAGCCGCCGCCGTTGACGTGCGTCACGGTGGTGCCATTGGGCAGGTATCCTCGTCCGGCTGAGGCGAGCTGCTCCGCGATCTCGGCATAGAGTTTTTCCTTCTCCGTGGACGCCCCGGGCGGACCCACAAAGAAGAGGCTGGGGATGCCGTAGATTTCGAGGTAGCCGTCCCAGTCCTTCAAGGCTAGGTTGCGCCGGAAGTAGTAGATGGCCAGCATCCGGTCCACGGCGCAGGGCGCTTCCAGCAGGATGAAGTTCTCGCGGGTGATCTTCTGTCCTTCCATAATCCCCGCCTTGGCGCCTGCGTTGTACTGCCACTCGCCGAACATCCCTTTCCGGCACCAGAACCACTGTTCAACCGGTTCGAGTCTCGACACCTCGCCG
>CAIZQW010000272.1 GCA_903935195.1 uncultured bacterium
GAAGGGGAAGCCTTGCGGCGCGCTGGTCGCACGGCAGTGGTTTAGCGGGGGCCTCGCAGCGCAATGGTGTGACTGAAAGGCGTTGTTTTTAATCACTCCTTTGAGATCACTGTGTGGTCTCAAAAACACGTCATTGTGACCACTGTGTGGTCACAATAATGGTCACGATAACGGGTCGTCGTTCGGGCTGAGGTCTGCCGTATCGCTGTTGCCTGAATCAGCACGGTCGCCAAAGCGGGTTAGCATGTCGTCAAAGTCCATCCGGACTTCGCCTGTTGGCCCATTGCGGTGCTTTGCAACATCCACAATCGCGAGCCGTGTATCAGCAGCTTCAGGGTCGCCGGGTGCCTTACAAGGACGGCGTAACAGGAGTGCAACGTCTGCATCCTGTTCGATTGCCCCGGAGTCACGAAGATCTGAGAGTTTTGGCCTGTTTGTCTTATCACCACGCTGTTCAGGTGCACGACTGAGCTGGCTTAATACAATCACCGGAAGATTCAGCTCTTTGGCCATAGCCTTGATCTGCCCTGAAATCTGGGAGGTCTCAATCTGGCGTCCTTGCTTAGCAAACTCTCGACAGTTACACAGCTGGAGATAGTCAATAATAATCAGCTCAATCTTATAACGTTTCTTGAGTCGCCGCGCCCGTGCCCGCATATCCATGACGTCGAGACCACCCGCATCATCCACATAGATCGGCGCTTTGGCGAGGGCTGAGGCGGCCTCTGCCAATTGCCCATGAAAGCGTTTTGACCCATTCATGCCTTGGTCAATCTGAAATCCTGGAACTTTGGCAAAACCACAAAGCATGCGCATCGCCAAAGATTCGGTCGACATTTCAAGAGAGAAAACAGCAACAGGGTGCTGACGCAGGTGATCGCCTTTCATCGGCCGACCATAGATGTCGCGCCCTAAAGCAACGCACTCAGCAATGTTCATGGCTAAGGAGGTCTTGCCCATCGAGGGACGTGCAGCCAGAACAATCATTTCGCCAGCTCGCAACCCCTTTAGCTTTTTATCGAGATTGGCAAAGCCGGTGGGCAAGCCAGAAACAGCTCCTGAGCCTTGCAGAAAGAGCTTTTCAATATGCGCCATCGTATTGCCAATCGCCTGTGGCCACGAGACATTCGAGCTTGTATTTTTGTCGGAGATGCCGAGGAATTTCTGCTCAACCTCGCCAAGAATAATATCTGCGCTGATGGCTTCATCAAAACAACGACGTTCTGCATCACGCGCCGCGGTAATGACTTTTCGAAGCAGGTGCTTTTGGCGCAGAATGCCAATGTAATACTCGGCATGCGCTGAGGTCGGGGTGCCATCGATCAGCGCTTGGATCGTTGCGGCACCACCCACGGACTCCAAACGGTCCAACGCCCGCAACCGTTCGCAAAGGGTCACTGGATCAACCAAGGTGCCCGCCCGGGACATTTCAAAAACAGTTTCAAACACAAGCTGGTGCGAGGTTGAAACAAAGGATTCTGCTGTGATCCCGTTTTCAACACAGAGGTCTAAAACGCGACTGTCGCTTCCTGCATCAAGGAGAATGGAGCCTAGCACGCTACGCTCAGCTTCAACGCTGTTTGGTGGCACGCGCATCGGGGTTTTGTTGTCTGGAGAAGGTCTCTGAGCTCGAGGCATAAAGGAAATCCTCATCATCTATTCAAGAAAGTGTCAAATCAATGGCCCAAAGGATAGCATGTTGAAAAGATGACAGCAAGGCGAAAAGGGAAGACCGAGGATCCGTGACTTTAGTTTTGATTTTTTCGATGGAATGCGCTATAGTTTTTTAACAAATGAGGGGATATTTAACATGTCAACTATTAAGAGATTGATGACAGGTGTGCTGGGGATAGCGTGCCTGCAACTTTACGCGTCCGAGCAGGTGTTGGTCGAAGCTGAGAGCTTTCAAGAGAAGGGCGGTTGGGTCGTTGACCAGCAATTTACAGAGAGTATGGGCTCCTCTTACCTGTTGGCTCATGGCATGGGAACTCCAGTAGCAGATGCAAAGACAAAGGTCTCTTTCCCCTCAACAGGCATTTATACGCTGTGGGTGCGGACAAAAAATTGGAAGCCTGGCAACTGGGAGGCTCCCGGATGCTTCAAGGTCGCCATCAACGGCAAGACGCTTGCACCCCTCTTTGGAACGGTGCCCGGTTGGACATGGCAGAAGGCTGGACAGGTGGAAATTTTCCAAACAACCAGTGAGATTGCCTTGAAGGATTTGACTGGGTTTGATGGACGTTGCGACGCGCTCTTTTTTGTCAAAGACGAAGCCGTTGAACCTCCAAACGAGCTCAAGACGATGCGCACATGGCGGGATAAACTGCTGAATATTCCAGCCGTTCCCGCAGCATCCGAATCCTTTGATCTGGTTGTTGTTGGCGGTGGCATTGCGGGTTGTGCCGCAAGCCTCGCTGCAGAGAAGCAGGGACTGACAGTCGCGCTCATCCATGACCGCCCGTTTCTCGGCGGCTGCGCGAGCAGTGAAGTGCGCGTCCACACCTTGGGTATCGAAGGAAAGGGCGGGGAGATTTTAAAAGGAATTGATTCGAAACACTGGCCCAACGGCTCTGCCGAGTCGATCCCCGACACGCTGAAACGTCACAAAACTCTGGATGCTGCCAAGGGTATTAAACAATTCCTCGGGTGGCAGGCTTACGGGACGGTTATGGAGGGCAAGCGGATCATCGCGGTGGACGCGCGCCATATTGAGACGGGCGAGACTCGCCGCTTCAAAGCCCCTGTCTTTGTGGATAGCACCGGCGATGGCTGGATCGGTTTCTGGGCGGGCGCCGAGTATCGCTCTGGCCGCGAGTCAGCCGATGAATTCGGCGAGGCCTGGGAGAAGTATGGCGAATTTTGGTCCCCCAAGAAACCCGATAACCGTATCATGGGAAGTTCGCTCCTCTGGAATTCCAAAAAGGAACAGATGCCCTCCACCTTCCCCGCCGTTCCCTGGGCGATGGATGTGGCCAAGGACAAGGTAGCCATCAATGGCGAATGGTATTGGGAATACTCGGCGAATGAGCTCTGCCAGGTTGCTGATGCAGAGACGATCCGGGATCACCTGTTGTGCGCCATTTATGGCTCTTTTAGTAACGCAAAGCGGCAACCCGAGAATGCAAAGGTCGCCCTGGCATTTGTCGCATACGTCGCAGGCAAGCGCGAGTCCCGCCGCCTTCTCGGGCCCTACATCTTTACGCTAAAGGATGCGGTGCAGGGGACGGAATTCCCGGACACGGTTGCCGAAGAGACCCGCGAGGTGGATGTCCATGTTCAGAAGGCCTATTGGAAGGGCGAACCGTATGACTTTGTCTCGCATGCCTTCTTCATGAAGACGCCCAAGTATTATATCCCCTTCCGGACACTCTACTCGAAGAATATCCCGAATCTGATGATGGCGGGTCGCTGTTTCAGCTGTTCGCACATCGGACTCGGAGGTCCTCGTGTGATGAAGACCACCGGACAGATGGGCATCGCGACAGGTTATGCGGCATCCCTCTGTAAAAAATATCAGACCGACCCGAGTGGTATCTACGAAAAGCATATCGATGAACTTCGCAAGCTGATCGGCTATACCGCCAAGACAGAATAAGGCCACTTCAGGAGATGATTATGAAAAGAGGCTGTTTTGGGCTCCTTTGCGCCATGCTGGTGGCCCCTGCGTGGGGCGCTGATGTCCCGAAAGGTGAGCTCTCCTTCCGCGATAACGAGGTGCGGGCGGATAACGGGCTCATCGCCCGTCGCTGGAAAATCGTGAATGGCTTGCCGGTGCCCCAGTCCCTGAGCTTTCAAGGACACGAGTGGTTGCGGCCGGACAACAAACCCGGCATCGTTCCTCCGGACGGCGCGCCGAAACCGCCCCTCAAGATCGAATGGACGGATGATAACGCGCCCGTAGATCCTGTAGAGGCTCCCTCGCGCCGAGGAGCACTGACCGTGCTCGGCAGCGATGGACGCGGCTATCGCTGGCATCTCCAACTCTTCCCGGACTGTCCTGCGGTTACCTGCCGACTTGAAATCTTGGGCGCATCAGCCTCAACAGCCTCGTCCGTCAGTTCTGGGACCGACAAGGCCGATAACTCGGGCATCGAGAAGGACGCGAAACCTCAAAAGAAAGAAGCTGTTGAGCTGGATCTGCTGGAACGGCTGGCGCTCTCCACTTTTCATGCCGAACTGAGTGTCGTTGACTTGATGGACCGGACGGACGGTCATGATAACCTCGCGGCGGAACGCGTCTTCCGCATGGGCCCCAAGGAGACGATCAATGCCGCCGCCTGCCTCGCGATGCTTAAAGATCCGCTTGCTGATGCTGGACTCATCTTGCTCAAGCATGCGCCGCTTCCAGATGTCCGCCCCGTGAAGAGTACGGAAGATGTGATCGCCTCAGATCGTCTCCTACGCTTGCGCGGTCATGGTGCAGGAGCTGAGGGCCAAGGCTATGCCTGGTCCGTCATCGCCTGGAAGGGCGATCAATGGGAGCGTACGGCTGCGCTACACAAACTTCAGGCGTGTTTGCGTCCCTATCGTGCCGGACGGGACGGACTGCTGGTTTCAAACACGTGGGGAGACCGCAACCGGGATTCTCGTATCAATGAGTCGTTTGTCCTTGCAGAGATCACAGCCGGTGCTGCGCTGGGTGTGGATGTCTGCCAGGTGGATGACGGCTGGCAGAAGGGCATCACCGCCAATTCGGCACAGGCATCGAAGGGTGGTGTCTGGAATGGCTTCTGGGCTGCTGATCCTCAGTTCTGGACACCCCGCCCTGAGCGTTTTCCAAACGGCCTCGATACAACAGCCGCGGCAGCCAAGAACAAGGGCATGGGGTTCGGCCTTTGGTTTGCCCCGGACTCCTCCAACGATTTCGCGAACTGGGAGAAGGATGCAGCCGTGCTGATCGGTTATTATCAGCGCCTAGGCGTGCGCCACGTCAAGGTTGACGGCGTGAAAGCCCATACCAAGAGCAGCGAGATCAACCTTCAGAAGTTCTTCAGTCGTGTCCGTAGCGAAACCAAGGGCGAGTTGTCCATTGATTTGGACGTGACTGCGGAAGTGCGCCCCGGCTATTTCGGAGCGATGCAGGTGGGACCGCTTTTCCTTGAAAATCGTTACTCGGACTGGCATGGCTGGTTTCCTCATGCGACATTGCGTAACCTCTGGCAGCTGGCCTGGTATGTCCAGCCCCAGCGCTTGCGCATCGAATTCCTGAACCCTCAGCGCAACCACGGCAAGTACGGCGACGACCCTCTGGCGCCCATGCGCTACCCGGCCGACTATCCCTTCGCGACGACCCTGGTGGCTAACCCCCTCGCCTGGTTCGAGGTCTCCAATCTGCCGCAGGAGACGGCCAAGCCGATCGCTGGCCTTGCTCAGGTGTGGCGTAAGCACCGTCAAGAGCTACACACGGGAACCATTCTGCCGATTGGCAACACGCCATCCGGCGCCTCCTGGACAGGCTTCTGCTCGCGCCACGATAACAGCGCACAGATACTTGTCTTCCGTGAGCGGACCGTAAAAGCAACAACCCAGCTCACACTCCCGCTCCCGTCTGGCGAATGGAGGGTGGAGCGTCTCGCGGGCAGTGGCGAAGCCATCTGGCGTGATGGCCGCCTGCAAGTTGCCATCCCCGAGCCCCTGAATTATCTCTGGGTACGCCTAATAAAATAGCAGGATTATGGAGAATGGCTGGTTCGGTTCGGGCAGTTGACGTGGGAGGGGGTTTCTGCTACATTAATACACTGATTTTTTAACAACAAAAAGGATACCTCATATTATGGCAAAGGTAACAAAGGCTGCTGCAAAAAAAGCACCGGCCAAGAGCGCAAAGTATGTTTACTTCTTCGGCGCCAATCAGTCCGAAGGTAAAGGCTCTATGAAGCAGTTGCTCGGCGGCAAGGGCGCGAATCTCGCAGATATGGCGAGCATTGGCTTGCCAGTTCCCCCGGGATTCACCATCACGACCGAAGCCTGCGCAAAGTATTACGAAATCGGCGAAAAGAATCTGCAAGCACTGATCGCAAAGGAGATGGATCTCGCGCTGGCTAAACTCGAAAAGGCAACAGGCAAGACCTTTGGCTCCGGCAAGAACCCGCTGCTCGTCTCGGTCCGTTCCGGCGCTGCGGTCTCTATGCCGGGCATGATGGATACCGTGCTCAATCTCGGACTGAACCCCGATACCGTCAATGCAATGATCGAGCGTACGCAGAATCCCCGTTTCGTCTGGGACTCCTATCGCCGCTTCATGCAGATGTTTGGTAGCGTCGTCATGGATGTTGACCATCATGAATTCGAGCATGAACTCGCCGCCGTGAAGAAGGAAGCTGGCGTGAAGGTTGATAACGAACTCACAACTGCGCACCTGCAGGAAGTCGTTAAGCGTTACGAGACCGTTGTGAAGAACGCGACAGGCAAGGCCTTCCCGACCTGCGCCATGGAACAGCTACGCGCGGGCATTAACGCGGTCTTTGGTTCCTGGAACAATCCGCGTGCCAATAAATATCGCGAGATGTATGATATCCGCGGTCTCCTCGGTACGGCTGTGAACGTCCAGGCGATGGTCTTTGGCAACTCGGGTTCCAACTCGGCGACCGGCGTGGCCTTCACACGCGACCCCTCCACGGGCGACAACAAGTATTTCTATGGTGAGTACCTCATCAATGCCCAGGGCGAAGATGTTGTGGCTGGTATCCGCACACCCCAGCAGATCACCATTGCGGGTTCCCGCGAATGGGCAAAGAGCCAGGGCATCAGCGAACAGTCCCGCAAGGCCGGCTATCCTGCGCTCCAGGAATCCATGCCGAAGGTCTTCAAGGAACTCGACACCATCCGCGTGACGCTTGAAAAGCATTACAAGGATATGCAGGATCTGGAATTCACCATCGAAGATGGCAAGCTCTACATGCTCCAGACCCGTAATGGTAAGCGTACGGCAGCAGCAGCGGTTCGCATTGCCACCGACCTCGTCAAAGAGAAGTTGATTGATGAGAAGTCTGCCGTGCTGCGCGTGGACCCGATGTCACTGGATCAGCTCCTCCACCCCGTCTTTGAAAAGACCGCCGAAGCCAAGGCTCAGAAGCTGACCGTGGGTCTGCCGGCATCGCCTGGCGCGGCCACAGGGCAGATCGTCTTCTCCGCGCACGCAGCGGAAGCCTGGGCGAAGCAGGGCAAGAAAGTTATTTTGGTTCGTATCGAAACCAGCCCGGAAGATCTCGCAGGCATGGACGCTGCCAAGGGCATCCTGACCGCGCGTGGTGGCATGACCTCCCACGCAGCCGTGGTTGCTCGTGGGATGGGCAAGTGTTGCGTCTCCGGCGCAGGCGATGCACAAATCGACTATGCCAAGAAGACGCTGACCATTGGCAAGGTGATCCTGAAGGAGGGTGACTGGCTTTCGCTCAACGGCTCGACCGGCGCTGTGTACAAAGGTGAAGTCGCGACCAGCGAAGCAAAACTCACAGGGCCTTTCGCACAGATCATGTTGCTGGCTGATAAGTATCGTACACTTCAGGTCCGCACAAACGCGGACACGCCGCATGACGCAGCAGTCGCGGTAAACTTCGGTGCAGAAGGCATTGGCCTCTGCCGTACCGAACACATGTTCTTTGAAACCGACCGCATCATGGCCTTCCGCCGCCTGATCCTCGTTGCGGAAACGGTGAAAAAATTGAGCGCTGCACTTCCGGGCGCCTCCGAAAAGGACAGAGTCGAGCTCGAAGCCAATCTCAAGGAGCCGCTGTCTCAGTACACGAAGGCACTCGCAGCACTTCTGCCGCTTCAACGCAAGGATTTCGAAGGGATCTTCAAGGCGCTCAAGGGACGTCCTTGTACAATTCGTTTCCTCGATCCGCCACTCCATGAGTTCCTGCCTCAGAACGACAATCCCAAGGGCCAGAAGGAAATGGCCGAAATCCTGGGTGTCAAGGTCGACCAGATCAAGCGTATCGTGGATGAGCTTCATGAGTTCAACCCGATGCTCGGACATCGTGGCTGCCGTCTCGGCATCACCTATCCCGAAGTGACGGAGATGCAAGCCCGCGCTGTTGCTGAAGCAGCAGCCAGAGTCAAGGGCTCCAAGGCTGAAATCATGATCCCGCTCGTCGGCAACGTCAAGGAACTAACACTCCAGAAGGAGATCGTTCTGCGGACCATCGCTCAAGTCGAGAAGGAGAAGAAGACCAAGCTCTCGATCTCCATCGGCACGATGATTGAAGTGCCACGCGCTGCCATGACTGCGGATGAGATCGCTGCAGAAGCAGACTTCTTCTCGTTCGGCACGAACGACCTCACCCAGATGGGGTGCGGCTTCTCGCGTGACGACGCAGGCAAGTTCCTGGGCGAATACGTCTCCAAGGGCATCTATGACTACGATCCCTTCACCGTGCTGGATCAGGCTGGCATCGGCCGTCTGATGAAGTATGCGGTCGAGAACGGCCGTCGTATCAAGCCCGGCATGAAGATGGGCATCTGTGGTGAGCATGGTGGCGAACCCAAGACGATCGGCTTCTGTCACAAGATCGGGCTCACCTACGTCTCCTGCTCGCCCTACCGCGTGCCAATCGCACGCCTCGCGGCAGCACAGGCTGCGTTAAGGGGTTAGTTTCTAACAAACTAAGACACCGCTTGAGCGATTAAACATCGTTCAAGCGGTGTTTGTTTTTTCCTAACATATTTCTAACACCAAAGCTGTGGACAATGACAGCTCAGTTCTGCTTTAATAGTATTCAAACGAGCTGTTAAAGATTATTAACCAAAGGAGAATAATATGTTTAGAAATCATCTGCGGTCCCTGAGTCTCTTGTCGCTCGCGTCAGTTAGCCTGTTCCTCTTCCCGGGGTGTGGTAAGTCACGTGAAAACATTACTGTAGCCGGATCCACGGCCTTTCAACCCTTCGCGGAAAAACTCGCCGATCAATATATGTCCACCCATCCTGACGTTTCAATCACGATTCAAGGCGGCGGTTCAGCCTTAGGCATACAGTCTGCGCTCTCAGGTGCCGCTCAAATCGGCATGGCAGACCTCGTCAAGCTTCCACAGGAGGCATCAACGCTCAAGAATCTGATTGTGGCTCGCGATGGAATCGCAATGGTCGTGCATCCCAATAACGATATCAAAGGCCTTACCACGGATCAGGTGCGCGGCATTTTCAACGGTACGATTAAGAACTGGAAAGAGGTGGGGGGCAATGACCATGCGATCGCTGTGATCTCCCGCGAAGCCGGTTCAGGAACTCGATCCTCCTTTGAGAAGATTATTGGCAAACTCAGTTTGACCCCGGATGCCCTCATCCAGGATTCCAATGGCACCATCCGCGAAACAGTCGCTAATGATGCTTTTGCGATCGGGTATCTCTCCCATGGGCTGGTGAATGAGAAGATTAAAGCTGTCCCCGTTGATGGAGCCGGTTGCACGGAGAAGGATATCGCAGAGGGTCGCTATCCCTTGGTCCGCCCCGTTTTTCTTGTTTACAATCCGACGGTATCACCCGCCTGTCAGGCCTTTCTGGACTATCTTCTTTCTGAAGAGGCTCAGACCTTGATTCATAAGAACGGTCTGATTCGGGCCAAGTAAAAATCTATGATGCGACTTAAGATAAATGGTGAGCATGTGGCAAAAGGTTTGTTGACCATTGTGGCTTTTTCGGCCTTGGCCAGTTTATTGCTGATCGCGGTCTTCATCTTCAAAGAGGGCCTGCCGTTCATGCTCAAGGTCGGACTTTCGGATTTTCTGTTTTCATCGGAATGGAAGCCTGAGGAGGGAAAATTCGGCATCTATTCGATGATCGTCTCCTCCCTTTATGTGACGCTGGGTGCGATGTTGATTGGCGCCCCTCTGGGTATCGCAGGGGCGATTTTCATGAATGAATTCCTGCCCAAGCCGATCATGCGAATCATCAAGCCGACGATTGAGCTTTTGGC
>CAIZQW010000273.1 GCA_903935195.1 uncultured bacterium
ATCGGAAACGGACGCTCAGAAGTTGTGGCGCAAGATAAGGGGCCCGGGATTGAAGACGTTGACTGGGCTTGCCGAGATGGCACATCGACTGCAAATGAATGGATCCGTTCGCTTGGCTTTGGCGCGGGTCTTGGACTCGTAAACGTAAAACGTGTCTCCGACTCCTTTGAGATTACCTCTAAGGTCGGAGTCGGAACAACCGTGCGCTCGATCGTGAATATCGGCGCGCCCCTAGAGGAGCAGGAGTAGAACTATGAAACTGTCGGAATTCGTCGAAACAACAGGCTTTGAGGTTCTCTGTTTGCCTGATGCATCGGTCACGGTTGAAGAGGGATACACCTCAGATCTACTCAGCGATGTTGTCTCCAACTGCCCAGAGGACTCTGTGCTGATCACCGTCCAGAACCACACCAACTCGATCGCGGTTTGTACCCTCGTCGAGGCGGTCGCCATCGTAATCACCCATGACCGCGAGATAACGCAAGAGATGATTGAGCTGGCAAGGCAAGAAGAGATCGCTCTCTTCCGCACCCCCTTGAGTCAATTCCAAGCCACCTGCGTCGTCGCAAGCGTCCTCAATGGCTCCAGTGAATAGCAAGTGTCAGCCGGCTTCGCTTGAAAGCTACGCCGCGCCAGGGTGTCAGTAAGTCTAGGCAGTGTCAACAAGTGTCAGTAAGTCTAGATAGTGTCAGTAAGTCTTAGAATAAGGCAATACTGAATATCCAATATCCAACACGGAATATCCAATACCCAATCGAATACGCCCAACTTTAGAACTTCCCCGGCGCGGCGTAGCCTTAGCGAAGCCGGCTCGAACTTTAGCACTTTAGAACTTCTCCATGCACTACCGTTTTGACCTCCATATGCACTCCTGCCTCTCGCCCTGCGCTGATCTGGGCAACTCCCCTGCTGCGCTTGCAAAAGCGGCAAAGGCAGCTGGACTCAACGGGGTCATGCTCTCGGATCACAACAGCTCACGCAATTCGCAAGCCTTTGCAACCGCTTGCCAACGAGAAGGGATCGACGCGCTCTTCGGCATTGAGATCACGACAGCCGAGGAGTTTCATGTGCTGGCTGTCTTTGACACCCTTACGCAAGCCGAACAGATGACAGAGATGATCACTGCGACCCTGCCCAAACGGATCAACCAACCCCTGATCTTCGGCGATCAATTTGTCGTTACTGCGGACGACGAGATCGAAGAGCAGGAGTGGCACCTGCTGAGCGCCCCCACCTCGCTTACCATCCAGGAGATCGAACAAAGGGTTCACGGCTTAAACGGACTTCTCATCGCCTGCCATATCAACCGTCCCTGCTTCAGCGTCTTCTCGCAACTGGGCGGACTCTCTGGTGACGAAGGCTTTGATGCCGTGGAATTGAGCCGACAGGCAAGAAAAATAGACTGGATGCCCAAGATCCTTGGACTCCCGATCCTCCGCTCCTCCGACGCGCACAATCTCGCAATGATCGGCCAGATATGGAATGAGGCAGAGCTAGAAGCCTTTACCGTTCAACATCTTAGGAAAGCCTTAAAAGAAAATCGCGTCCTAAATCCGTAAAACGCAATCATAAAAAATTCCTAATTTTTGCTTTCTGACTTGGCAATCGATAATGAATGTGCGATACTTTTTTGTCTTTTTTAACCCTTCCAGCTTTGCTGACGGTACAAGGCTGGATTTATTGTGGAGGTGAATACCCGTGAGTAACGCCGCAAAACCGGCAGAAGGCCTTCAGACGCTGACGCCTGAGCTGAAAGCTTTTATTGCCGAATGGAAGAGCAAGCCAGGGAATTTGATCATGGTTCTGCACCGCGTGCAGCAACACTTTGGTTTTATTCCCCGTGAGGTGGCTTTTGAGGTCGCTGACCTCCTTGATACGCCCCTTGCAAAAATTTATGGAGTGATTACGTTCTATAATTTCTTTAAGCTGAAGAAGCCCGGGCGTCACAACATCCAAGTCTGTATGGGTACCGCCTGCTACCTCAAGGGTGGCGAGGACATCATTCACGAGCTTGAAGAGATCTTAGGTGTCGGACTCAACACCGTCACTGCGGATGGCGAATTCTCGATTGAAGCGGTCCGCTGCCTGGGATGCTGCGGTCTCGCCCCTGTTCTCGTGGTGGATGGCGAAGTCCATGGCAAAGTCCAGACCAAGGATATGCAGGGACTTGTCCAGGCACTCAAGGCAAAGGTAACCAAGGAGTAGACTGTGCATGCAACGCTCTGCGACATCGTCACGGACCTCGTGCAGAATTCGATCGAGGCAGGCGCGTCGCAGATCCGAGTGGAGGTCAGTACCCATCCTAAACAGATTGAAATTTGTATCGTAGACAACGGTAAGGGCATGGATGCAGCGACACAAGCGAGGGTCTTCGATCCTTTTTACAGTGAAGCGGGTAAACATGACCATCGCCAAGTAGGACTGGGACTCCCCCTGTTGAAACAGACGGCAGAAGCAACGGGCGGCCACATGGAGCTCCACTCCGAACAAGGCAAAGGTACAACGGTTCGTTTTTATGTTGAGGCGCAACACTGGGATACGCCGCCACTGGGGAATCTGGTGATGACGGTTCTCGGATTGATGAGTTTCAGGAGTGCGTACAATTTGACCTTTACGCGGAAGACACAGCATGACAGTTATCAAGTTTCCCGACATGAGTTGATTGAGGTGCTGGGGAATTTAGAAGAGGCAGGAACACTGAATTTGGCAAAGGGATTTCTGGCGTCACAGGAAGAGGCGTTAGTGCACTAAAGAAGAGGCTGAACGATCACATTTAAAAAGGAAGATTAAAATGGCTAAGTTAACATTAGATACTTTACGCAAGTTGCGTGAAGAACAGCAGAAAACAATGGTCATGCGCGACCCCTCCAACAAGGACACGCAGATTATTGTTGGCATGGGTACCTGCGGGATCGCAGCGGGAGCCAAGGATGTGTTCAACGCAATCCTCGAGGTCCTGGAAGCAAAGAACATCACCCACGTACTTGTCACCCAGACCGGATGTATGGGCTTGTGCCACTCGGAACCTACGGTCGAAGTGATCGTTCCTGGCATGCCCGTGGTCATCTACGGAAATGTGAAGCGGGACATCGCCAAGCAGATCGTTCAGGAACACGTCATCGAGAAGAAGTTGCTGGATAATCACATCTGTGACAAGCCGGCAATGGACATCATTCGTAAATAAACAGGAAAAACGCTCATGTCTTATAAACAATTTATTTTGGTTTGCGGCGGAACCGCCTGTGAATCCAACAAGGGCATTGCGCTCTTCACAGCGCTCAAGAATGCCGTCGAAGCGCACGGACTGGTGAACGATGTGCAAGTCGTCCGTACAGGCTGCCTCGGCTTCTGTGAAAAGGGTCCAATCGTCAAGATTCTCCCCCAGGACACCTTCTACGTTGAAGTGAAACCCGAAGATGCTGAAGTCATCGTCGCGGAACACATTGTCAAGGGCCGTGTCGTCAGCCGCCTGCTCTATGATAAGAGCCAGAGCAGGACGAATGTCGGTATCGAAGGCATTGACTTCTACCAGAAGCAATTCCGTATCGTGTTGCGTAACTGCGGCGTTATTGATCCTGACAAGATTGACGAATATATCGCACGCGATGGTTACAAAGCGCTTGAGAAGGTGCTCTTCGAGATGAAGCCTGAAGAGGTCACAGCCGAAGTCCTGAAGTCGGGCATCCGCGGACGTGGGGGCGCAGGCTTCCCGACCGGCAAGAAGTGGCAGTTCGCAGCCATGCAGCCCGCCGGACAGAAGTACATGGTCTGTAACGCAGACGAAGGCGATCCTGGCGCATACATGGACCGCTCAACCCTCGAAGGCGACCCCCACTCGGTCCTAGAAGCCATGGCCATTGCAGGTTATGCAATCGGCGCAAACAAGGGTTATATCTACATCCGCGCCGAATACCCCCTCGCGATCGAACGTCTCGA
>CAIZQW010000274.1 GCA_903935195.1 uncultured bacterium
GTCGGGTTTGATGAACTCCTTTTCCTGACCGGGAACAATGATACCGATATTCCCCCCCACCTTGGCGAGGTACTCAAGCATCGCTTTCTCATACGCCGGCATCAGCCCGGGATTCGCTTTCTGCGCCGCTTCCATTTCCGCGGCTTTCGCCTTCTGTTCCTTGATCTTCGGCGCGATGTCGGGATCCGCCGCAAGTGTCTCCGGATCGCTCCACTGGTAGGCGCTGGTCGCGCCGACGCTGCTGTTGATGAGTCCGACGGGGATCTTCAGGACCTTGTAGAGCTCCACGGCGAAATAAAGCGCTGTGGCGGAAAACTGGTCCGCCGTCTCCGGGGAACAGACCGACCAGACGCCCAGCACGTCCGCCCGCGGGGTTAAGGCACCTCTGACCACCGCGAAGTGACGGATCATGGGGTATTTCATATTCGGCACGTCGGCTGCACAGTTAGGAAACCGGTCCATGGTGTATTGCATGTTTGACTGGCCCGAACAGAGCCAGACTTCGCCGATCAGGACATCGCGGATCCTGATGTGCCCAGGGGTCCCTCCTTTGCCCCGAACACTGGCACCTGAACACCGAACACTTAGCTCTCTCCCTTGGGTCGAGGCCGGCATTGGATCGAGCGTCACCATCCACTTGACCGCCTGCCCCGAGGTCATCGAAGGGCCCTTCTCGGCAATAACGGTCTTAGTCTGATCTGCAAAGGTGACCGTGACCTTCTCTCCGGCATCCACCCAACCCCAGATCTTAAGGGGTTTGTCCCGCTGCAGCACCATGTGATCCTGGAAGAGTGAACCCATTTTGAGGTCCGCGCTGGCCGAACCAGTTAAAAACAGAACCAACAGAGCGACTTCAACTATACGTAACATTCTACTCATGGATTGCTCCTTAATTTGAAAGACCGAACCTCGATGCATAACCACCGCATGGCTCCTATAACTTCAGGTGTTAGGGGTCAGGGTTCGGGGTTCAGGGTTCAGGAAAAACTTTGTCGCGAGCTTTGTCGCGAGCTTTGTCGATTCTGTCATTCTCATAAGTTATTCCTTTGTTTGTTGCCGCTCTATCGCTAACGCTCATCGCTCTTTTAAGCAAGCCTTAAGCGAGCGTTCGGACATCGTGTATACACTTGTCCTCTGCGCGCGCTTATTCCCGGGGCCTCACTGCCCACTGCTACCCTGGCGCGGCGTAGCTCCAGCGAAGCCGGCTGCCCACTGCTACTGCCCACTGCTACTGCCGACTGCTACTGCCCCCGCCCCGGGCGGCGGGCTTACCTACTGCGCGGATCGCCCGATGGTTGTAGAGCCCTCGATGCCCAGGAGGCGTCAGCTCTGGAGGGCCTTTTCTGCTTTGGCAATGATCCGGGTAAGCTGCCGGGTCGTATCTTCGTCCAGGCACGGTTGCGGCTCAGGAGCCGCTTGAACCTGCTTCCAGATGTCCATGGCATAATCCACATCGGTTTTGCGCTGGTCGCGCATCCAGGGTGAGAGCGACTGATACGACCAGGTGCGGGGGAGCCAGAGCTCTTCCTTGAAATGGCGGACCGTGTGTTCGGTCGCGGTAAAAAAGCCGCCGGGGCCGATCTCATGGATCTCATCCATGGCCAGCGTCTCGTCGTTGATTTCAAACCCGCGCATGACCCGCTTGAGCCCTTCCATCAGGTCCGCATCCAATATCATCTGGATCGGTGAAAACAATTCGTCGATGGACAGCAACCCGCCAACGATGGTGCCCCCTCCGGCCAGCATGCAGGGATAGGCGGTCAGCATCTTCTGCGCGCCGGCCTCGAACGAAGGCCGCTTGGCGTCCGAGAGCCCGCCGTGCGCACTGCCGGAAGCGCCGTAGTGGCGCGCCAGCTGCAAGATGGCCATATTCAGCAGAAAAAGCTCAGGCCGACCGTATGGCTGGATCATGGTCCGCATGTCCAGCGGCGCAGCCCCACAGCCCAGATCCCATTGCAAGTCGCCGTAAAGAACCCGATGAAAAATCCCGCGCACCACGCTTTCGGCAAGCATCACCGCAAGCGAGCCGGCCAGAGTCACGGGCCCGCTGCCGCCCACGGTCAGCATGCTGCCCAGCCCCACCCGCAGGCCGCGGTCGTGGAAGAAAAGCGCCTGTTCCATCTCATGAAAGGAAAGCCGCAAGGGGCTGAGCATGTAAACGTATCCGCGGAAAACATCCGAAACCGGCTGCTGTCTGGCTTGCGCGGCGATTTCGCACATTTCCAGGATGTAAGGGCACAGCGGGGTAAGCTGGATGCTGGTCGAATCATCGATGCCCTGTTGCCAGGCAAAGAGGCGCGCATGCAGCGGCTCGACCACACTGCTCTTCAGCACCGGGTAATTGAGGACATCAATCGAATCAGCGGAAAGGTACCTGGCCAGCCGAATATAACCGGCCAGTGTCTCTTCGGTGAACGGGACCGGTTCGTTACGCTCGGGGTCGAGGTACAATCCCTGATAAACACCGACGCACATCCGCACGCTGGGGCGGACGGAGGTATAATCAACTTTCTCCGATTCGGCGATGAATTTTTCCACCACCGCTTCCGAAAAATGGACTGTAACTCCGTCTGAATCCACCACGCCGCCGTACGCGCAAAACCGCTCTCGTATCTTAGCGTGTTCAATCCGGCAACCTGTTCTGGACAGGATGGAGAGCATGGCAGCGTGCAACCGCCGCATCTCTTCCGCCGCCAGTACCTGAGGGACCATCAAGGGAACCATACGCGTACCTTTCCGCCTTCTATTGCAAAATTAAAGTGCCGCTGATTTCCGAAATTGCGGCAAATAAGGCGCCTGCGCGGCCAATAATTCGTCGGCAAGTTTCGCAGCCATGTCCATGGAGGAGACCCACCCATCCAGGATCAAGGCCTGGATGAACTTTTCCCTGCTCCCTTCGAGCGCGGCCTCCACGATGGTCTCCACGCAGGCAAACTTGGGCGCCGAAAGTCCAATCAGGGCCGGTGGAAGGGGCTTTTGGGCCAAATGGCGGATGCCCGATGCGTCAGCGATGGCAGGCGCCTCCACATAGGCGCCGAGCGGGAGGCCTGGAATCTGACCCAGATTGGGCAGACTGGCGGAATAGATCCGGCCGGCGTTGGTCCGGATGCTGTCGACAATATCCAGTGCCTGTTCGTGCTCGCCACTGACCTTTTCGAAATAATCTTCAGCCAGCGGCTGCTTTGAAAAGGCGTCCGCTTTCATCTGATCATATATTTTGTCGCCAAAGGCAATGCAGTGCTCCATGCTGAAGGCATCCACCCCCAGTTTTTTTCCGAAATAGTTTCCGCCCGAACACAGGGTTGGGAAGAATTCGGTCACATGCCGGTCACCCGGCGCGGGGAAAGCGCCGAAACGCTCCAACAGCTGCCAGGAAAAGGGATTGTCCGTTTCCTCGGCTAAATCCAGATTGCCTGCCTCGGAAAAGTGGGCGCCCAGGATGTCCTGGCGGATTTCGGAGAGTTTTTTCCGGCCGAGCTCCTTTAATGCGGGCAACTGGTCCCTGCCGTTCACGCGGACCTCGGTGAACCAGGCGCAATGGTTGATGCCCACGGCATTGTAAAACAATTCCTGAAGGGCCACGCCGAGCTGGTGCGCCAGATACTGCGCGGTCATGACCACGCCGATACACAGCCCGATGACCGGCGCGCCGGTTGCCTTGTGCGCGGCCCGGCAGACGGCGGACATGGGGTTGGCGTAACTGAAAATCAGGGCTTGCGGGGCCAGGTCCAGTGTGTGCTCCATGATGGTGATGGTAGCTGGGATCATCCGCAGCGCCCGCGAGATGCCGCCGGGCATGACGCTGTCTGCCACGGGCTGGAAAATTCCGTATTTCCGGGGAATGGCAATGTCCTGCTCCCAGGCCCTGCGACCGCCAACGCCGATGGAGGAGATTACCACGGTCGCTCCAGGCAGGATCTGGCGAATATCGGTTGAGGCCTGGACGGTAATAGGTGCCTTTTTGGCGGCAATCATCTTGGTGGTCAATTTTTCAGCCACCAGGAGCGCCTCGGGATCGGTGTCCACCAGACCGATGACAAGTTCCTGGTTCCTGATAATGGCGTCACGGATGATGCCGCGGGTGAACATGGCGCTGCCTGCGCCTACTACGACGATTTTTTCCTTCATCTTCGATCTCCTACTTTAGGACTCCTTGATTTGCTTGCTTTTCGCAAGACGAAAAGCTCCGTACACCCACTCAGGCACACGCAACATTCCCTTCCCTCGCGTCTTCACGCCCTGCACATTGCCGCGCCAATAAAAACGCGTCGAGTATGGCAGAAAGTCAGCCTTTCGTCAAACCCCTTCATGTTTTTTTGCACTACTTGTATCCATCTGCAATGCAATATGTTAGCTCGACACGACGCACCGTCAGTTTGTCCGTCTGCGAGCTGTGCGCGCCTCAGGGCCACATGGCTCCCTACCGCTGGGCCGGCAAGGCTGCCCGCCCCGGGCGGCGCGCTTACATCAAACATCCTTCACTTAAGTCAATAGCTGTTGTCGACAATCGAGGTCTGACCCCGCCAGACTGAGATTTCCTTTATGACAGCAACAATGCATTTTGCTTATTTCTTCGATCAAACACAAAATAGGTAATAATTGCAACTAAGGCGGTAAGTATTCCTTGAGTAAGCATCATTCCTTTACCCTGGAAATTATCATACAAGATTCCATTAAATAAGCCGCCAAAAAACACGCCAATACCATTATAAGCAGTCCACATGAGCGCAATACCCGTTGCTCTCCATTTATCAGGCAAGGCATTCGAAATATACTCTACTACCGCAACTGCAAATAGTGAATAACAAATACCATGTGTGGTATCGAGAATAATTGCATGATAAGGATTGCTAATAAAGTAATAACCACACATACGAATACCAGTAGCCAACATTGACAGCATTAGCACGTTCTGAAAGCCATATTTTTTTACAATTTTGCTGCCGAAAAAGTAGAAAGGCAACTCGCAAATGGCCATTATACTTAATGCCAAACCTACAATTTTATTCGATGCACCGATGTCTTGCAAATAGAAGTTATAAAACCCCGAAAAGGGAGAACTGAAGATGGCAAAAAAGACAATTAATATAAAAAACAGCAGAACCATTTTGTCTTTAAAAAGGAATTTCAGGTTCTTGAAATTGATTGATTCGTCACCATTTCCATTCTTCTCGAATTTCATGAAGCTAAATATTAATATACCCGCAACGACATTAATAGCGGCAGTAATAGGGAATAAAATTTTGATATTGTTTTCACTTATAAAATAACCCACCATAAAAGAAGCAACTGAAAACCCCACCGCACCCCAGAGTCTAACCTTGCCATAATCCGTTGCTCCATGACTATTCACGTAGTCCATTGTTACACTGTCCATTAACGCAGTTTTTGGATTAGAAAAGACAGCATAAAGGAACGTTAGAGAAAAAATGTACACAAAACCGCCATGCAAGAGATATAAAAGGGTTATGGCACTATCGCAGACGAGAACAATAAGAAGCACATATTTTCTTCCAAAACGGTCGGCAATCATACCCCAAAAAGAAAGGGTAAAAAGCATAACCAAAGGAACCATTCCGGTAATTAGACTTACTTTAAATGCCGTAAGTCCTGTACCTAGCAAATAAAGATTAAACTGCCCAAAAGCTCCATATCCGGCAAAAATGGTAAAGTAAATAAGGCATACCACTAGGGTGCTTTTATTGATATTTATATTTCTAAAGAATTTCACTTTTTTTCAGGTTGTTTAACAAATAACAAATCGCTTTTCTGGTCTTGCGGGGTCAGAACTATGCTCCGTCGTTGTTTCCGGCGCCGGCATCCACCGCCGCCCTTGTGCCCTCAAACCGCATCATTGCTCCGGATGTTCTGCGACTTCCCTCACAATCCGGCAGGCTTCAGCAACTCTCTTCTCCATTTTACCTGTCAACAGGTTTGTGTCCCGGAAGATGAACTCAATGAAATGGTTTGATCCGAACTCAAGCGTTTCCCTGAGGTGCGCCCTGAAATCTGCCGGATCAAAAGTCGACCCGCAAAGTTTCAAGGGAACCGGTTTTCTTGACCAGATGATGCCTCTGGGACAGTTTGCGGCAAGTGTTTCCATCTTGCTCAAGGGCGTGACACTCACTTTGCGGAGTCCATTCAATTCCAGAAGGTGGGACATGATGCCATGGACCGGCTCGCAGCACCCGAATTTCATCAGCTTGAATTTGGCTGCGCACGTCCGGAGATGAGGCATGAAAAACTCAGCGAACATGTCAGGGGACAGACCGGCTTCTTCCTCTACGAGAAGATACCCGTAACAGTCCTTGGAGAGGATGGGTTCCCCCGGTTTGATCGCGCGACCCGGAATTTCGTCTGAGAATTGCGAACTGCCTGCACAATAGCACTGATTACCGTCATTGTTCAGCGTGAGCAGTCCCTGATCTTCCTCCCATTGCCCCAAAGCCATGTTGTCCTCGGCGAGGAATGTCAGAAGGCGATGAACCGCTTCGGGATTCAAGGCCATCTGGAGAAAGAGCTCCTGCATGCCCATCAGCTCCACTGCCGTGGTGGCAATGCTGTCCGAGTAGTGAGAGCCACACCTGCCAACAACGACCGGCAAAAGTCCTTGAAAAACATCCGTAGCCAGTTCCGCATGCTTTTCAGTCGCCGGCCTGTTCAACGTCAGGGTTCTTCGCTTCAGTTTGTGGAAATCACCGTCGATATCCTTGATCGGCTTGTTGCTTGCAAATCCGAGATTTCCGCCGTAGCCGTCGTCCGCATGAGTAAACTGGAGTTCATCACAGCACGTATCGAGCTCGGTTACCCAGTCGACGACGAATCTGTCCGGGATGATCCTGTCGTCATCGATGCGCTCATAGCTGACGATGGCACTTACAAGACGCTCCTCAAGACTTCGATGCAGCGGATCTTCACAGACAAATGCCGGACTCAGATCCCGATGAAAGGTACCATTGTCTTCGATGTGAAACGGGATCGTTCGCTCATGCAAGCCGTTATGCAGTCTCCACTTCTCCCTGCGCTGCGCCATGACATCGCCGAGCGCATATTCTGCGTACTTCCCAGCGAGCCGCCGCAGATGTGATAGACTTTTCTCATTCATTCCGATTGTTTGGCTCCCTTTA
>CAIZQW010000275.1 GCA_903935195.1 uncultured bacterium
GCACGTCCGTGAGAGCCGAACCGGTATGAACCCTTCACCTCGTGGAAGGTCACACGGCCGTCAGCCCCGACGGATTGCCAGTCGGGCGTATACCGACTTCCGCCGGGCAGACGCAGAGACACGGCTTCATACTTGCCCACGCCGCCGAGATATCGCCGATTGTATTCGGCTTCAGTCTTATTGGGCTCGCGTTTCTTCACGCGTATTGCCACCTTGGTGCCATCCTTAGCAGAAACGTGTGCTTGCACGTTCCCAGCCTTGGGAAGGTCGCCAGCGCTTTGCAAGCGCAGTTTCTCCGTGACTTGTTTATGCGCCCAGCCTTTCAGGTCATCCAGCATGATCTTCTTTCGTGCCATTAAGACCTCCCCTTGGACTGAAAGCGGTTTTGCCGTTCGCTATTCAACATCCGCGCTTTGGCGCTCTTGCCGTTGTGCTTCTCCCAGTCGATCACCCTGGCACCGTCAGGATGGAAGGTCATCCAACCCACAGCTTCCAGCGCGTCGCCGAGACCGGCGAGACCGCCTCTTTCGACAGCGTCTTCCTTTCGGAAAAATGGAATGAACCCGTCAGCGGTCACGTCATCGAAATAACAATATAACTCGAAGAAGGCGAGGAATGCCTCAGCCTTGGTGCAATTACACCAGCGCCTGATCTCGGCCATCGCCGGCTTGTTAGGCGTACCCTTCATGACTTTAATCCAGTGTTCACTGCTCATTCAGGCATTCTCCTTTGCGCTGTTGCAATCCAGTTGTTCCACTCCTTGAGCGTGCAGCCAGAACCGACCCACTCCCTTAAATCTTTCTTAGGCGGCACAATGACCCGATGTATCCGGCCGAGCTTGCTCCCGAGAGCCATGGCGCCCTCGATGCCGGGACGCCACAGCGAGCCATCCGGCTTGAGTTTCGGCTTGTCGGCATCGGCGACGATCGTCACGAGCCGGACCTTCAGTCTGCAGCAAAGCGCCTTCAGTAACTCCAAACCCGTCATGCAATTGGACCGTCCGACAGCCGGAAGCCCGAGTGTATACGCGGCGGCCGTATCTGTCGGCCCTTCGCAGATGACCAGCTCATAATTCTCGGCAAGTGTCAGGGACGGATCGAAAAAGAGACCGTCCTGGCTGCCGGAGACCGCCCACTTGTCGCCCTTCGAGTTTCGCAGCCGTATACCGATCACCTTCCCGCTGGCATCGCGCATGGGATACCCGACCGCTTTATTGAAACTGTCCCAGCCCGGCTGTAACCGCTCAATTGCATCCATATTCACGCCGAGCTCGACTGCCGTGCCGTCCAGCCAAACATTGTCCCATGCTTTGCGGATGCTGGCGTGATACCGCTCCGCATCGAAAGCGACCTGTTTGACGGGTATGGGCATGGGTGCGCGACGCTGAGGCGGACGGCTCCTATCTTGATCCTTCAGAAAGTGCATCCACGCGCCGTTCTTGCAAGGCATGCCTGACTGTATGCGCATACACAAGACGAACTCGCCGTTGTCGGACACTGAGCACCAATCCGGCTTGCCGCAGATCGGGCAGGGGGTTGACCGCGAGACGCGCTTCATTTAGACTGCCCTCCAGCCGTTGGCCGCTATGCGGTCGATCAGGGCTTTCGCCTGGTCTCGTTTGATGGGACCCGAATAGCCGAACTTCTTCAGCATCTTCACCTGTTTGAAAGAGCATTCATTATTCTTGAAGCGCCTGAAAACTTCATCCAGCAACTGCTTGCCATCGGCATAAGAGAGGTTATCCGTCGAAATTCCTTGCTTGTTCAGCAAAGCAAGTTGCGCTTCGCTTAATGTCTTGTGCTTATCCCAGCCGCGCTCGGGCGTCTTGTGGATCTGGAATACGTCAAACGGATCCACCGAGGTTGCTGAATACTTGGCGCGGCAGATGATCGCTGCGCGTTTAGCTGCCTCGCGCCGTTTAGCCTCTTCGATATCACGCCGTGCTTCGTCCAGGGCCTCGGTCATGTCGACGGGGACACTGCTACTCTTCGCCTTCTGTGAAGCCTTTTCGACTTCCTCATCCGAATACTTTCCCCCCAGAATATCGGCGGTCGTGCAGAGCTTGTGACGTCCGCAGTTGCCGGCGAAGTCGACAATCAGGCAGCCGGGCTTGGGGCTCGCCTTGATCGCGGCCACGCGGTCGGCGGCGGACTCCATGTCACCCAGGGCGTGCGCGATGGATGAATGGGGCCGCGTGCCGCGCCCCGCCATCTGCGCGTAGAGCGCACGGCTCTTCGTCGGACGCGCCATCACCACGACCTCGACGCCGTCGTCGTCAAAGCCCTCCGTGAGAACGCCCACGTTGACCACGAACTGCGTCTTGCCAGCCTTGAAATCGCCCAGGATCAGTTTGCGCTCATCCTTGTCCGTCTTTCCGCAGACGAACGAGGCGCACCCTTTGCGGTGACGGTTGAAGATTTCGCAGAGCCTTTCCGCCTGCTTCACGGTCGCCGCGAAGACTAGAGTGCGCCGGCTTCCGCAGATTTCAATCGTGGGGCTAGCGATTTCATGCAGCGTCTGCTCGTCATCCATGATCGCCGAAAGGTCGCCCGCGTTCAGGTCGCCCGCCGTGGTGCGGACCTCCGAGAGGTCGAGGTGCCCGACGGTCACCATCTGCTGGCTGACTGGCACGAGCCACCCGTCCTTAATCGCATCCATCACCTCGTAGTCAAAGGCGACTGAACCGAAGACCTGTCCCAGAGCCTCTTCGTCGGTGCGGTCGGGCGTGGCGGTCACACCGAGCAGTTTCATCTCTGGGTTGCGCATATACCATTCGATTACACGCTTGTAAGAATCTGCGGTGGAATGGTGGCATTCATCGATGATCAGAAGGCCGAACTCCATCGGGTCGAACTTTGCCATGCGCCCGTAGCCGTCACCGCCAGCCGTATGCGTCTGGACGGTGGAAACGATGACGGGCGGGTACCCGAACAACCCCTTGTCGACGCGGTAATCGCCCATCTCGACCTGCGCTTCGAGTCCGCCAAACGTCATGATCTTGTCCTTGGCCTGGAAAATCAGCTCTTCGCGATGGGCGATCACCATTATGCGCCGGCCGCCAGTCTTTTCATACATGCGCCGCGAGACATCGGCAAAAACTACGGTCTTGCCGCACCCTGTCGGAAGGACGACTAGGGTGGAATTTGCCTTCTCGAACTCCGCAAAGACTGAGTCCGAGGCGTCATTCTGGAATTTGCGCAGCTTCACGCCTTAACCGCCTTCAGCTCCCTGGGGAGCCTCTCGTATTGCGCCAGCGGCAGGATGCCCGTACGGCACGCCTTGCAGCCGATACCCTGACAGTAGACGCATACGCAGTGAGGCACGGCACCCTTCACGTTCGCTAGAGCATTATCAATATGCATCATGACGGAACTGAAGTTGAAGTTACCCCACAGCGGGTCACCGGCGTCCTGGGCCTTCGCCACAGCGAGCCGCCCCTTCTGGAGCAGCTTGACAAGCTCCGTCAATTCGGTGCGGCGCATCCAGAGTTCGGCGATGTTCGGCGGTACTGGGTTGCCGAGCATGTCCGTCAGATGTGTGGGCCTGACTGAGGACGGGCTTAAATCCTCACCGCCCAACCCCTGATCTTCGTCACCATCCCTGTCCGATGGCGTACTGCCGCCACCAGACCCGCCTCGCGGCGGTGGGATTGGGAACCGTGCGCCAGGGGGCGTCGGCATCGGCGGGCGAGGCGGCGGAATGGGCAAAGAGCGCGTCTTTCCGTCCGCACCGGTTCGTGCTGTGGCATTCGCCCAACTTCTTTCTAAAAGAAGTTGTTTGCCCGCAAAAACATCGCCTACCCCAACAATTTCCGCAATCAAATTGGCCGCAGGTACATCCGGTAACCCCAATTCCTTTCGGTTCTCGTAAGCCATTTTTACGGCATTACGCTTATCCTCGTTGCTCATCCGCAATCCGTGACTGTTATTCGCCCCGAAAGCGAACTTCAGCGCGTCGATACGGTTTCCCTCTTTAACCTCCGCCTTTATTGAATTGACGCCGTTGCGCTTCCACGCTTCAAGCCGGTGGAAGCCGTCCGCGAGCCAATAGTTTGTCCCGTCGTGAAACACGATCACCGGAGGAAACTTCGCGCCAGCGGTCATAGCCTCGACATACTCCTGCACGGTTTCCTCGCACAACCGTGCGCGGACCTGCATCCCTTTTGTCTGGATAGACTCTTTTTTCAAATATGAAACACTCATTTGCAGAATTCCTTATTCACACGGTTTACGATCAATGCCGCAAGAGACAAGCCGGCAAAGGATTCCTCCTCGAAACTGGTTGCCTCGCGGCCATTGACCTTGTCATGCTGACGCATACTTGCACGGCCATTGTAGATGTTGCTGATCACGGCAGCCGCAGTCGCCATATCCGATTTTTTCGCATCGACTTCAATAGTAATAATCATTTGTCATACCTCCAGAATTGCCGCCCCTCCCATATTCGGAAAGGGACGGCTTTGAGTTTTTAGAACGGCATCGGTTCGTCGTCAGTTGTCGTAGGATTCACGCTCAGCCGTCCGATGGCCTCGGCAACATTCGCCCAGTCGGCGCTTGTCATCGTCGCCTGGTCGCGTTCCCCGATGAGTGAATACCAGAGGGCTACGACCTCGTCTGAAGAGGCGTTGGGCTGACTCGCCTGCAGCGCCTCCCAGCAGCTTGCCTGTGTGTGCTTCACGCCGCCGGGTGGCGGACGTGTGAGCGCAGGCACTGGGGCGCGGGGAGGGGGGACAGACGGAGCAGCGGCCTTCACAGGCGTATGCCGTGCATTCATCACAGGTTGTGGCCCTGCCATTGCACGCAACATGGGCCCATATTCGGCAAGAATTGCCTGCCGGTCAGAAGTCGGTAAAGCGCTAGGCCCGCCCTTGACCGTGTTAACCCATTGGATGTTTGGAAACATCCTTGAGGAATCCTTAAAACCGGGCTCCATGGCAACCACAACCTCGCAGGGCCACTGCTCGATAGCAGCATTATCCTGAATCCAGTAGGGGTCGATGCCATCCCAGCCAGTCAACTCCCGGATGAGATCATAATCTCGTTTGTAAATCGTGCGGTCAGCATTGAACAACACGAGCCGTTTCCTCATAAGGTCATTGTTTTCGCCAACGCGAAACTCAAAGGCGGCAATCAGTTTGTTGTCTTTGTTTTTATACACGGAGGCGGCATTTGTAACCGCACTGTATTTCCCTGCTTCCATAATTTTTCCCTTTCGTTTGTTAGTTGAAAATGTTTGCCCAGAACGCCTTTTCTTGTCCGTCATAGACAGGGATCACGCCATGAGTCGTGCGACTCTTGGCCATGCAGTGAGGGAGCTCGTTCGTATAGACAGTCCGCGTCCCGCTGCCCTGGCCCTTGCCATCCTTGGCGACATTTACGTCGTACAGGAAGGCGAAGACATGGTCAGCCCATTCTTTCGTGCGATAGCGCAGTTGACAGTTCTTGTCATCCTGCGCGAGCCGAGGCTCGTAACGGATCCAGTCGAGTCCCTGGGGATTCGGCACCTTCGCCGCACACTCATGACAGATCAGAACAACATTGCGCCCAGCGCGAACATGAGCGTCCAGATCCCCGAGAAGAAGGTTAAAGGTGTCGAACAGATGGCGATAGCCAGACTTGTATCCGTAATCCTCCATCCGCGAGACCGTCACACCCTTTTCCTTGATGTTGGCGAACATCCAAGCGATTGCCAACTCCTCGGCCTTGGTGCCGGTATCAATCACGATGCTCTTGATACCTTCCCATCCATCGCTTTGCAACGCGCTACGCATTGCCGCCCACGACGTGATCCCATGGACAGGGACGATGTTGTCTTTCAGACCCAGAGACTCAAGCCGAGGCAGGAGTATCTTCAAGCTTTCGTCGAGGTCCACGAAAGCCACAGGACCAGGCATCGCGCACGCTAGAGTCGTCTTGCCGATACCACCGGGACCGTACAGCAGGATTCGATTGCCGATAGGCGCATCGTCGAACGTCCCGAACTTCACGACCGCTTTGGCGATCGGAGCAACCGCGGGGGGCGCTGCTTTAACAGGAGCACCCACGCGAGGAGGCGGAAGTTTAGTAGGAGGAGGAGGGCAAGGCAGTGTTGCGTTATCCATGTTTCTTTCCTCCAGTCTTATTTTCAGCTCGTTTGTCAAAACAAACCTCGGGCTTGCCAAAAGACTTGCGGATGCCCAACTCCTCAAGACATTTATCCGACATACTGGCAATATGCACACTCAGAAGTTTCAAGATTTTTTTCCCCAACAGCTTTTCCATGCTGTTGCAATCACCTTCATTGAAGATGACAGCGGTTTTCAACCCCTCTTCGCATCCCTCGCTTACGATTCCAATCTTAAACATTTTGTACCTCTTTTTTCTTTTTTAACTGTTTAACAATTCGGGGTTCACGGCACCCGCCATGAAACCTGCTGGCGGTTGCTCCGCCGTCACATGCACGTTCTGCATGCAGAAACATTCGTAGTCGCACATCCGGCACGTCAGACCGTTGCA
>CAIZQW010000276.1 GCA_903935195.1 uncultured bacterium
CCGAATGGCACGAACCACACGAATGGGAGAAAAATGAGAGTCTTCGTGCTTTTGTGGATTTGAACCACAGAGGGCACTGAGGCGCAGAGGAGATTTTTGACAGGATGAACAGGATTTATAGGATTGATTTTTCTATTTGCCGGCGGCCTGTCACGCCGTAGGCATCACGAAGGCGGAGCCATGCCACAAATCTAAAATCCCAAATCTAAAATCTAAAATCAAAGAAGTTACAGACAGTCCGTATACCAGGCTTTGCTGCGGCGCAGGTTTTCGGTGATGTTGCCCTGCCAGCCATGCCCCTGTACCACGATGTCGCCGGAATAGTTGCTGTCGGCGAGAATTTTGAGTAGGGGCTCCAGCGGCAGATCGGATTCGTAAAGCGGATATTGCTTTGTCTTCGTTGAGCCAAAGGGGCCCGGGCGTTTGCAACCGCAGATATTGAATGACTTAATATGCGGCGCATGCCGCGTGAGGATCTGAAGGATCTCTTTGTCTTTGAAGTGGGCATACGCATGGGATGTTGCAAAGGCGTAGCAGAGAAGCGGGTGTTGGATCAGGTTGATTAATTCAACGCACTGATCCGGATGATAGATCGGATAAAACGTGTGATGGTAAAGGCATATCTCAAGGTTGCGCGCCTCGGCAAGCGGCAGAAGGAGCTCAATTTCCTTTCTGGCTGCAGCAATCGGGTCGGAGGGGTTTTGCTGAGGGTCTGAACATTTTAAACTCAGTTCCAGTCGCTTAAACCCGGCAACTTCTTCAAGAACGCGCCGGGTCCTTACAGAAGAAGAGGGGACGGCAAAATCGATGTTGGCGAAGAAGGTCGACATCGAAAGCCCGTTCGCGGCCGGGGCCGAGGTGATGTCACGCAGGTAACCAGCGAAGCACGCCTCGGTGAGCGGCCAGGGGACAACGTAAACGCCGTCGAAGCCTGCCTCGGCAATGGCAGCGCACCGCTGTTCCCAGCTGTAGTGCGGCTCGGCGTCAAAGAATGCATTTTCCATGGCAACAAGTTTATTCGTCATGATTGTCTTTTCTCCTCAGGTGATGGCACTGCAAAAAATCTCTTTTTTAAAAATATAGCAAATGTCATTGACAAATGTCAAAAGCATTTGTTAAAGTGGCCAACATGAAAGACGAAGTAAAGTTTTCAGGTCATGAGACAGCGGCTGTTCCGGAGTCAAAAAACCCACTCCGGTTACCCTTGAATATGACGCGCAAGACCATGGCACGCCGGATGGAACAGAGTGCCCGTGAGATTCCGCAGTTTGCCGTAAGCGTGGAACTGGATGCGGATGAATTGATGGCGGGACGCAGTCTGATCAATAGCGCCGTGGCCGCAGGCGAAAAGCGC
Organism: uncultured bacterium; assembly: GCA_903935195.1. Taxonomy (GTDB): domain Bacteria; phylum Verrucomicrobiota; class Kiritimatiellia; order RFP12; family UBA1067; genus CAIZQW01. The sequence goes on from CAIZQW010000276.1 coordinate 1,355, forward strand.
GTCAGTGTGACTGCGATGTTGATCTGGTTGGCAGCACGTGCGATGCGCGATCATCCGCTGATGAATGCGCGGTTTGAGCAGGATGCAGCCCTGCTGCAGGAGGAGGTTCATGTCGCAGTGGCCATGGAAACGCCGGACGGCTTGAAGGCGCCCGTGATTCGTCATGCCGGGGCGCTGACGCCAATCGAGATTGCGCGCGCCCTCAACGATTTGTCTGTCCGTGCTAGCAGCAAGCGGTTGACGGTCAGCGATTTTGCAGATGCCACGTTCACGATCAGTAATCTCGGCATGTTCGGCGTGGCTCGCTTTATCCCCCTTGTAAATCCGCCCCAGGCGGCAATACTCGGTGTGGGGGGATTGCGGACAGGCGTCAAGCTTTCGGAGGATGGGCGGCTGGTGCCTGCCCAGACCATCGAACTGACCATTGCGGCTGATCATCGACTTCTTGACGGAACAACGGTGGCGCGCTTTTTAGAAACAATCAAGGTGTATGTGTCCCAGGTGAGCCTGGGCAAGACAATCATGGAAAAGGAGAAGCAATGAAAGTGGATTTACGTGCGGCCTGCGGGCTGCCAGTGTCATTCGATTCGGATACGTGTGAGTTGAATCTCGGTGCGGAGCTGAACAGTCCGTCGTACTGCACTCGGAAACTGCACGATCTTGACGCGGTCTGGGCGAACCCGGTGCGGGACGAGGAACGCGTGATTTACCGCTATACAGCAGGGCTGCATCTGCAGGGAGACGCAGCGGTTTGGACCGCCGCGAATGTTATTTACGGCATCGTGATTTTTGGCCCCGGCGTGTTTGCCGGAGAATATGTGAAAAGTTCCGGACAGTATCATCCGCCGACACCGCCGAGCAACCAGGCGACTCCCGAGATTTATACGGTCCTTTCGGGCGTCGGCCATTTTCTGTTGCAGAAGGCGAGTCCGCCCTACACCAAGATTGAAGACGTTGTCCTGGTGGAGGTGAAAGCTGGCGAGTCCTTTGTGGTGCCGCCTGACTATGGCCATCTGCAGATCAATCCCGGGCCGGAACCCCTGGTCTTCTCTTATGTGGTTATGGACGGGATGAAGGGCGTTTACGACCCGTTCAAGGAGAAGGGCGGGGCACTCTATTTCGAGATGGCGAATGAGCAGAAGCGTTACGTGCTCAATCCGCGCTACGGGACCCAGTTGCCCTTGCGAGTGATCCGGGCTGGCGACATCTGCCAGTTGCCGTGGTTGAAAACAGGCGTGACGTACGCGGGAGTTCGCGACCGTCTTCCGGAATTGAAATTTCTGACGGACCCGACCGCGTTCCCAAAATCGGCAGGGCTCTAGCACAGAGGATACGCATGACTATTCAAATAAAAAACATCATCGAGTTGAGTCACCGGCTGGTGCCGGGGAAGGAAGAGTTCCCTCTTGAGCTCACCACCTTCAATACCGACGAGGCGCTCGCGCAGACGTCACGGTGTTCTGAGCACCGCATCGAACGCCGCGAGGATATCTGGTACATCTTGCAGGAAGTCAAGCTGGGC
>CAIZQW010000277.1 GCA_903935195.1 uncultured bacterium
GAGACCCAATGCAAGGCGCGACGCTGGGCAGCCCAAACCTGGTGGGTCTACGCCCTGCTCTTTTTTGTGGCTGAGGGTTGGACCGCCAGCTGCTACCTGCGCAACGGCGTGGTGTTACCGTTTGTACTCGCCACGTTGGCTGTGGTTGCACTTGCGTTGATCAAGGCTTTCAACAACAAGGGCGAGGATCTCAAGGCGTTTCTGGCCTCCTGCGCGAGCATCGCGCTGGTGATGCTCTCCGTGGTAGCAGTCTTGTTCCCCAATCTGGTCATTGCGACCAACGACCCGGCGCTCTCGCTCACGATCTTTAACTCCTCATCGTCCCTCCGCACGCTCAGCGTGATGCTCGTCATCGCGCTCATCGGCATGCCCGTGGTGATCGGCTACACCATCTTCATCCACCGCATTTTCAAGGGCAAAGTGTGAGGGAGGAACACTGGAATGCTGGAATGATGGAATGATGGAATTGGGGAATGATGGAATGGTGGGCGTTTCCCTAGTCGGCGTACGGGCGTCCTCGCCCGTACTTGTGCAGGCGGGGACGCCTGCACGCCAGAAGCGCGCGAACATTTTCCCCATCATTCCAGTATTCCCACATTCCAGTATTCCAGAGACCTTAACATGAACTGGATCAGAAAATTATTTAGCACGCACTTCGCTCAACCTGCTCCGGTTGTGCGGCCGCCGCCGCCGCCGATGCCGGAGGGCTGGAATCTCACGCTCGATGACCTCTTTGCAGAGATGCAAGCTGGCAAGCGTAAATCTGTCGGGAAGCCTGAAATGGATTGGGCAAAAGAGTATGAAACCGGCCTCCTTCCTGAAAACATGCATTTCCCCAAGAAGGGCGACCTTTATGAATCGCTCGCCGACCAGCAGATTGAATACATGACGGCGTGGGCGGCACCCTATACAGGTGGAGGAACAGGGAGTCTCTTAAAAGGGGAACGCATTTGGATTCACAGCGAACCCGTCGGCGAGAAACCCTTAGGTGCGTATGCGCTCCCGGTTGAATATGAGAAGGTCGAGGAGCGTATGGTTAAAGCCGCGGAGCGTGAAACCGAAAAGTATGGCGGCATGTACTTCTATTTCAAGACGGTCGAGCTCGAAAAGAACTTCCGTTTGATCGAGACCGGCTTTAAAGGCCAAAAATGGATTCGCCGTAAGCATGGCGCAATCAACTTATGGAGGATAGGGTAATGATGAAAGCAAAAAATCGTTTCGCAACTCTGGTCATGACAGGGCTGCTCGTCGTTTCGTCTCAGGCAGTCCTGGCCCAAGGCAAGGATATGGCATTGTTCCTCTTGATCGGCCAATCAAACATGGCGGGGCGGGGACCGATCAAAGAGAAAGGCCAGCCTGTCGGGAAAAATGTCTGGATGCTCAATAAATCCAATGAGTGGGTCATTGCAAAAGCGCCTGTTCATTTTGATAAGGCGGCGGCCGGCGTAGGCTTGTGTGAAGAATTTGCGCGGTGCTATGAAAAGGCCTATCCCGGCAAGGAGGTTGGCTTGATCCCTTGCGCCGTGGGCGGAACCTCCGTTCACAAGTGGGGACCCGAGGGTGCCCTCTATAAACAAGCGGTGAACAGGGCGAAAATTGCCATGAGAAATGGCAAGATTGAAGGCATTCTCTGGCATCAGGGTGAATCCGACGCAAAAGAAAGCGTAGAGCTTTACAAAAAAGCGCTCCAGGTGCTTATGGCGAGCCTCCGTAAAGAACTGGAGGCTGAAAAGGCACCCATCGTGGTCGGAGAGCTGCTTCCGAAATTTTCTGACTTCAATAAGAATCTGCCGGAGGCCATCAAGGGAGTCCCCTTGTGCGGTATCGCATCGGCTGAGGGATTGAAAGACAAGGGCGACAATCTGCACTTCGGCACCGAGGCTCTGATTACCTTCGGTTCACGTTATTTTGACGTCTGGAAATCACTGAAGAAGTAGGCAGGGGGCAGTAGGCAGTAGCAGTTGGCAGTCGGCAGTCAGATTGAAATTTCTGATTTTACTCCTCAAATTTCTGTCAATAATGTCAACGCTGTCAATCCTGTCAAAGAAATTGAATTTTTAGGCAAGGACTTAAAATGAAAAGAATAGCAATCGTGATCTGTTTGGCATGGAGCGTTTCAGTCGCGGCTGAAAAGCCGAACATTGTTTTTATCATCACAGATGATCAGGGGTGGGGAGACATCGGGTACAACAATCCCAATGTGTATACGCCTAACCTGGACAAGCTCGCAAAGGCGGGCGCGGTCTTTACGCAGCACTATGTCATGCCGCAATGTACCCCGACGCGGATCGCCGCCTTCACGGGCCGTTATCCAGGACGTTTCGGGCCGAATGGCCTTCAGGCAACCAGCAAAAAGGTCTTTCCTGTCGGCACGGAAAACGTGGCGTCTGTCTTGAAATCCGCTGGCTATGCCACCTACCAATGCGGCAAGTGGCACATGGGCACAAAACCCGAGGATGGTCCGAACCATCACGGTTTTGATTTCAGTTATGGCACTCTTGAAGGTGCCTGCGGTGCGTATGACCATCACTACCGAGGCAGCAAGGAAACATGGCATCGCAATCTCGCGTACATTCCAGGAGCAGAGAACGGACGTCACGTCACAGACCTGATCGCCGAGGAGGCCATCCGCATCATCCAGGAAAAGAAGACAAAACCCTTCTTCCTCTATCTCGCCTTCACCGCGCCCCATACACCCTTGGATGAACGGGGAACCTTTGTTGACCAACCCACAAAGCTGGACCCCGACAAGCCAGGCCGCTGGCTGAACGAGGATAAGATCAGCTGGTTTAATGATCCTGCTGGCAAAATACAAAAAGAGAAGGATCCGGAGAAACGGCTCCTGCTGGCCGTGGTTCACCATCTGGATGACGCGATCGGACAGGTCATCAAGTCACTGGAGGAGACCGGTCAGCGTGAAAAGACCCTGATTCTCTTCTCCTCTGATAATGGCCCGCAGGTCGATTGGCCTGGCAATGCTTATCCGGACGACCTTAAATTAACGGACTTCAACCAGCCGATCCCGTTCAGAGGCAGCAAATGCGATGCCTTCGAGGGCGGCATCCGCGTACCTGGCTTCGCCAATTGGCCTGGAACGATCAAGCCGCAGACGATCTCAACGCCTCTGCACATTGTTGACTGGCTACCCACCGCCGCCACGCTGGCAGGCTCCCCGAAGGAAAAATGTCCCCGTGTGGATGGAACCGATATATCCCCTCTCCTCTTGGGTTCCGGCAACATCCCCTCCCGCGATCTATATTGGGTCTGGAGCGGCGTCAAGTGGGCTGTGCGTGAAGGCGACTGGAAGGTAGTCTATAACGGAAAGGCTCCGGCACTTTCAACCTGGTCGCTCTACAACCTGACCACGGATGAGCAGGAAAAGGTCGATGTTTCCAAGGAGAAGCCCGAGACGGTCAAGGCGCTCCACCAGAAATTTCTCACTCAGCGGACCTTGGATACGTTTTGATTAAAACACAACGGGCGCAGGGGTGACCCTGTGCCCGTTGTTGTTTAGGTTGAAGACTACCTTAGAACTCCCAGCCTTTACGGATGTAGGGCCTGAGCAGCGCATCTGCAGCAGGATTGCCGAAGGTCTGCTTGGAACTATTCCACATCAACTTTCCAGGAACCTGCTGTGCGATACAGCCCACGAGCATGCCCTCGAGGATCGGAACCGAGTGATCCACATCCGAGAAGCACTTCCCTTCACCCTTGCAGGCATTGACGAACTCAATGTACTGTCCGCCCTTGCAGCAACGGGGAAGCGTCTTCGGGATGCTCTGGAGCGCTTCGTGCTTAAAGGCGGCCTTCATCTTCGTTTCGCCCTTCATGGCCACATACGCGTCCTGGCCATAGTCATTCGTGCTGACCATCATGCCCTTGTCGCCAAGGATCAGGCAGCCTGTGTTCGGGACTTCGCCCAAGGAGGCAATCACCTGGGGCATGATCTCCGGCGAGGGCTTTATTTTGCCATCGTACCAGAAGAGCGTGACTTCCGGCAACCCGTGACGGGCGGCGTAGGTCATCTTCACGACGCTCTTGGAGGGATAGGTCTCCTTGTTCTTATCTTCGATCGTTGTGCACTCAGCAGCCAACACTTCTCCGAGCCGGAGCCCGCGGAAAGGCAGATTCATCGTATGGCAAGCCATATCACCAAAGGCCCCTGTGCCAAAATCAAAGTATCCACGCCAGTTAAAGGTATGATAAGCCTTGGTTTTGAAAGGACGTTCCGGTGCCGTGCCGATCCAACTGTTCCAGTCAAGCGTTTCAGGAACAGGATCGGAACCCTCTGGCCGCTGAATACCCTGAGGCCAAACAGGGCGGTTTGTCCAGACGTGCACTTCTGTCACCTTGCCCAGAATGCCCGATTGGAGAATTTCGACATTGCGACGGAGGCCGTCTGCGGAACTTCCCTGATTGCCCATCTGCGTGACGACTCCGCAAGCCTTGGCGACTTGCTCGAAATAATGAGCCTCCCAGATTGTGCGGACCAGTGGCTTCTGAACATAGGCATGACACCCCTGCTTCATCGCCCGGATCGCGGCCGGCGCATGGGTATGATCCGGCGTGGAGACGGTCACGGCGTCCAAGTTCTTGCACTCGTCCAGCATCTTGCGGTAATCGCTGTAACACTTGACCTGTGAAGGATCCTTGCCCTTCTTGGCAATCGCAGCCAAGGCGCGATCAACGGTCGTGCGGTCCACATCGCAGAGGGCCACAATATTCTCGCCATTCTCGAACATGGGTGTCCAGTCGGACCAGCCTTTGCC
>CAIZQW010000278.1 GCA_903935195.1 uncultured bacterium
CGCGCAGCAGGCGAGCGCAGAGGGGAAAAGTAGGCAGTAGCAGTAGGCAGTTGGCAGTTGCCGAAAAATAAAATAGCCCGTAAACATTGGTTTAAATCAATAGTTACGGGCTAAAAAATTGGTCGGAGCGGAGGGATTTGAACCCCCGACATCCAGCTCCCAAAGCTGGCGCACTACCAGGCTGTGCAACGCTCCGATGATTCTCAAAAGAGGCCACAGTATAGTCGTTTGCGGAGACGGATTCAAGGGTAAAAAGCAAAAGAGTAAAAAAACGAAGCTTATACCATGTCTGTCCCTATGTGGTAACCCGAATGCCGGCTAACCTTGGACTCAAGGACGCAGGACCCATGACGCAGCCCAGGACGCAAGGACAGCAGGGGCGTGTTCCCGTCGTCCTCTGACCTCTGACCTCTGTTCTCCGCCCTCAGACATCCATCAATCTCCTTGCGTTTTGAGGCGTGAATTGGTTATACTGTCCCCTAATCGTTACATCAATCATGTGCGATGAAACCTACGGATGGTTTTTCCGAAAAAGTTTAGAAGGATGAGTCATGAAAAAGTTGAAAGTCGGTATGATTGGCGGTGGTGGCGGATTTTTCGGCAAGGTTCATCACCGGGCTATTTCTCTGGATGCGACACGCGAGGTCGTTGCTGGTGCTCTGCATCAAGATCCTGCGATGTGCGCGAAGTTCGCGGATGAATGGGGTGTTGTTGGCTACCCTGACTATAAAATGATGATTGCGGATTGGAAGGCTGGTAAGCTGGAACTCGATTATGTAACCATCGTGACGCCGAACTTTTTACATGCCGAGCAAGCACTGGCCTGTTTGGAAGCGGGTCTCCCTGTGATGTGCGAAAAGCCTTTGAGTTACTCCATGAAGGAAGCTCTCGCCATTAAGGCCCTTGCAAAGAAGCGCAAAAAAGTTCCCTTCGCACTTTCGCACACCTATACCGGACATCCAATGATGATGCTCGCCCGCGAACTGATCCAAGGCGGCAAGATTGGTGATGTACGCAAGGTCGAGACCTATTACAACCAAGGCTGGCTGGCAACCTTGCTCGAGAAGACAGGGCAGCAACAGGCAGCGTGGCGCACGAACCCGAAGATGTCTGGCATCTCAGGCTGCGGTGGCGATATCGGCACCCATGCCTTGATCAATGCACTCTGGACGACCGGCCTTGGACTCAAGAAGGTCTCGGCACGCTTGACGGCGCTTCCTGGCCGTGCGCTGGATGATGACTTCAATGTCTTTGGTCAGCTCTCGAATGGCGCCACGTTGGTGCTCACCTCCTCGCAGATCGCGATTGGCCATAAGAATGATTGTGGTTTTCGCATTTATGGTAGCAAGGGAAGCATCGAATGGGCGCAGGAACACTCAGAGGAATTGCACTATTTCGATGGCAACACCCGCGTGACCTACTTCCAGAACATTCCGGTCGAAGGAACCTCCGAGGCACTCAAGACCTACGGACGTATTCCTTGCGGCCATCACGAGGACTTCCTCGAAGCGCTCGCAAACCTGCATACTTCGCTCGAACGCAAGATCCGCGTGATCAAGGGCGAGAAGAATGTTGCACCCTCCTATAACCACCCTGGCGTGGATGAAGGCGTGCTCGGTATGAAGTTCCTTGTTGCAGCAGTTGCAAGCTCCAAGAAAAAAGGCGCTTGGGTATCTCTGTAACGGTCCTGTTCAGATCAAAAAAAAGCGCTTGCACAGTTTGTGCAGGCGCTTTTTTTCGGTTGGGCTTTGGTGTTGTTCACCCTGGCGCGGCGTCCTGTCGCGCCGTAGCTTTAGCGAAGGCGGAAGCTGCAAGCGAAGCCGGCTGCCAACTGCCACTGCCAACTGCCACTGACCCATCCTACGGCTTGTTGCGTACAACGCGGAAGCCAGCATTATAGTTGCGCTGGAAGGATTTGGCCTCTTTTCGTGCTGTTGCGGTGCAGTGCCAAGCGACATCATCCCAGCCACCGCCACGGAGCACGCAGTATTGATCACGAATCTTTCCTTTCCACTGGGGTTCTCTGAGGAAGGAGGTACGGTACCAGTCGAAGCACCATTCAGAGACATTGCCGTGCATATCGTAAAGGCCCCACGCGTTTGGTTTGTACGAGCCGGCAGGGGCTGTCATGATGGTGGTGGTCCCGTCGCGCTTATAACCTTTGCCACCGTTGGAGTAATAACGTCCCAGTTCTCCAAGATTCGTGTCGATATACATGTCTGCGAGATTCTTTCCGTTGTTAAGAGTTGTCTGGGTTCCTGCACGGCAGGCATATTCCCACTGGGCTTCAGTTGGAAGGTCAAAGGTACGAATGTACGTTTTTGTGCGTAGGTGCCCCATAAACGATAGGCTGCTTACCTCGGTGTTTTTAGGCCAGTCTGATCGAGGATCACTTTTATTAGTGGCGGCATTCTCGCGAATATCGTAGCAACTGACTTGCTCCACAGGACGCGTCATCCACGAGGTGGCATCTTCAAAATAACTTTGATTGTTCCCCATAATGAGGCTCCACTGCTTTTGTGTCACCTCAAAAACGCCAATAAAGAAGCCATTGGACATCACCCGGTCCGTCACAGGTTGCAATTCATCATGCCCCAATTGATCCTTAGGGCTCCCCATTTTGAATGTTCCAGGGGCAATATAGCGCAACAAGAGCTTTGTCGTCTTGTATACCTCTGCTTGTATGCCTCCAGGAATATCGTTCATGGCTTTGTAGTAGGCGATCGGGTAACGGGAAGTAGCCATTCCCCCCGCGAGATCTACGGCCATATAAAGTGAATCCCCGAAGCCGGCATTCTGTATTCGATCCTCTTCCTCATGTTGTTTCCGGCGCGCTTCTGCCTCTTCGAGACGTTTCCGTTCGAGGGCTGCTAGGCGTAACCGTTCGGTTTCTTCCTGTTTCTTGCGAAGCTCCTCCTCTTTTTGTCGTTTCGCATCAGCCTCCTCTTGGGCGATACGGTTCTTTTCAGCCTCAAGGCGGAGGCGCTCAGCTTCCGCCTCAGCAGCTTTTCGGAGGACTTCTTCCTCTTGCCGTTTCTTTGCGGCAATCGCTTCTTCAGCTATTCGAATCTTTTCCGCCTCTGCTTCTGCAGCCAAGCGGATCTTTTCATCCTCTAGGCGTTTACGCTCGGCTTCAGCTTCCTCGGCTCGTTTCTTTTCGAGGGCGGCTTGCTCAGCTATTTTTTGAGCAGAGTCATTTTCAGCCTGTTTTCGGCGCTCGGCTTTTATCTCTGCGTTCTTAACTTGTACCAGCTTCCGCAACTGTTGATAGGCGCTCTTAAATTCCTCATTTTTCAGTTGCTCTTTGATGGCTTTGTATTCAGCGCCACCCCGTTCGGTGAGGACTTGCTGGTTTTCTGAGATCAGGGTCGTGCAGGCTTTTTCAAAGTTTCGATTTCCGTACCAGAACAGACCGACGACCCCTAGAACTACGAGGAGGGCTAGCACGAGGCAGACGATCAGAAGGTGTTTGGGATTCGGGGTCCACCCTTGTACCCGAACCTCTTCGATCTTTGTGGTTGTGACCTCTAACTGAGGTGTGGGTGCTGGCTCTGGAGGTGATGTCGGCTCAGGTGTCGGCTCAGGGATCAGCGTCGGTTCAGAGGGTGGCGGAGCATCCGGTGTTGGCGTTGTTTCGATGAGGATCTCTGTGGTATCAACGAGGTTTATTTTTTCATTCGTTTCTTTGGGTTGATCCTCTGCTGTCGCCTGAAAAAGGTCTCGGTCTGGCGCACTCGCGATGGTCTCCACGGCTTCTAACTTATCCTCATGACGCATCGTGGCGATCGCGCTTAACAACGAGGGGTCAATTGTGATGTGCCACTCACTTAATTCAATCTCTTCTGCGATGCGGTGCATCGTGGAGATGTTTTTCAAGGCGAGGGCTGGGAAGAACTGTTCCTTGAGTTCGTTTAAATAACGGCTCTCAAAAGAGGTCAGCGTGGCAAGATAGGATTTGTTGCTGGGATCCAGTTTGATCATACGTCTTAGGCAACGAACCGACATCCGTATATCATTTGACTGTGTCGCAGTACGCTGGAGCTCCGTGAGCGCATCAAGCGCGGAGGGTGAAGCGAAGGCGGCTTGTAGAATCTGCGCTGCTTCAATATTGATTGGGTCAGGTGTCTGCCAACCTTTGATTTGACACATGGAGTGCCAAATTGGCAAACGGTCAAACAAAAGCATGGCGCAGAGGGGGAGCAGTGGAGGGCGTTCTTCAGCGATTCGGAGGGATTCACCGAATTTACCAGACTCAAGATACATCTTGCAGTTGTCCAGTCGACGATTGACAAGATTGACAACCGTAGCATACTCCCGCGCAATTTCGGGTCCATGATCACTACGGCCATTTTGATCGAGGATCTCTAGTACCTTCCGAACAATCAGTACTCGGCTCATAACAAAACACCTCTGTCTAAAACTGAACCTCTTTGAAAATATGAAAAAGAGAAATTACAAAAAGCTCACAATTCTTCGAAGGATATCACTTATTTGACGTTTTGAAAAGTCTCGTTTTTGAATCGTGTAAAAAATAGCTTTTTCGATTGCACGTGAGCACGTAAAACCCTAAAATAAAGCCAACTTATGCATTCTGAGCTTTTTCAAATCGGACCCTTCACACTGCGCATGTACGGCTTATGTATGGCGCTCGGTTTTCTCTTGGCGTGGCGTGCGATGGTTTATCTGCGAAAAAAGACAAATCAGCCCTACGAAGACGTGGCCACATTGTTGACTTGGGTGATGATTTCTTCCATTTTAGGTGCCCGTCTGGCGTATGTGATGCTGAACTGGACTGCGGAATTTTCGCAGGACCCAATGGCCATTATCCGGATTGATCAAGGGGGGTTGGTGTATTATGGCGGCTTGATTGGTGCGATGGTGTTTTATGTGGGCTATACGTTGTATTATAAATTGAATTTTTTTGATATCGGTGACGTGACCGCTACAGTCTTACCGCTAGGGCAGTTTTTTGGTCGGCTGGGTTGTTTCATGCATGGGTGTTGCTATGGTCAGCAAACAGATGCTTGGTGTGGGGTCTGTTTTCCAAAGGGTTCCCCAGCCTGGGGTGAACAACTTAAGCAAGGGCTGATTAAGCATACGGCGCCGGAAGCCTTGGCCGTTATACCGACCCAATTGATCGAAAGTTTTGCGACGTTAATCTTGTTTGTCGTTCTCTTTCGCTTGTATCCTCGGCATTATAAGGATCGTGGTTTTGTGGGTGGATGTTATCTCATGGGGTATGCGACGCTCCGTTTTCTCATAGAATTTTTGAGAGGAGATGCTCAACGTGGTACGTTGGCGGGACTTTCAACCAGCCAGACCATCAGTATTCTGATTTTTATAGGGGGCATCGCGTGCCTTGTCTGGTCGAAAACTAAAGGAAAAAATAAATGAATACCGACATGCTGAATGATTTTACGTTAGAGACGCGTCGTGAGGCGCTAAAGGCTTTGCTGTCTCAAGCGCAGTTTGCACCATTAGGAACCTTGTTTAATATGCATTGTCACTCCTTCTTCTCTTACAATGCGGATGGTTGGTCGCCCTCGCGTATCGCCTGGGAGTGCCGCCAGCGGGGACTCACGGCAGCCGCACTTTGTGACTTTGATGTGCTGGATGGCTTGGAGGAATTCTTAGCTGCGGGACGTTCGCTGGCGTTACGTACGGCAGTTCACTTGGAGACCCGTTCGTATGTCCGTGAACAGGCAACCGTGGACATCAGCTCTCCGGGTGAACCTGGCGTCGCGTACATTATGGGGTGTGGTTTTACTGCAATACCGAAGCATGGAACCCCTCAAGCGCTCTTTCTTGAGAAGTTGCGCCAGGGCGCACAGGAGCGTAATCATGCCCTTATTGCCCGTATCAATGGCGCCCTGCCCGCTATCGCCCTTGATTATACGCAGGATGTCGTCCCCTTGACACCGAAGGGCGTCGCCACGGAGCGTCATATTATCCGCGCATACGTTCAAAAGTCCCTAGCAAAATTTAGTGATGGCGCACAGCGCGCAGCCTTCTGGGCTCCATTGCTCAAGTGCGATACCTCTTCCTATCCCGCCATCGAAGCAGATGTGCCGAAGATGGAGGAGCTCGTGAGGAACGCCCTTGCGAAGCGTGGAGGAATCGGTTATATTCAGCCTACAGAGAAGACCTTTCCCCTTGCAAATGATTTTCTGGCATGGGTGCGCTCCTGTGGCGCGATCCCGACCATTGCGTGGCTCGATGGAACAAGTGGCGGTGAAGTAGATCCTGAACAGTTGTTGGAGCTGATGACACACAAGGGAGCTGCCGCCCTCAATATTATTCCGGACCGCAACTGGAATTTGAAGAAGCCCGAAGAAGCGGCTCGTAAACAGGCCAATCTGGAGGCGATCGTAAAGGGTTGTGTGAAACGCGACCTTCCGATCAATATCGGAACCGAGATGAATAAGGGAGGCCTCCCCTTCGTGGACGACATCACAGGTCCTGTGCTGAGCAAGTATGCAGCGGAGTTTACACAAGGCATGCAGATCATGATCGGCCAGACGTTGCTCGGACTGTATGCTCAGGCACCCTACCTCAGTGAACGTATTGTCAGCGAATACAAGGATCTTGTAAAGCGGAACGCCTTCTTTGCAAAGATCGGCGCAGCTCCTGCTGTAACGGAAGCGGAAGCAGAAAAACTTTTAGAAGCGGGTCCAGCCAAGGCGTTTACTCTGTTGGTGGATCGCTGTGGGCGTTCTACCAGCACGTGTTGTTAAGTGTTTTGTTTTTCATCATTCCATTATTCCATTATTCCATTGGAGTTATATGTCAGATCTCTCATTTCGGAAAGCTCAAAAACTCTCAGGTGAAGTCCTGTTGCCAGGGGATAAATCCTTGTCACATCGTGCCTCGCTCTTTGCTGCCTTGGCAGAGGGGGAGAGTGTAATTGACCGGTTTCTTGTCTCTGGTGTGACACGCATGATGCTGAATGCCTTGACCTCTTTGCAGATTCCGTGGAGGCTTGAGGGTGAGCGTCTGGTGGTCACAGGGCGTGGACTTCACGGCTTTTGTGAGCCAGTGGCTCCCATCAACTGCGGAAACTCTGCAACAACGATCCGCCTTTTGGCAGGTGCCTTGGCTGCTGCGGGGACGCCGTGTGTATTGGATGGCTCCGCTGGCTTGCGTAAGCGGCCCATGGAACGGATCACAGACCCCTTGATGGTGATGGATGTCCCAATTACCTCCACAATAGGTTGCGCACCTTTGCATCTCGCGCGTCGGGAAGCCCTGTATCCGCTGAGGTCCCTCGACTATACCCTTCCCGTGGCGAGTGCGCAGGTTAAGTCCTGTGTGATGCTAGCCGCTCTTGCGGCAGA
>CAIZQW010000279.1 GCA_903935195.1 uncultured bacterium
CCTATGGGACGCTACTGAAACAGGGTGAATATGCGGATAACTATAAGGGATACAACGACTTGCTGTGGCGAAGCCATGGCGCACTGTAGGATGAATGATTCCAAAAGTTATATGTTACGATGTGACCCTGAGTGCCCGCGAGCGTGGGGTGGGGGCAAGAGTTTGGCAGAGAAGAGAAGATTTTCTCACGCGAAGACGCGAAGGCGCGAATGGGGATAAAATTCGACATGGATATCCGCACCCCAACTCATCCTGTACATCCTGCCCATCGATGTTAAAATTTCTCCCGGATATTGGGCTGATCGGTTCTATACGATGTGATCCTGGTCACCTGTTCATACTTCATCATTCATACTTCGTAAGGGGTCACTGACGAGGGGGTAAAGGAGGGGGCGACTTTCTTTCGTCCATTCAGCCTCCCTTCTTCATTTTCATGAAGGTCATTAAAAAACATTAAAATTCTTTGCAAATGGTATATAATATTATATACTATGCACATGAAAAAGAAACCTTCTCTCAAAACAGACGATCAGAGTAAATTCCTGGATGAGTTGGCGGGGCTTTGGCCGGTGGCCAAAGGGTCGCTGGCTGAAGTGCGCAAGCCATGCGGGCGGAAAGACTGTGTCCCTTGTCTGGAGGGGCGCAAGCATCCGGCCTTCATCTTCACCTTCCGCCGAAGTGGCAAGACGCTGTGCAGGCACGTCCCCCGCGACCTCGTGCCCCGGTTGCGCCAAGCCATCGCCAACGGGCGGCGAATGGAAGAGGCGCTGGTCAGGGCAGGCGAAGGCGTGATCCTGCTGAACCGCCTGGACAAGGAGAACCGCACGCGTGGTGCATAGCGACCGCCAGTACTGTCGGGCCTGCCTGGAGAAGCAACGGGAGATTGACCAGTTGCGCTCCGAGAATGTTCAGTTGAAGGCCAAACTCCGGTATCAGGAGCGGACGGCAAAGGAGGGGCCTTTCGGCTCGTCCACTCCATCCTCGAAAATCCCGATCAAGGCCAACAGCTTAGAGGAACGCCAGGCGCGACGAGGTGGCGGTAAACTTGGGCATCGCGGACACGGGCGCAAGACGTTGCCGCAGGACGAGGCTGATCGTATTGAGCGCGTTGTTCTTCACGAGTCCTGTCCACACTGTGGAACACCAAGGGAAGATCGGGGCCTACGCCGTCGCACAGTGATTGACTGCCAGCCCGTTAAAGTCGAGAAGGTGCTCTTTGAACTGGAGAAAAAGAAGTGTCCCCATTGCGGCCAGCGCGAGGAAGCCAGAGCACCGGGGGTATTGCCCAAGTTCCTCTATGGCAATCAGCTTCTGACTCATGTTGCCGTGCAACATTACCAGTATGGCCAGACACTCGGACAACTCGAAAAACAGATGGGGGTTCCGTACAGCAGCCTCCTCAAGGCCTTACAGGGACTGGCCACCATTCTTGAACCTGCCATCCCGGCTCTGGTGGATCACTATCGGCAAGCTCCCGTCAAACATGCCGACGAAACGGGGTGGCGAACCGACGGAAAAAACGGCTACGCATGGTTATTCGCTACTCCCCTCATCAGCATCTTCCGCTTCCGAAACAGCCGGGCGGCGGCCGTCGCCCAAGAGGTGTTAGGCTCCAAGCGACTTCCAGGTGTTCTCGTCGTGGATCGTTATAACGCCTACAACAAAAGCCCATGCAAACTCCAGTACTGCTTCGCCCACCTGCTACGTAACCTCAAGGATATCCTCAAGGAATTTCCAGACAACGTGGAAATCCAGGGCTTCGTTGAGTCTCTGGCCCCTTTGCTGGCCTCCGCCATGCAGGCCCGGAAGCTTCCCGGTTCAACCCGTCAGTTCCTCGCGCAGGCAGCCCGCATCCAGAAACAGATCAAAACGGTTATCCTCTCCCAGGCCAGACATCCCGCGATCCAGGCTTACCAATCCATTTTCAGGGAGAAGACTCATCGCTTATTCCATTGGACCAAGGATCGCGCCATCCCAGCCGAAAACAATCTCGCTGAACGCGACCTTCGCCCGCTTGTGATCGCCCGCAAGATCAGCTTCGGTTCCCAGTCCCAGACCGGCGCTAAAACCCGCGAAACCCTCATGACCATCCTGCACACTCTGAAAAAACAACAAGCCAATCCCGGACTCCATCTTAAGAAAGTCCTCGATCAGCTCGCCATGAATCCCGATCACGATGTCTATGAGCTCCTTTTTGGAAACTCATCCTGAGCGCTGCACGTAGGCCTCAACTTCAGTGGCTGTCAGGTCGAAGAAGAGTCGCCCCCTCCGTTACCCCCTCGTCAGTGACCCATTACTCGATCTGAAACGTTTCAGATGACGAAATCGACGATTGGGGACTCTAGAAAACCC
>CAIZQW010000280.1 GCA_903935195.1 uncultured bacterium
CCGCCGACCCCGTCCACGTCCGACAACTCGAAGTCTATCTGCGCGAGCGTCTGGCATAGAAATTGGTGCAGTTTCGATTCATTGATCTCTAGCCGCCCACCGACCTTGCGTCGGTGGAGGCAAACGTTTTATGAGGGAGGAGACAACGCTCCCCACCCAACTTTCTTCACCCCCGGCACAAGGCCGAGGGGATCGGAACCAGGAGTCACTGAATCGGAAAGGCGTCATGCGCGTGGTCCTTTGAAATTGCGTCTTGCCTGCTCCAACTGCAAAAGAGTATTATTTGACCATTGGGGGACTTAAAAATGAATAGTAAGAATTACCGATCCTTTATCCTGGTCGGAGCTTGTGTAACAGCCATGAGCGCTCTTCAGCCGCTGACCTCTGCTGCGCAGAATGCGCCAGCGGGTAAACAGCCGAACATCGTATTTGTGCTCACCGACCAGTGGCGTGCCAAGGCGACAGGATATGCGGGTGATCCAAACATCAAGACTCCCAACCTTGATCGCCTGTCCAAAAATGGTTTCAATTTTAAGAACACCGTCTCGGTTTGTCCGGTCTGTACGCCTTACCGTGCTTCGCTGTTGACCGGCCGTTTCCCGTCCTCCACGGGCATGTTCCTGAATGACCTCCATCTTCCGGACGAGGAGCTCTGCATGGCGGAGATCTTTAAGACAGCAGGGTACGCGACTGCCTATATTGGCAAATGGCATCTGGACGGCCAAGGCCGCAGTTCTTTTATTCCGCGTGAGCGTCGCCAGGGGTGGGAGTACTGGAAAGTCGCAGAGTGCGACCACAACTATCAGAATTCGCACTACTATGAGGGTGATTCGGAGGTCAAAAAGTTTTGGGACGGATATGATGCCTATGCTCAGACTCGCGATGCGCAGACCTATCTCAAGTCACGCGCCTCGGCCGATAAGCCGTTCGTCTTAATGGTCGCCTATGGTACGCCCCATTTTCCGCATGACAGTGCGCCTGAGGACATCAAAAAACTCTACCCGTTGGATGCACTACGTCTTGAGCCCAACGTGAAGGGTGATGAAAAAAAGATACGCATCGAGTTGCAAGGGTATTATGCGCACTGCACAGCTCTGGATCGTTGCGTCGGGGATCTGCTTATGACACTTGACGAGACGGGGTTGGCCACAAACACGATCTTTGTCTTTACTTCGGATCACGGTGAAATGATGGGTTCGCATGGCATAAAGCCCAGCACCAAGCAGGTCGCATGGGACGAGTCATCCCATGTTCCGTTCCTCTTGCGCATGCCGGGAAGTCTGCCAGCGCGAACCGTGGCAACGCCGCTGACCACACCGGATATCCTGCCAACCCTGCTGGGCCTGACAGGCGTCACAAAGCCAGCTACGATCGAAGGGGAGGATCTCTCCAGCCTGATCAAGGGGGGCGCTGAGCGTGATCGGGCAGCTCTGTACATGCAGGTCAGTCCGTTTACCTCCGCAGCCGTCGCCTACCGTGCGATACGTACAGCCTCGCATACCCTCATCCGGCAAAAAGAGAGGGATACTCTACTTTTCGATGATGACAAGGATCCGTGTCAGATGGATAATCTGGCGGAAAAGCCTGAGTGTGCAGCTCTGCGTGTAAAACTGGAAGCCCAGCTTGATGCGGAGTTAAAGCGTATCGGCGATGACTTCCCGACAGCGAGTGAAGCCCTTCGCCACTGGGGGTTGCCGTTTAAACCAGGTCAATCCGCTCCATGCAGCGCACAGGTGACCACGGGCAAGGAGCGTAAGGTCTATACCCCGAAAAGGGTTCGCGAGTAGTCAGGGATCTGATCTTAAAACGCAACAACGCGCCTTCGGATCACGGAGGCGCGTTGTTGTTGTGAAGGCGAGCTGCCTTAGAGCTGCCAGGGCTCCCGCATCTTCTTGGAGAGCATCTTGGTGGCATCGACGTCGTCCACAATCACCTGCTGGACAGAATCCCATTTGATTTTGCGTCCAGTCGTTGCAGCAATGTGTCCCAGGTGACCGGGCGTCTGTGAACGGTGTGCAATCTCAACAGGGGTCAGCGTGCGTTTGCGTGACTTGATAGAATCAAGGAACTCTCTCATGTGGCCTGGACTCTTGTATAGTTTAATGTCAAGGTCGCCCTTCTTTTCGCGATCCTGGATGTCACGGATAAACTGCTTGTCAGAGGCTTCGATGGTTCCGCGATCAACCCTTACCCAGCCATTCGGCCCGATCCACTTGGCGCCACCCTTGATATCGCCATGACCACCGGCAATGACGACCTGGACATCGTTTGGATATTTGCAATCAATCCGGAATTTGGTGGCGGTGTTCCAGACGGCATTCTTGTCCGGGTACTCGGCGGTTGCCGAGACTTCAAGGGGTCCGATGGCATCATCGGGTCCGCAGCCGAATTTCGGATTGGCGAGACCCCAGTGCGCAATGTCACAGTGGTGGCCGATCCAGTCCATGAGTTGTCCGCCGCCCGTGTTGTAGTTCCAGCGCCAGTTTTTATGTAAACGGCAGGGGTTGAAGGGCATCATCTGTGCAGGTCCGGTCCAGAGCTCGTAGTCCAGGCCTTCGGGAACCGGTCCGTTTGGTTTGTCATTGCCCGTCTTTCCAAAATCTCTATGTCCGTCCGGCAGGCCCACCTCAACGTGCGTGACTTTTCCGAGAAAACCATTCTGGACAATTTGAGCTGCCCAGCGGAATTGGCCTTGGCTGCGCTGCCAGGAGCCGGTCTGCCAGATGCGGTTGTTTTTCTGAACCGCATTGACCATGGCAATGCCCTCGTTCAGGGTATGGGAGAGCGGCTTCTCACAGAAAATATCCTTGCCTGCATTGGCCGCGGCAATGGCCGGAATGGAGTGCCAGTGGTCTGGCGTGCTGATGCAGACCGCATCAATATCTTTACGGGCCAGCAGCTCGCGGAAATCCTTATAGCCCTTGCAGTCCTGATTACCATAGCGCTTGTTGACAGATTCAATGGCTTTCTTGAGATGACCCTCGTCCACATCACAGATGGCTACGACACGACACATATCTTCACCTAGAAAGGCGCCCAGATTGGAGCCTCCCTGCCAGCCGACACCGATGAAGCCCAGTGTGATTTTATTGGAAGGTGCATCCGCGCCAAAGAGGCGGGAAGGTGCAATCATCGGCACCGCTGAAGAAGCAGCCAGCATTTTAAGCAATGTGCGACGGCTTGTCGTGTAACCTGTGGACATAAAGAATTCCCCTTTTTTAATGAATGACAGATAACAAAATAATATCTTGTGTAAGTATATCTCCAATGGAACACAGGGGCAAGTGTAAAAATAACCGCAAGGTGTCAAGCCCCAGAGTTAAACATGGACAGCAATCGAGGGAATCAGTATCCTATAATTATTGAAAGAGGGATGCATGACCGAATTTATTTCAGACCGACAGATTTTTGAAAGGGTGATCCGGGATCTTGTCCCGCAGGTGGAGCGGCAGTTGTGGATTGCGACTGCGGATATCAAGGACATGTACACGGAGCATCCGGGCAAGGGGCGCAAGATGATCCCTTTCTTAGAGGTTCTCGCTGACTTGATTGCGCGGGGCGTGGAGGTTCGGTTGATCCATGCCAAAGAGCCCGGTCCAGCCTTTCGAGAGGACTTTGATAAATATCCGCTTCTCATTGACGGCCTTGAACGGATGCTCTGTCCGAGGGTTCATTTCAAATGTGTCATCTGCGACA
>CAIZQW010000281.1 GCA_903935195.1 uncultured bacterium
AGCGTTCGGACATCGTGTATACACTTGTCCTCTGCGCGTGCTTATTGCCGCTCTATCGCTAACGCTCATCGCTCTTGCAAGCAAGCCTTAAGCGAGCGTTCGGACATCGTGTATACACTCGTCCTCTGCGCGCGCTTATTGCCGCTCTATCGCTAACGCTCATCGCTCTTGCAAGCAAGCCTTAAGCGAGCGTTCGGACATCGTGTATACACTTGTCCTCTGCGCGTGCTTATTGCCGGGGCACTCAAGCCCCTGATCTCTGTCTCCGTCATCTCACCCCTGTAGATACCGGCTTCGCCGCTTCAAAGGCCGGGAGCAGAAGCGCCCCGGCTTCCAGCGGGGCGAGGTCCGGGCGGCGCGGCACGCTCCCCGCCGGCGCTGGTTCCAGGGCCAGAACCACCGGCGCGGAGACGGGCATATCGTAGAGAAATTCAGTGCCGTATTTGTAAATCCCCAGGTCGGTCCCTTCGCGGGGATAGACCTCCTTGATCTGATACAGGGCCCCGGGGTTTTCCTCCAATTGCAACAAGCGGTTGACGGGAATCGAGGCGCGAACCTTCTTCCCGCCGACGGAAAAGAGGAAGAGGAACCCGCGGTCCTTGATGATGTGCGCACTGCCGTCGAGCGCAGCCTCACCGGGACAGTCGAACAGGTCCCTCTTCACCTTCAGGTACGCGTAGTTTTTGGAAGCCCAGTCCCGCCACTTCTTCAGGAACTGCCGGTTCTCCTCCAGCGCCAAACCCTTGTAGCCCGGACCGATCTGGCAATAGGACGACATGCTGAGCGTGGCGATGACATTGTATTTGAACTGCGCGGGGGCCTCCCCGAAGACGGCGCAGTAGTTCTTGTAGACCGGACGGAACCGGTCATTCAAGTTGTGCCAGGCCTGGTATCGATTCATGTCCGCACCGTTTGTCTCATAGTAATTATCTGCCGAATTGAGATAGCGCAAGGCCCACGGCTCGCCACGCTTCAACCCGTAATAAGCCTCCAGGCAGAGCCGCGGATGCTTCTCGCGGATGGCCTTCAGGAATGCTTGGATGTTCTTCCACTCCTTGTAGAGGTTGTCGCCCGGCAGATGCCCATGGTCCTTGGCAAAACACGGGTCCATGCCGCAGCCCAGCGGGCCGGGCCGATACTGCGCAACTTCATAGTAGCTCAACCAGCGCCCGTCCCAGCCCCACCAGCGCGGCTGATATTTGGTGAACACCGCCTCGTGGACCGCCAGCGCGTGCTTCATGTAGTCGTCGCTGGCCGGACACGATACCCCGCGTCCGAAGAGGTACTGACTGGGATTGCCCTTCTCATCACGGGAAAACCACTCCGGCTTGGCTTCGAAGAATAGACCCGGCACGGCAAAGCTGTTGACGTGGACCCCAATTTTCTTGCCGTAATCAATCAAGCTTTCCATCGCTGGCGGCGCGATGAACTCGGATGTGTACTCGCCGGGCTTGCTGGCGTCCGCCTTCACCTCAGACGGCGCGTGCCACGCTGCAGGAGCTTTATTCCCCTTGTCTGCCCCGGCCACCTTGGCCACCCCCGCATCAGCCGGAAACCCAAGCGGATCAATGTGCATCTTATACAGATACGGTTCCAGGCTAGGATGATTTCCTCGTCCGTACCACGTCTGGTAAGTCATGACATCATGGATGCCGGAGGCCTTCAGGGTGTCGAGGATCCCCGGTTGCGGATTGGTTAATCCCGCCCACCAGCCGTTCTGCCAGATCCAGTAGCCGTCCTCGGGCAGTTGCAGATCGTCGGGCTGGATGCGCCGCATGAACGCCTGCATCGCCCAGACCTCGCCCCAGTCGAGCACCTCAGTCGGAACATCTGTCACCTCGGCCGGAATCCTGCCGTTCTTGAAATGCTGTCCCAGTCCGGTACTTCCCCAGGATAGCAACGGCGACCGGCCGCGGCCGGGATACGGTCCCTGCGAGTGGCGCTGAATGCCCTCCTTGCGGTAGACGCCGAGGAAGTATTTTTCACTGACGTTCACCTCGTTTGCGGCAACTTGATAGTTGGGTGTGTAGCCCAGGCGAAAACCCTCCTTGCCCTTCTGTTGCAGCTCCCAATACGGATACGCCAACCCGGCAAAGCAACCGCCCTTCTCCGCGCGCAGGAAGAGGTTGATCGGGCAGTGCCAGATCGTCTGGTCGTCGTGGAAATGGATCTCGTTGAAGGCCGTGGTTGAAGCGTCTTCCAGCACGACCGACTTGAGGAAATACGGTTTACCGTCGGCGGCTTTGATCTCCAGCCACTTCTCGACAAACCGGTCCTCCGCGCCGAGCGAGTAATGCAACGTCACGTCCAGGCCTCCGACGGCAAAGCGTAGTAGTGCGTCGCATCCCTTCACGTCGGCGGTTAGCGCCTTGGAGGAACGGACGGTTCCCGTGGCCGTCGTCACCTCAAATCCGATTCCGGTGAACGCATAAGTGCTGTTCAACTCCTTGTCACGGATTGAGCGCACCGCGCCGCTCGCCCGGTCAATCTCGGCCGCGACAAAACGGTTTTCCAGCTTCATCGCTTGATTGCCGCGGACCTGCGCACGGGTTGGCGACACAAGGCAACTCAACATCAAAAATACTACTGTAACATGCGCGCGTTTCACTATTTTCATTCCGTAGTTCCTCCCAAAAGTTAACCCCTCTTTTTTCAGGGCCTGTCCGATGATTTAATAAAAGCTAACCAACGTTCCTTGTGACGGAACAATAACCGCGATCTGTTTTCCATCGCCGTAGGCATAATCCACGCGGCCTTCCGGCGGCAACCCATTGGTGACAGCAAAGGAACCGCTGACCGTACCATAGCGAGCGATGACATGAATGCCCGTACCCTTCACCTTTCCTTCCAGATTGAGCGCAGCGCCAGTGATATTCAAGTTTCCAGAAACCGTGAGACTGCCGCACATCGGTGTCGTTGCGGTATCAATCCCGACGGTCAGCGTTCCCGCATTCGTCAACGCCCCCGCATAGATCTGCCCGCCAGCGCCCAGCGCCAGCGTGTTGGAGGACGAGATCGTCAGGCTGGCGACATTGGTCACCACCCCGCCGCTGCTCACCGTCAGCACGTTGCCCGTTGCCGTGCCGCTGGTCCGGTTACCCACGTACAGGTTCTTGCCGCCGAGATTCCACGTGGCATTTGTGCCGTTGAGGCTACCGCCGATCATGGCCGCGTTGTTGTTCATCACACTGCCGGATTGCTGAGCCAGACCGATGTAACTGTCGGCGCCGGTGATCAGCTGTCCGCCGTTGGTGATCGTCAGGCTGTTGAGATTGGCCGTGCCGGGGCTGTTATAGCCGCCAGCGGTTGAATCGGTGCCGAGAAAGAATCTACCGGGCACGTTGACCAGGCCGCCGTTGGCGATCAGCAGCGAATTGCTCGAAGCGACATAGCTGCTGCTGCCCGCCGAATTGAAAATCCGGCCAACCGCCAGATTGCCCAGCGTGAACACCTTGCCGCCATCCGTCACCACCATCTGGTTGCGGTAGGCGGTGGCGGAGGCGACCGCTCCGACCGTAAAATCAATTTCATTGAGCGTTGCCAAGTATCCGACGTTGGTCATCAGACCGCCCGCGCCGACCAAGAGCTGATTGAATGCCGCGACGTAACTCGCGCCTCCATCCGCCCAACCCACGTGGAAGCGGTTGCTGCCGCCTGTATAGGTGGCATTAACGATCGTCAGGGTGTTGCTCAGCACCGAAGATCCCGATGTGGAGCCCACCCGTGAATCGTTCGCGAAAAACACCTGCGCGCCGTTGGTGACCACGACGCTGTTGCGACTGCCGCCGGACCCGACACTCAGGCCGCCGTTGGCCACGACCGCGCCGCCGGTCACGCCGGCCCCGTCAACCCGCAGCACGTTGCCGATCCCCCCGCCGGCGCCGACGTTGAGCGTCTGGCCGCCGAGGCTCCAGCGCGAAGTTTCGCCGCCACCCCCTATCACCAGCGCGGTGTTAGTATTGGCGCCCGCCCCGTTGCCGATGTAGTGCGCACCGCCGCCGCTCCAAAGTTGGCCGCCGTTTGTGATCACAAGGCTGTTGCCGAGAGCGGCACCACCGCCAAGCAATACAGCACCGGCGTTGGTAATCACGCCACCGCTGCCGACCTGAGCCAGATTGGTGCCTGGCTTTCCCACAGAGCCACCACCGGACAACGCATAACCAATCGACAACGCGCCGCTATTGAGGTTGATCGTCGCCTTGGCTCCGGCACTGTTGGTCCCCGCCACCGTCAACGAGTTGCCCGATGAACCGTAGCCCGTGATGCCGGCTCCGCCGTTACCCACCGCTAATCCGTATCCGTTCGTCCCAGTCGCCATCAAAAGTCCGCCGTTGGTCACCGTCAGCGTGTTGTTCAATCCGTAGGCGGCTCCGCTGTTCTGCCAGCCAATGATATACGCCGGTGCCGTCAACGTCCCGTTGTCCACGACAATCCGGTTACGACTCGAATCAAGATCGCTCAAGGCATAGCCCGAATTGACCGCCACCCTGGCGCCGTTGGAAATGATCAGGCTGTTCCCGCCCGATGAAGTCGAGAAGGTACCCAGCGTCAGCCCGTTATACGAGCCAGACCTGCCACCAGTGATATCCACATTCGTGACCACCACGCCGGAACCGGCCACCAGCAACATATTATTTGTGACCGTGCCACTGCCGCCGCCGAGGGTAAGTGCTTTGGCTGCCAGGTCCCAACTGCCGCCGGTGGCACTGGCCGTGCCGACGGTGGCCTTCACATTGCTGAGGCTGGCGCCGAGGGTGACGGCGTTGGTCGTGACATATTTGCCGCCGTCGTTGAGCTGGATCGTACCGGAATTGCCCGTCCACCAGTTGGCATTGGCCGTGGCGTTGTTGGTGACTGCGCCGTTGTTGGCGATCTCCAGCACACCGCCGTTGCCGAGTGTGAAGGTGTTGACGTTGAGCGCGGCATTGGTGACGATGAGACACGCCTGCCCGGCACCGCTGTTGGAGATCGTCAGCGCCGCCAGCGTGCCGCCCAGCGTAGTGTCCAGGATGTTCCGATAGGCGCCGCTGGCGATGGTGTTGGTCATAAAGGCGCTATCGCCGGCTGCCGGTCTCGGATAGGTACCGCCAATCCAGTTGGCGCTGTTGGTCCAGTAGCCCGACGCGCCGCTGCTGGTATTGATCCACGTGTAATCCACGGGCAGTGCGACGGTGGTGAAGTTCCAGATGGTGGCGTCACTGATGCCGGCAAAGGATAGCTCGTGGAGGTTCTGAATGGCCGTCGAAGCGATCTCGACATAGTAGCCGGTGGTTACCGCCAGGTTGCTTGTGGGATCAATGGTGAGCGTCGCGCCGCTGACCGTGACACGCGGGGAGGTGGCCACGTCAAAGGTCTCGACCGTCGTATTGTCGCTGCTCTTCTTGAGCGTGATGTTGCCGGTGCCCTTCCGGATGGACTCGTCGAAGGTCGCCACCAGGTTGGCCGCCACGGCCATGTCGGTGGCGTCGTCCGCGGGGTTCAGGGTGGAAATCACGGGTGCGGTCGTGTCCGCCGCGCCGGTGGTGAAGGTCCAGGTTGTGGTGTCGCTGATGCCGGCAAAGGCGTTGGTGGAAGCGTCCTTTACCGCGGAGGCGTCAATTTGCACATAGTAGCCTGTGAGGCCGGCGAGGATGTTCGTGGGGTCGATGGTGAGCGTCGCGCCGCTGAACGTGAGACGGGGGGAGGTGGCAGCATCAAAGGTCTCGACCGTCGAGTGGTCGCTGCTCTTCTTGAGCGTGATGTTGCCGGTGCCCTTCTGGATGCTTTCGCTGAAGGTGGCCGACAGGTTGGCGTAGGCGGCGACGCCGGTGGCGTTGTTGGTCGGACTCAGGGCGGTGATCGTCGGCGGGGTCGTGTCGAGGACGGGAACGCCGAAGTTGTCCACCGTCGCAGTCATGGCGCCGTCCCCCTCCATCACGATTTCGTAGTAGACCATCGTGTTCCTGGCGGCGAGCGTGTAGGTGTCGCCGGCCGCCGGGGAGGCCGTCGTGTAGAGCAAGGTACCGTTGGATCGGAACTCGTAGTGATCGCCGACGCGTGAGATCGTGTTCGTGTAGGGGCCGGCGAACGTGTTGGTCGAACCATTATACAATTGGAAATTGCTGATTCCGTCATTGTAGGTTCTCCTGACCTCGTATTTGAAGGTCGTCGCGCTTAGCGACACCATCGCCAACGTGTACGTGTCGTCAGCCCCGGTGGTATAGCCAGGCTGAGCGACTGAGGAGATCATCAGCCCCAGAAAGCCCCAGCCGCCGCTGGACCTGTTGAGCGCCTTGACGGTCATCGTCACGGTGTCAGTCGCCGCTCGCGTGGTCCCGGTGCGGTACAGTGCGGTTCTTTCGGGCAGGTCCAAGTCCTTATCGGTGCTGTCCCAGACGGGCGTCGAGGGCGCGACATAGTAATTGTATTTCGTCCACTGGGTGGCGATGTTAGGATCCGTATCGAACGTGTCGAAGCCGGACGCCGCCTGCAGCGGTCCAGCGGTAACTGCGGCCAGCGCCGCGAACAGGAATGTGATGTGCTTTCTGACGTTCATGTGAATACTCCTCTCATGTATCTGAACAATGTTTATTTCTAATGAACACGATTAAGATAACAGATGAACGCCGCTGTAACTACCCATGTGTGCGCAAAATTTCTTTCTTATTTGCGCACACACGTCGTGAAAGTCCGTTCATATTCTTGTTCATCTGGTTTGCTGAATTCGTTATAGGCAAGCCCGCCGCCCAGGGAGGGGCAGTAGCAGTCGGCAGTAGCAGTGGGCAGTGAGGCCCCGGCAATAAGCACGCGC
>CAIZQW010000282.1 GCA_903935195.1 uncultured bacterium
CAGCCAGGCATTCAGGCCACTGTTTTCAATCTCTCCGGAAACAATGAAATAGGTCAGGGAGAAGTTGGTGGTGACGAAGACAGGGGAATCCTTGGTCGGCTCGCCGATTTCGTAAAGCTTAGGCTCGACCTGGATCGGCTTCTGAGGATCGGTGTAAATGTTCTGCCGCAGGCTCATCAATGGAACCAACTGTGCCGGATCCAAGGACGGCAGTACGCAGACACCCCCGTATTTTGAAATTTCGTTGACCACAATCGCGCTCTCTTCTAGCAAGTCGGATTTGGGCACGAACTGCAGCGTCGGATAGCCCAGCGGCTTATAGCTGTCCTTTAATGCGGCCCGACGCGCAATCGAATTGGTCTGGAACAGTTCAGCGAGCGAATGCGTCTGAAAGCAAAGTATCAGATCATTGAAGCCGGCCTCCTTTATTTTCGCCGTCAACGCGGTTAAGGCATCGAGATCCGGCGCGGTGGCGGCCAGCGCATGACCATTGCCAGCAGCGACTTTGACAAGGATATCCGCTGTTTCAGGCGTTGCAGAAGCTAAAATACTGCGTGATCCTTTGACCGCTTCTGCAGCAGCTGTCAATGCAGCCACATCCGTACTGTTAATCACGAGCGGACGTCCAGTCACCTCGTGGGCCTTTTTGCACAGCGCGGCGAATGTCGACGGATCTCCGGATTTGAAGGTGACACCTACCGCATCAACGGACAGGAGTTCGCCCACGCGATCCAGCTCATATGTCTTGATGAACTGAAGTGTGCGGTCAATAGCTTCAGCAGCATCGGTGTCATTCACATTAATCGCCAGCGCCGTCTGATTCACAAAGGTTTTTTCGTGGCGGTAGAGAACCGTTTCATCCCCCAGCGAAAAGGCTTTGTCGGTGCCGATCTGAACCTTCTTCACGGGCGGCTCGCTGGCTGCACCTAGAACCTGTTTTGCTTCATCGGACGCGTACGGACATTCCGAAAGTTCCGCTTTCTGGGCTGCCAATTTCATTGCGAACGCGAGGCACGTATTCGAGCCGCATTCTTTGCAGTTTGTTTTGGGCAGGAGTTTCTGTATTTGTAAGCCTGTTAATTTTGCCATGATCTGATTCTCCGATCTTTCAATAAGTTAGTTGGCCATCAGTTTGGCGATGTACCGTTTCACCGCCATGGCTGCTTCTGGATGGTACATAATCGCCATATCCGCACCGGCGTAAAGTAGGTTGATCGTGGTGTCTAGCTCCCAGAGCGCAGCCCGTTTGGCGAGGTCACCCCAAAGCGGGAAGTCTTTTTCAGTCGCCTTGTACTCCTTGATCTTGATGCACTCCTGGCCAGGGGAAACAATCATCGGCGCGCAGAGCAGCTTGTCGCCGCCCAAGGCCGTCTGGCGGATGCGTTCCATCACAGAGTAGGTATATTCAATGCCATAACCGATTGCGCCGGTCATCGGGTCCATCACAATCTGCTCTTTCTTCAAGTCCATATTGGTCAGCAGGATATTCAGTTGCTTGCCGATATTCACATCGATGGGACTTTGAGCAACGAGCGTATGACCATACGCCATGGCCGCACCGGCAAGGGTCCGGTAGTTGTCTTGATCAACCCAGTTCAGCAGGAGATTTTCGCCAGCACAGGCCTGTGCCACGGCTTTCAGCACTTCGTTGTTCTTCTCGTAGTGGCTGTGTCCGGTGATAATCAGCGGAACGCCGACAGCGCTCAGCACCTGTTTGACCAGCTTGACGGAATCTTCCGCGCTCCGGTTACCCTTTTCAGGATGGGTGCCTTCCAGACGGACGCTGATGACATCGGCGCCGTATTGTTCAACCAGCACCTTGGCCATTTCCGCTGGGTTGTCGAGCAGGTTGCCGTAGATGTTACGCAGGACCGCCGGATACTTCGGGCTGACCAGATCATAGACTTCCATCGCCACCAGCGGACGGTTCGGCATTGCGCCTTCCCAGAAGTGGAACGGCATGGCAGACGCGCCACCAATCTTGTGCGTGATGGTTCGCGTGCCGCCTTCGGCTTTCGTTGCACCCAGCTTCACTTCCCACAGCGTGGCATCAGCCTTCTCTTTTCTGATCTGGAAAGAGGAGACCTTGCTCAGGCGTTCGGCCGCCGAGGGCTTGACCTCAACGATTGAGGTAGCGACGGATTTTTCAGCAACATGCATAGCAGGAGTTTCGCCAAGGAACCTTGAACTCAGGGTGCCGATGATGTCGCGTACGATATCCTGCGTCAGTCCAGCGCGGACTTCCGCCAGGATTGATTTCTTGAGTGCGTCAATTGCTGAGGCATCCAAGGTTGTACCTGTTGAAGGCGCAGCTTCTGGCACCTTCGCAACAGGCGCTGCCACAGGAACTTTTTCCTGCTTCACTTCCGTCTCGGCCGACTGAGCATAATGGGTCATGTCTTCCATCGACAACGCCGGATGTCCGACCTTCTCCATGTAGGCACGGATCGCGGATGCCTCGGTGGCAATGGTTTCGTCCGCAATCTGATCCATCAGATTGGGCGCACCCTGCTCGGTGAAACGCTTAACAAGGTCATCGCGTAAAAGCTCCTTGAGGGCCTTCGGCATCCAGACCAGACGCTTAAAGCCGCCTTCCGCGCCGAGGAATTTACGGGAGGTCAGGAAGACCTTGCCGCAGCCCATGAAGCCAGGTGTCTGCTGACCGCCGCCCACGTTGCCTGCCAACGTTGAGAAGGTCATGCCGACCGGGGTTTCACCTGGGAACTCGCGGTTCACGACCATCACGCCGTTCAGTTCAGGAACATACGCACAAATCGCTTCGAAACAGCCGCAACTGGTCATCGGGCGATCCATGATGGAGTAGGCGCAGAACGAATCAATCGCCTTATGACTGGTCGAGTAAACGTATTCATTGATACCGTCCCAGATGCCTCTGACCGGATCGACGCAGTTGCCCTTTTTCACGGGCTGGTTCGGGCCTGTTTCATCAATTTCATAAGCCGCTTTACCGTCAAGCCAGTTGTAGGCCCCGCACAGACCGAGGCGCTCAGGCGTGATGATACACACATGATCCGGCGCAAAGGACTGACAGAGCAGACAGGAGTAGAAGGTTTCGACCGACTCGTCGGTCATCGCCTCCAGGCGGCGGTTACGCTCGTCATAGACTTTGCGGGCTACTTTCACGCGGCGCTCCACTTCGGCGGGATCGGTTACCAACGTGACTTTGACTTTGTCCACAATCGCTGGATATTCGGAGAGTAACTTCGCGTGAAGGATTTCACCGTAATGCTTGAGACGCAGCCCCTTTTTGAAACCTGCCTTGGAAACGCGAGTCCAGACGATATCACGCTGACCCATGTGCCAGATGCCTTCGGCGCCATTCACGAGGTGATGAATCTGACGCTCAAGAATCGGCTCGAAGTCAGACTGCATTTTTCGTCCAGCCACTTCGACCCAGATGGCGAGCGGCATGGCTGTGCCTTCTTTGACGGTGTCAATGTCGGGGCCGATGACTTCAATCTCGCCGTCGTTGATTTGATCCATCTCAACAGAGGTCACGAACTCAAATGCGGTAGTCAGGTTACCTCCGAATTCAGCATGTACCTCCTGCTTACGGATGCGCTCGCCCTCAAATGCGGGGCCATACGCGACCGGCACCGGCACGTGCGTGATCTTGATCTTGCACCCACGGATTTCGAGTGCCCGTTCCACCATCTCTTCAGGTTTGACGTTGGCCACCACGTGTTCGTAGGTGCAGACACCGGTTGGCAGAATTTCGGGGATGTCGGTGTCGGCAATGACTGGAAAGCCGTAGTTGATGGCACCGGCGGCAGCTGCGTATTTTTCAGGGGTCACTTCGCCGAAGGCCAGTACAAAAGCAAAGATGCGGTCTTTGTTGTAACGCAGGTTGGCAGCAAAATCGCCAGGCTTGACACCACCGAACGCCAGCGCCGCACGGTTCGCAAAGCCAAGTGCGTAAATTAGTCCTGAAACATCCTTGCCGAACGGAACCAGACGGGTTTCCCAACCGAGTTGAACACCCTCTTCTGCTAATTGATCGGCGAAGGTCTTTCCTCCTACGCCGCCAGCCATGAAGACATAGATATTTTTCTGCTGTAGATCTTTGGCGATCTTCACCGCAATCGCATTGGTCGGAGCCAGACCAGTGATCGCCGCGAAACCCGGTGCGCTGCCATCTACAAATTCAACGCCGCGTTCGCGCATGATCACATCATTCGCCGCGCCCAGATAAATACCGTTCACAGGGTTCGGACCGATAATATACTTGCAGGCTTCAATAATTTCGCAAGCAAACAGCGCCGCCGCGCCGGCATCCAGCGTGGCGCCGAGGTAGGGCAACCAGACTTTGTCTGTCGGACGGGCCGGCAGATATTTTTTAGCCAGATTGAGCACCCGGCGCATATCAGCCAGCGTTGACACTTTTTCGCCTGTGAAGGAATAAATCACGGGCAGGTAATAGGCTGTATCTGGAAAGGCGACCGGGAAGTCAATGCCCTTTGCCTGAATCGTCTCGTCCAGCTTGGTTTCCGCTTGGGCGACCCAGTTGATCGCACCGTCGATAGCGCTGCAGCAAATAAATTTAGACATTGAGTGCTCTCCTATCTTTCATATCCAGAAGTTTACGTTCAGCTTTTTTGTTAATCCCGAGATTTTCACGGGCCTCTTCAAT
This sequence comes from uncultured bacterium, assembly GCA_903935195.1. Taxonomy (GTDB): domain Bacteria; phylum Verrucomicrobiota; class Kiritimatiellia; order RFP12; family UBA1067; genus CAIZQW01. The sequence goes on from CAIZQW010000282.1 coordinate 4,652, forward strand.
CAGTTCACATACTTTATCCGCTGCTACCATCGGGTCGGAAATTTCATAGAAGGCCGCGCCGAAAAGTTCCTTGGTCTCTTCCTGCAGGAACTTATTCACGTTGGCCGAACCGGATGTGTGGAACGGAAGCCCCAGAATCACATCGCAACCAGAGGCGACGAAGTAACAACCGATGGTGATGGCCTTTTCGCTCATCCATTCCGGTGCCACACCCACGGCTGGCAGCTTGCTCAAATCGTCTCCCAGTCCGCCTTCCAAACAGAGTTCGGTGGCGGCTTCCAAGATACGCGCATTGTCGACGCAGCTTCCCATGTGCAGAATCGGTGGAATACCCACGGTCTCGCACACTTCGCGAAGGCTATCCCCCGCCATTTCAAGTGCGGTTTCAGGCGTCATGCGACCGGTTTTAGCTGAAGACTGCGCTGCGCAACCGGTTTGGAGCAGCAGCACATTACGCTTAATCAGCTCCTTGCTCAGTGCGTTGATGTAGGAGTCGGCTTCAGTCTTGGGATTGTTACACCCCACGATACCGCAGACTCCGCGGATACGGCCGGAAATGATCGCATCATTCAGCGGACGGAACGAGGCTCGGAACGAGCCGCCCAGCATATACTTGATGGCTTCTACGCTGAAGCCCGCTACGAGGGGACTCTTGTCTGCGGGAATGGCCACTTTGTTGGGGTCGCGTTTTTTAAAGAGATCCACAGCACGTTTCAACATGGTTTTTGCAGATTCGTAGGCTTTATCAGCTTCGAACGGCATGTGCGTCGCCCCGATGGTCTGAGCAATGTTGGCGGTCGAAATGATTTCAGTATGATAATGACTCGCGACGGTCGGCAGGCTGGGCATCACACACTGCACATCCACGACCATCATTTCAACGGCACCGGTGATGATCGCCAGTTCCTGCTGATGGAAGTTGCCGGCCACGGGCACACCACGCCGCATCAAAATTTCATTCGCAGTACAGCAGAGGCCAGCCAGTTGCACGCCCTCTGCGCCAGCTGCCTGGGCATACGCGGTAATTTCAGGATCATTGGCGGCGGCGGCCAACATATCGGAGAGTGCGGGTTCGTGACCATGGACAATCACGTTCACCTTTTTCGCGTCGAGTACACCGAGGTTGGCTTGGCTGCGCAGCGGTTTCGGCGTGCCGAACAGAATGTCGGAAACCATCGAGCCGATGCGCGCCCCGCCCCAGCCGTCAGCCAACGAGGTCCGGAAAGCCTGCTTCAGCAGATTGCGGTAATCGTGATCCACGCCCATGTGTGTGCGGTGCATAGACTCTACACACATGCGGTCAATGCCCTTGGGCGCGACACCTGTTTTATCCCAAACGTTCTGCTGCTTTTGTGGCGCCAGCTTGAGGCTTTTCAGGGTTTCTTCCTGTGAGGTGAATTCACCCAGATACAGCAATGCCAGTTCAAGGGCGAGTTCCTGCGTCGTCCGGTTATCAGTCGGGATTCCGTATTGAGTGCAAAAACGCTTCAGGGCTTTTTCGTCGGTGACTTTATAATCGCCGCCCTTGCCTTCACCAATCGCTTTCAGGCGCAGCACCAGATGCCGGGCATGATCCGAATGAGCTGCGGCTCCGCCGACTACTTCGCGCAAGAAATTACGTGCGACAATCGTATCCGCATTTGCGCCGCACACGCCGAGCTGTGCCTTGGGCGTGATTTTACACGGACCCATGTGGCAGATTTTACAGCAGACGCCTTCAACGCCGAATTTACATTGTTTGCCCTGGAGGTCAAAGCGTGTGAAACAGGTGTCCACGCCCTCGGACATCGCTTTTGCAATCACTTCATGCGAGGCCTTGTCGGCCACGCGCTGATGTGGATTTTCAGGTGTTTTTGCTATCATGATTCTCCCGTCCATTGTTATGGCTTAGTTTGCTTCGTTCATTCAAAGTCCTGCGGCATCCAACAGTCCGTCGATGCCTTTGACAACCGGGTTATTAGCGGGAACAGCCGCTAGGTTTTTCCCGCCTTCACCAAATTCAGCCAACTCCGGATCATCCGGAAGGCCGATTAAAAAATCAGCGCCCGTTACTTGCTTTAGCGTCAGAGCATAGTCGGGCAGTTCCGCGCGACGCATACGGTTCACCACCAACGCCAACTTGCCGTACGTGATCTCCATCTCCGTGGTGACGTCGTGGAGCCGCTTGAGCGTATCCAGTCCACGACGCGACGGATCAGCCACCATCACCAGCAAATCAACCCGCTGCACAATCCGCCTGGAAAGATTTTCCATGCCTGCTTCGTTATCCAGGACAACATACGGATATTCGTTTGAGATCGTGTGAATCGCCTGCTTGAGTACGTTGTTTGCATAGCAGTAACAGCCAGGACCTTCCGCCCGGCCCATTGCAATCAGGTCAAAATCAAGCGCTTCAACGAGGCTTTCAGAAATCTTCATCTCCAACAGTTGCTGTTTTGAAATGCCGGCCCCCAGGCCTTTTGCTGCTTCACGACGCGCATCTTCGCGGACCCGTCCGATCGTCCGTTCCGCCTTCACGCCCAGATTACTGTCCAGGCATGTGTTAGGATCAGCATCCACGGCCAGGACTGGCATTTTGCCCCGGGCGATCAGACGGCGGATGATGAGTGCTGAAAGCGTTGTCTTTCCAACCCCACCTTTGCCACTTATGCCGATTAAATAACTCATACTAGTCGTATCTCGAATTATTCGCCAGGTTTCCTGACGTGGCCGCACCCGTTACTCAGATTCGAAAGTTTATTACGTGCTTCAGCCAGGTTTTCTAAAAGAGCCTTGAGATCTGC
>CAIZQW010000283.1 GCA_903935195.1 uncultured bacterium
CTTTTAGCTTTGCGTCTAGCCCTTCATCAAGCAGATAACCAAGGCGAAGAGCGCCGTACCCTCAATAAAGGCTGCACCGATAATCATCTGAGTCTGTAACTTGGATTGCAGCTCCGGCTGGCGGGCGATCGACTGGAGACCGCCAAAAAAGACCATGCCAATCCCAATTCCCGCACCAATAATTGTCAAACCAGCGCCAACAGCGGCTGTACTGATCTCTGCTAGTGGAAGCATCATACTCTGTCCCTCTTTTCTCTAGTGGTCAATGCTCAGGATTGACCATAATGTTAATGAAAATAGCTGAAAGCAACGTAAAGATATACGCCTGCAGGAAGGCGACAAAAAGCTCAAAGAAATACATCACAACCGCTACACCAACTGCGGGAGCCCCCACCCACCCGTAGATGATCGTCATGCCCAACAAGGAATAGATCACAATGTGCCCCGCCAGCATGTTGCAAAAGAGACGGATCGTCAGGGCGAAGATCCGTGAAAAGAAGCTGATAACCTCCAGAACCACCATCATGGGCAACAACCACCCTGGCAAACCGTGTGGCACAAAAGCCGAAAGCAACCCCTTCACACCACGCAGCTTAATTACGGCATAGAGACAGACACCCAGAAAGATCGTGGCAAGTCCCGCAGTGACGCTGACATTGCCTGTCACTGCGCTGAACAGCGGGACAAGTCCCAACAGGTTACCACAGAGAATGAAGATGAACAGTGTGCAGAAGAAGGAGAGAAAACGCTGACCAACCTCTTTTCCCAAATTCTCATAGACGATGTGATCGCGGATAAAGAGCACATAGCATTCGATGACCGTTGCAATTCCTTTAGGGATCGTCCCATATCGACGACGAACTTGAACACCGAGAAGCACAAGGGTGAGCACAACAAGACCGAGCATCACAACATCATAACGGAACCACTCCAGTGCATTCACATGATAGAAGGGCACGTTCCAGTTTTCCGCCGAACCCGTGTGCCGAAACACATGATGTTCGATGAATTTCTGAACCGACTCTTGCAACCCCGCATTCATGATGTTTAATCACTCATCAGGCCTTCAATGTCTAAGAGACATTTTTCCAAAAAGAAGGAAACCTCCTTTTGAATGAAAGTTGCAAGGTATTATATCTGCTCTTGCTTCTCATTGTCAAACGCAAACCCCTTATAGATGGAAAAAATGACTCCCCGATTACGATCCCCCCGGCCTCGCGCCGGGGGTGAAGGAAGTTGAGCGGAGGGGGGTAGCGGCGCGTCCGACTCCAACGTTTGCCTCCACCGACACGAGGTCAGTGGGCGGCCAAAGAAAGGTGCCCCTCGACAAAAGCGAGGCTAACTGATATTATCTGGAACTCTTTTAACCCAAAAAAGGCAGATTCCCCTTATGCTGACCTCAACCCAACTTCAGGCTGTTGCCACGCTCGCGGCGCGACGAGCCGGGGAACATGTTCTGGAAAACCTCGATCGCCGCGCAGATGCTAACTCCGTCCTCCGCATTGATATCAAGCACAAACTCGATGTCGAGGCACAGGAGGTGGCGACAGCCATCATCAGCAACGCCTTTCCAGACCATGTTATCTTTGGCGAGGAGTCCGAGACCCCCTGCCCTCCTGAAAAAGGTTATGTCTGGATCATTGATCCGATTGACGGAACCGTTAATTTTTTCCATGGTTCCCATTGGTGGTGCTGCTCCGTAGCCGTCCGATATGACGGAAAGCCCCTGGCCGGAGCCGTCTTTATCCCGCAACTGGGCGAAATGTTTGAGGCCACCCATGACGGCCTCGCCTTCTGTAACGGCGTTCCCCTCCACGTCTCCGAACAGGAGACCCCTGAACTTGCACTCATGGCCACCGGCATGGGCAAATGGCGCAACAAAGAGACCTCGCTTAAGATTTTTCAGGCGATTACCGAACTGGTTCAGCGTCCCCGCATGATGGGAGCCGCCGCCGCAGACATCTGTATGGTGGCTGCGGGCCGGATTGACGCCTATTTTGAGTCAGGGATCTACCTGTGGGACATGGCTGCAGCAGGCTTAATCCTCGAACGGGCTGGCGGGGTTTGTGAAGTCCTTGCCCGCTATCCGAATGGCCGTCTTGCCATTCTGGCCACCAATGGAAAGCTCCATAATCCGTGTAAAAAGGTGTTGGCCCCACTGGTCGTAGAACAAAAAAATGAAATTTCTTGAGGGTGTTACTTGACAAACACCCTCACTATTAGATAAAGTAACACCTCATTTTGTCGCGGCATAAGGTATTCCGATTAGACAGAATGGTTGATTGATGAAGGGTAAAGACATGGAAGCGTACGCAGTTTTGGCCACAGGCGGAAAGCAGTATCGTGTAGCTGCTGGCGACACACTAGAAATTGAGAGCCTCGATGCTGAGGCAGGGACAGACATCGAACTGGACACTGTTCTGGCTGTTTCGGATGGCAAGGAGCTGACCATCGGCATGCCTTTTGTCAAGGGTGCTAAGGTTGTTCTGACCATCATGGGTCACAAACGTGGCGAAAAGGTCATTAATTTCAAGAAGAAACGCCGCAAAGGGTATGCCCGCAAGATCGGTCATCGCCAAGAGCTGACCAAGGTAACAGTCAAATCAGTCGCTTAAGTAGGATGTTCAAGGGAAGCCCTTTGAACGCCAGCAACAGTTAAGAAAGAGAGTGTCTTATGGCAGGTGCAGCCGCCGCGAGAAATGGTCGCGATAGTAACGCCAAACGTTTGGGTGTTAAGAGGTATGAAGGACAAGTGGTCACCGCAGGATCTATTCTGATCCGTCAGCGCGGGACAAAGGTTCATCCAGGGCTGAATGTTGGCCTCGGACGTGACCATACGCTCTTCGCTTTGGTCGACGGAACCGTCAAGTTCCAGAAGGATGGCAAAGTTCTCGCCATCATTCCGACAGCCGAGTAGTCGTTGTTTTGTCTCAAACCGTAACGACCAGTGACTCCGCGATTCAGGACACACGTCCGTCTCGCTCGTTGGAATGTCGCTGGTCGTTTATTTTTTTCTCTCATGAAAACACGTCGATTTGTTGATCAAGTTAGAATCCATGTCCGCGCGGGCAAGGGTGGCGATGGCAGTTGTAGCTTTCGTCGTGAGGCCTGCGTGCCAGAGGGCGGTCCCGACGGTGGCGATGGCGGCCGTGGCGGACACATCATCTTTAAAGGGTGCAAAGATGTCGATTCTCTCATTGCACTCTTTTTTTCGCCGCTGGTCTTTGCTGAAGAAGGCGTTGCAGGCCGGGGCCAGAAGATGTTTGGTCGCATGGGCAAAGACCTGATTGTTCTCCTCCCGTGTGGAACCGAGGTCTTCAACGAAGAGACTGGTGAACTCATTGCAGACATTGTCTCTCACGACCAAGAGTTCATCATCGCCAAGGGTGGCGAAGGCGGACTCGGAAACGTCCACTTTCGGACCTCCACGCACCAAGTTCCGACCGAGCATACACCCGGTGAACTTGGCGAAGAATTTCGCCTGCGCCTCGAATTGAAGACCATTGCAGATGCAGGGCTTTTGGGCTTTCCGAACGCGGGGAAATCCTCGCTCCTCAAGCGGATCAGCGATGCCCACCCCAAAGTGGCGAGCTACCCGTTTACGACTTTGAATCCCATTGTTGGAACCGTGAATTATGAAAATTTTTCACAGCTTCGCGTGGCTGACATTCCCGGCATCATCGCAGGTGCTGCGGATGGCGTGGGACTCGGACTTGATTTTCTGCGTCATATCTCCCGTTCGCGCCTCCTCGTCTATTTAATTGACATGGCAGGTACGGACAATCGGAACCCGTGGGACGATTACAAGCAACTGCGTAAAGAAATCAAGCAGTACGACGCGGAACTCCTCAAGCGTCCCTCGATTGTTGTCGCAAACAAGATGGATGAACAGGCCGCAATAGAAAACCTCCCGGCCTTCATCAAGAAGACGCGGACCCACCCTGTCCCTATGTCAACCCTTGATCCAGAAGATCTTGGCGTCAAAGCCTTTAAGCAGAAGCTACAGGATCTACTCAAGCCTATACCCCGGGGCGTTTTTCAAGCCGAAAAGGCAAAGACCCGGAAGAGTAAGCCTGTGCCCGTTGTCATCGAAAGTGGCGAGGAAGAGATTATCTCGCAAGAGACCTTCGCGAAAGCCACCTTCTTTGATCTAGCCCCTAAGAAATCAAAGAAGCAGCAACGCGAAATCAAGTCTGAATAGGCATCCGTCATGAAATTTGCCGTGTTACGTGCCGTTGGCCTTTTACTGGCCTTTTCAGTCGGAAGTTGCCTGCCTGCACTGCATGCGTATAGTTGGTTGATCCGCTTCGGATTGATCTACATGCTCTTCGTGGTCTTTTTGCGAATCGAGCCCTCGCGAAAGACGCTTCACTGGAGCCAGCTTTTCTCGGTTGCCTTTAACATTTTCTTTGCCTATTCACTCTGGCAACTCTTTTTGTACGTGGGCGAAGAAGAGCTTGCACGTATTGCCTTCTTCACCGCCATTACCCCTACGGCCACCGCCGCCGCAGTCATCGTCTCGCTCATCGGGGGCAACGTCACCTACACCGTGACCACCTTCATACTCTCCACGCTTTGCATCACCTGTTCACTTCCCCTCTTGATTCCTCTCGTCGTTGGAAACCCGACGCCTGGACTGACCCAACACGTTCTCCTTCGCGTCCTCTCCGTGACACTCATCCCCTTGACAGCAGCCGTGTTCCTCCGTCGTGTATCCAAGCCTACCGCCACCAAGCTGGGGGAGCGCCTCTCCATGAGCACCTTTTATACGTGGATTGGCCTCATCGTCCTGATTGCAGCACAAGCACGCCATTTTCTAGACAAGCAGGCGCAAATTCCTTGGGTCTTGCTCGGAACCATTGCCTTGCTCTCTCTCGTCATCTGCGCCGTAAACTTCCTTGTCGGCTTTCTGCTCGGTCGCCCCCAGTATGGACTCGAATGCAGCCAAGCCCTCGGCCAGAAAAACAACTCCTACACGGTCGACCTGGCGCTAACCTACGCCACACCTCTGGTCGCCCTCGGCCCAACCATCTACGTGCTCTGGCACAATCTCTGGAACGCCTGGCAGCTCTACCGCCACGACAAACGTGCGCTGGATATGAACTGAGCTTACGTTTTAAAAAAGGACGAGAGCTTTTACCGCAAAAACCGCGGAATGAGCGCAAATGTCACGCCCGCCTCACCCGTGAATACACGGACGGCGGAGCGGACATTTGCGCAGAATCATCTCAATTTTTCATCAGCAAAAAACTCGTTTTTTGCTGATGAAAGTGACACTGGATTTATCTGGGTGGTTATCCGTTCTGCCGTGCTGTATTCAGCGTGAGGCAGACGAGATAACCACCCTTCTTATTGCGGTTTTTGCGGTAAAATTATCAAACCGCGATGTTTTGCATATTACCTGCTTTTTTGCATTGCTTGAAAGGGGTCAAAGACGGTATTATATATACCTTATATGGCACCAGAAGAAAAAAACGATAAAAATCTCCAGAATTCACCGCCGACGCCCGAGTTGTCGTCGGGTGAACAACTGTCGAAAGAAAACCCTACCGCCGCAGCAGGAAGCCTTCCTCCTGGTAAAGGGTTCGGACCTTGGATTGTGATCGGCATGTTGATCATGCTCACCATCGGCATGTATTTCTACAAGCCCGAAGGCGAGATCAAGACGATCGGCCAACGCGAGTTCCGCGAGATGGTCGAAAAGGGCGAGGTCCAAGAGGATAAGGTTGAGTGGGTCCGCGAACCGAGTGGCTCCATGTACCTGCGCTTTGAGAAAAAAAGCGATGAGAAGAAGAAGGAGGTCTTCGTCGTCAATGCGCTCCCCTCCGAGGGCATGGAACAGTATCTGCTCGACAAGAAGATTTACTGGCAACTCGTCTACAGCAACAACTACTTTGGCTCTATCCTCCGCGAGTTGCTCCCCATCATCATCATCTTGGGCATCATCTTCTTTCTCTTCGCCCGACAGATCAAGGATCTGAACTCACGTGCCATGGGCTTTGGCAAGAGCCGCGCTAAAATGTTGTCGCAAGACAAGAAGAAACTCACCTTCGCGAATGTCGCGGGCATCACAGAGGCCAAAGAGGAAGTTCAGGAGATCGTCGAGTTCCTGAAAGACCCGAAGAAATTTCAGACCTTGGGTGGTCGTATTCCGAAAGGGGTGCTCCTCATGGGACCTCCCGGAACCGGCAAGACCCTTCTCGCGAAGGCCATTGCAGGCGAAGCAGGCGTTCCCTTCTTTAACATCAGTGGTTCTGACTTTGTCGAGATGTTTGTGGGCGTAGGCGCTTCGCGTGTCCGAGACATGTTTGATCAAGGCAAGAAGAACGCACCATGCATCATCTTCATTGACGAGATTGATGCCGTGGGCCGTAGCCGCTTCTCTGGCATCGGTGGCGGACATGATGAACGCGAGCAGACACTCAATGCCCTGCTGGTGGAGATGGATGGCTTTGAAACCTCAGAGGGGGTCATCATTATCGCAGCCACTAACCGCGCGGATGTCCTCGACCCAGCCTTGCTACGGCCAGGTCGCTTCGATCGCCAGATCATCATTGACTTGCCCTCCAAGGAGGGACGCGAGGATATTCTCAAGCTGCATGCTGATAAAATCAAGCTGAGCCCTGATGCCGACCTCTCCCGTATCGCACGCGGCACACCCGGCTTCTCGGGCGCAGACCTTGCCAATCTCCTCAATGAGGCAGCCCTCCTGGCCGCTCGTTCCAACAAACAAGGGGTTGAACAAACCGACCTCGAAGAGGCGCGCGATAAAGTGCTGTGGGGACGTGAACGCCGTAGCCGCGCCATGGATGACAAGGAACGTCGTATCACCGCTTGGCACGAGGCAGGCCACGCGCTTCTCCAGGTGCTCTGTAAACATGCCGAACCGCTTCACAAGGTCACGATCATCCCCCGCGGACAAGCCCTCGGCGCAACCATGTCGCTCCCGGAGAAAGATGTGCTGAACCGGACGCGTAACGAATTGCTCGATCAACTCGTGGTGCTCATGGGCGGCCGCATCGCCGAACAGATCCATACCAACGACATCTCGACCGGGGCGCGTATGGATATCAAGATGGCCACCGAGATTACGCATAAGATGATTTGCGCCTTTGGCATGAGCGACGCCTTTGGCTTCCAGTCGTTTGGTGATAACCAAGAGACCCTCTTCTTGGGCCGTGAAGTCACGCGTAGCAAGGCTTACAGCGAAGATACTGCCGAACGCATTGACCGCGAGGTTGCTCTCTTGATTGAGCAATCGTGGGAACGTGCCACGACCCTGATCACAGAGAACCGGCAAAAACTGGAACAACTGGTTGAGAAGCTGATCGAGTGCGAGACCATGGATGGACGTGAAGTAGAAGCATTGCTGAATGACAAACCCGAAGGCGAAAAGGTTGAAGGGGATGCAGCAAAGACCGAAAACATCAGCTAAGACGGCGGACGAAGGCGCAACCTTTCCTGCTGGGGCCAAGAGGTCAACACCTCTTTGGCGTTGCAAAGGGAGGACGCTCTCGTTGGCTACCCCGCTCGTGATGGGAATTCTCAACGTCACCCCAGACTCTTTTTCAGATGGGGGACGCTACCTTTCAACAGCGCGAGCCCTGGAACATGCTTTGGCTATGATTGCAGCTGGAGCAGACATTGTAGATGTGGGAGGCGAATCCACACGGCCAGGAGCTCCAACGCTTGATGAAGCAGAGGAGCTCCAACGTGTCCTTCCCGTGATTCAGGAGCTTTCAAAAAGGGTCTCGACTCCCATTTCAATTGATACGCGCCATGCGGCCGTCGCGCAGCAAGCCTTGGATGCAGGGGCACACATCGTTAACAATGTCGCCTGTTTCAAGGGGGACACCGTGATGGCGACGGTCGTGCGAGAGACGGGTGCCGGACTCGTGTTGATGCACACCCGAGGTACGCCACAGACCATGATGTCCCTTGCAGTCTATGAAGATGTCGTCGCAACCGTGGAGACTGAGTTGAAACAAGCCTTGGCGTTTGCGCAGGAGCAAGGTATTCCTTGCGAAGCGTGCGTGTTAGATCCTGGACTAGGCTTTGCAAAGGATGCCGAACAGAATCTGCAGCTTTTGGCGGCGGTTAATCGTTTGAGCGTCCTTGGTCCGATCCTAGTCGGTGCCTCACGGAAACGATTTATCGGAGAACTCTGTCACCAGCCTGACCCGACACAACGGTTGAGTGGCAGCCTCTGTGCAGCAGTCTGGAGTGCTTTACAAGGAGCCTCCATCCTACGCGTACATGATGTGAAAGAAACAAAGGAGAGTCTTGCTTTAGCATTGGCGCTCAAGGCTATTCACGACGGCGAGAAGAGAGCATGTTAGACGGATTACTAGAAATCGGAGTCACGGATGCTATACAGATACTGATTCTGTATTTGTGCATCTATGGTGTCCTGCGCTTTGTCCGCGGAACCCGCAGTGCGCAAGTGCTGATGGGCGTTGGCATTCTCGTGCTCATCTTTCTTGGCTTCACCCACCTCTTCCATTTTGATGTTCTCGCGCGCATTAGTTACTATGTCTTAGGTGGCTTTGCGTTGAGCATGGTCATCATCTTCCAACACGAGATTCGCCGGGCGCTGGCCCTCATGGGCGGACAAGCCCTTGTCATGGGCAGCAACAATAGCCAAGAGCAGTTCCATGTACCCGAGCTTCTCTGCCAGTCCCTCTTAGAACTCTCAGCAAGGCGAATCGGTGCGCTGGTTGCGGTCGAACGGGGCATCTCACTCGTCGGTTATGAGGAGGCGGGCATTCCCTTACATGCCTTGGTGAGCCGCGAGCTTTTTCTTTCGATCTTTACGCCTCCTCAGCCGTTACATGACGGTGGATGCATCATTCGAAACGGAAGGCTGGCTGCATCGCGATGCCTCTTTCCTCTTTCTAATCATCCGGACTTCTTATGTGGCACACGCCACCGTGCGGCAGCCGGGCTGAGCGAAGAGACGGATGCTGTTGTCTTTGTCGTCTCGGAAGAAACAGGTTCGATCTCTGTTGCGTACAACGGCAAGCTGAATCGTTACACAGAGAATGCCCAACGCAAAATTCTTCGCTGGCTCCGCTTTGCCATGCCAGATCAACGTACGCGCCACACCTCCTTCTCTGCTTGGATGAAACATCGTTTTGTCCGGCAATGGAACCAGTTTGCCCATCAGGTCAAAGAAAGGAGTGAGCATGCAAGCCATTAGCCTCCGTAGCCTTTTGTGGCTCCTCTTCATCCGCGACTGGCCGTGGAAAATGCTCTCCTTTGCCATCGCCCTCATGGTCTATTTCTCGCTCCGCTCTGAACTCAGCAACCTGAGAACCCTCGCGGTGCCCATTATGGGAGATGGCTATGTCATCACCAGCGTCCAGCCGTCGAGCGCCTATGTGACCCTGCGCGGAACAAAGGCGGAGTTGGATCAGCTCTATACACCCAATGTCCTTTTTCTTGTGAAACCGTCTGTACCGGCTAAAGAGATGAAAGAGCCAGTTTATAAAGAGATCATCCGCTTGAGCTCCTCGCATGTGAAACAAATCGGCCGTTTACGAGTTGCCCGTATCGAGCCTTCCTTTGTCAGTGTCCAATTTGAGCGTCCGATCAAAAAGATAGATGACAAACCCCTACTCCCCCTTCCCTCTATTTTAACCATCAAAGATTCAAACCCCTCTAATGTCCTTGCATCGCCTGTGACACCTGGAGAAACCCATCAACCTTAATACTATGGAAGAATTTGTAAAAGAAAACCCTTTGCAGGATCGCCATGAAATCGAACGACGCGCACACCGCCGTATCTTCGGTATTATTTTGCTGCCCATTGCTTTCTTTCCGCTGCTGAGTCTTGTCACCTACAATTGGCGCGACATCTCGCTGCTGAATGCACCACCCCTTACGCCTCCGTCCAACCTCATCGGCCTCGTCGGCGCATGGTCGGTCTTTATCGGGTATAACATCTTCGGCCTTGTCTTGTGGGTCATACCCTTCATGGTGCTCAGCTTTAGTATCATGTTGCTCTATGGGAAGATCGCCACAATCGGTCGCAAAATGGCGTGGATGTTCCTCTTCCTCGTGGCCATGTGTTGCCTCATCCAACTGGGGAGCGAAACCCTCTTTGACTCCATTCTCGAAAATCTCAACCTTAAGCCGAACGCGGGTGGCGCGATTGGGTATTGTCTGATGACCCGTCTGCTCTGTCGCTGGTTTAGTCCTGTCGGCGGAGGCATCCTCATGCTGACCATCATGCTCTTCACACTCATGATGGTCATTGGCATCCGGAACCTCGTCTATGGCCTTGGTCGCTTGACAGAGTGGTGGGTCGAGCGTCAGGCCCTTTTGAAAGCCCGGCAGGAGAGTGCGCTCCAGAATCGTGAGCAAGACGAGTCCTCCAAGACCATTGAGCCTGATCCCCAAAACCTTAAAGAGGCTGCAAAGCGGGCCAAGGAAGAAGCCAAGCGGGCGCGTGAGTTGGAACGTCAGCGGAAAACCGAGGAGCGTGAAACCCAGGCCGCCGTTGTCGCGCCAACGCCTGAAGCCGCCCCCAGCCGCCCAGTAGCGCCTGCACCGAAACCTGCTGCGCTGCAAGCCGAGATGGCTCCCCCCAATCTTGCGGACTATCCTATGCCTCCGATCTCCCTGCTCAACCCCATCCCCAAAGGAAAGGCTGACCACGGCAACATCGAAGACATGGAGAAAATCATCATCGAGACGCTCCAGCACCAGAATGTGACCGTGGAGGTAATCGGCAAGATCCCCGGTCCCGTGGTGACCCAGTATGAACTTCGCCCGGCTCCGCATGTCAAGGTCGAAAAGATCTCTGCCCTGCAGGCTAACCTCCAGATGGCTCTGGAGGCAAAGAGCATCCGCATCGAAGCCCCAATCCCTGGCAAGAACGCGGTCGGCATTGAGATTCCCAATCGCCGGGCGCGCCCCGTCACGTTCCGCGAAATCCTTGAAGGCCAAGCGTGGAAAGAGAACACCTGCGAGATTCCTTTGGTGCTCGGAAAAGATGTCGCGGGCAATGATCTTATTTATGATCTCACAAAGGCGCCGCATCTGCTTGTCGCGGGTGCCACGGGCTCTGGTAAGAGCGTCTGCCTCAACGCCATCTTGGCAGGCTTCCTGATGAGTCGCACGCCAGAACAGCTCCGACTGATTCTTGTAGACCCCAAGCGTGTCGAGTTTACCGCTTACAATGATCTGCCACACCTGCTCGTGCCCGTCATCAATGATTCCAAGCGTGTCGCCTTTGGACTCCGCTGGGCCATCATCGAAATGGACAAACGCTACAAACTCCTCCAGAAGATGGGGTGCCGCAACATCGTCACCTTTAATTCGCGGCCCAAGGCTACGCAAGGCGACCTCTTTGGTGGTGACCAGCAGGAAGAGGTCAGCGAGAAAATCCCTGAGAAGCTACCCTACATCGTCATCGTGGTGGATGAGGTCGCCGATATTATGGCTGCTGTGGGCAAAGAGGTTGAACCCGCCATTGCCCGGCTCACCTCCCTCTCCCGCGCTGTCGGCATTCATTTGATCCTTGCAACACAGCGTCCCTCTGTGGATGTCATCACCGGTACGATTAAGGCCAATATCCCTGGACGTATCGCGTTTAAGGTATCACAGTCTAACGATAGCCGAACCATCTTGGATTGCCCAGGAGCCGAAGAGTTGATTGGGCGAGGCGACATGCTCTTTCTCAAGGAGGGCTCACAGCTCCAGCGCGCTCAAGGCGCTTGGGTTGATGACTCTGAAATCGCACGCGTCGTTGCCTTTGTCAAAGAACACTGCACCTCCTGTTATGACCAGACGCTCATGGGCAAGATGGATCGCATCCGCGAAGTCGACCCGAATGAGGCCCTCGACGAGGGTATGGATGACGCCTCAGGTTCCGCAGGAGGAACAGGCGAGGGAACTTCGGGTGCAGGCGCTGTAGTGGATGAAGATTCAGACGAAGCCATGGCTGACAAGGCACTGGAGGTCATCCGTATGACCCGACGCGCCTCGACAACCATGTTGCAACGACGTATGCGTATTGGGTATACACGTGCTGCGCGGTTGATGGACATTCTTGAGGCACGAGGCGTTGTGGCGCCACAAGGCTCTTCAGGCGCAGGGGCGCGCGAGATTCTTGTTGATCTTGACGCCATCATTTCCACGCATCCGAACAGTGCTACCGTGAAACCTGACGTTGCAAACGCCGAGGATGCGCCAACGACCAGCGATGAAAAAAATCTGAACGATAAACAGCTTTAAGGAGAAGTAAATTATGTCAATGGGTGAAATTCTGAAGAACGCACGTGAACAACGCGGTCTCTCGACCTCTGCTGTTGCAGAGTCCACACACATGAAGGTCCAGATCATCGATGATCTGGAAAAAGAGGATTTTAGCCGAATTGCCGCACCCATCTATGGACGTGGCTTCGTCAAGCTCTATGCTGAATATCTCGAGCTGGACTCCACGCCACTGGTCAATGAATTCATGGACATCTTTTCTGGCAAACGCACGCCCGTCGTCGGACGCCGTCACGTGGAACCCGCGCCCGCACCAGCGAATGAAATGGTCGCTCCCCCAGTAGCACGTTCCTTGAAGAGCCGCTTCGAAGCCATCAAACAACCTTTTAGCAAACCCATGGTTCGTACCATCGAGACTGCTCCGGCCCCAGAACCCACACCGGTGAAGATAGAGCCGTTCTCTATGCCAGAACCCCTCCCCTTGACACCCTCTCTCGATCCTGAACCCTTGACCTTTACACCGCCAGAACCTGTGCTCTCTGATTGGGAACTCCCACAGGAAGAACCTCTTGTTGCTGAAGCACCCACCGTGGATAATGAGCCCAACGAAGAAAAATGGGTCGTCGAGCCTGAAGCCCCGTTTGAAAACGATGATGGCGAACCCGATCTCTTCTCACAACATATTCCCGGTCGCCAACCCGTGACTTCAACACCTCTCGTCTCCGTAGAGGCTCCAAAGAAGAAAGACTCTTCTTCGAAACGTCGCTCAGGGCCTATTTTTAATATGAGCCGCCTTGACACCTCGCCAGTTGAGGAAGAACAGAAGGATGAGCGAGCCCATCTGCGCCAACTTGCGAACCTCAAAACCTTTGTTGAGAGTTTTACGCGACTGGGCGCGAACACCCTGAGCCGAGGCCTCTCTGACAACTTCCTTCAGCAATACCGCAAACCCTTGATTGCTGCAGGGGCCATCTTGCTCATCTGCATGCTGATCGGCATTACAATGCTCTTCACGATGAACGGTAACCCTAAAAAAGAGCTGACCAACCACAAGTTCCAACAAGTTGCCCCTATCCCTGCCCTCTATGCCGATTGACCCCTCTTCTTCACTGTGACACCTGATCCGTTAATCAACTGAGAAGCAAATCTATGTCAACCTCAACCGATGCTTTTGCCGCGCTGGTCTTGAAGCGGACACAACTCTTCAGCGAGTCCCAAATCTCGCAAATC
>CAIZQW010000284.1 GCA_903935195.1 uncultured bacterium
GGCCTTGTGCCAGAGGTGAAGCCTGTCAGGCATGGGCGGCCAGATCCCTCTGGCCTTGTGCCAGTGGTGTATCAAGTCAGGCAAGGGGCGGCAAGATCCCTCTGGCCTTGTGCCAGAGGTGAATCAAGTCAGGCAGTGGGCGGCAAGATCCCTCTGGCCTTGTGCCAGAGGTGAATCAAGTCAGGCAAGGGGCGATGCCCCTTTGCCGAAACGTCTGCCTCCACTGGGGCAAGCCCAGTGGGCGGCAATAAGCTTTAGAACCTAAAGCCTAAAAGCCTACAGTCTAAACACCTTCTCATCGCCGAGCTTGGCGCGCAGGGCATCCACAGTATGACACAACTTCTCGCGCTTGGCTCGGCTGGCGCGCGCGTCGTCAAAGAAGGTTAACTGTTCACGTGGATGGGGCGTGAGCCCGGTTACGCCAAAACCAATTAGTCGAACAGGCTGGATCAACGATTCGGCGTTAAAGAGTTTCAGGGCCAGCGCGCGAAAGGAAAAGTCGTCACACACTGGTACGTCAAAGGGCGCTTGACGCGTGATGGTTTTAAAGTCTGCCCAGCGGAGTTTTAGGCGTCCTGTTGCAGCATAAAATCCGTGCTGACGCACACGCTGTCCCACGTCAACGACCAATCCACGAAGTACCTCTCGGAGCTCTTCGGGTTCTGAACAGTCTGTCAAAAAGGTGTATTCGCGCGAGATACTCTTCTCGACCGTATCTGTCTCTACAGCCCGGCTGTCCTCGCCAAAGGCCAGGGCCATGAGATGCTGGGCGAACGAAGCACCGAACAAACGTTCCAGCTTTTTGGGATCCGCCTTCTGAATGTCGGCGACTTTTTGATAACCGGCGCTCACCAAGGCCTCGCTTGTCACCTTACCGACGCCCCAGAGGTTCCCGACCTTCATGGACCCTAGAAAACGGATGATGCCCTCCCGCGTATTCGGCACCACAAAGAGGCCATCCGGTTTCGCGCGTTCACTTCCCAGCTTGGCTAGGAACTTGTTGTGCGCCACCCCCACGGAGGCTGCGAGATTGACCTCCTGGTGAATCAGAGCGCGTAGCTGTTTGGCGATAGACTCGCCTGAGCCGAAGAGGGCATGTGCGCCAGTCACATCAATAAAGGCCTCGTCACAGGAGACAGGCTCGATCAGCGGAGAAAAGCGTTCGAAGATTTCGAAGACTTTTCGGGAGGCCTCGTCATAACGCGCCATGTCCGGTGGCAGGAAGATGGCTTCAGGACAGCGCCGATACGCCTCACGCGAGGGCATGGCTGAGTGGATGCCAAAAACTCGCGCCTCATACGAGCAGGTGCAGACAACGCCCCTCTGGTCTGGAGGGGAGCCAACGACCACGGGTTTACCGCGCAATTCTGGCCTGTCGCGTTGTTCGACCGACGCGAAAAAGGCATCCATGTCAATATGGAGAATGCAACGGCCCATGGGAAGGGGGCACAAGCCTTAGATCTGAAGCGGATCAAAATCTTTTGAGAGCTTGGGCTGAACCTTGGGTTGCACTTGTTGCTGTGGCTGCTCGGTTTTAGGCGCGGCCTGTGTTTGATGCCCACCACCACTACCACTACTACCGGGCTTGACTGGCTTTGGCGCGAGCATGCAGCCCAGCACACGGCCAATAAGTTTCGGGGGTTGCTCCGTGATGGCGAAGGGTAAGCAAGCTTCAACAACCTTATTCACGAGCTCCACGCCGATCTCTTTGTGAGCATTCTCACGACCGCGATATTGCAAGGTCACCTTGACCTTGTCACCCTCTTCGATGAATTCACGGATCTGGCGCAGCTTGTGATCGAGATCACCTGTGTCGGTCGTCGCATGGAATTTGACTTCCTTGATCTGGACTACCTTCTGGTGTTTGCGCGCCTGCTTGCGCTTGATGCTCTCCTCGTAACGGAACTTGCCGTAGTCCATGATCTTACAGACTGGCGGTTCAGCATTGGGGGAGACCTCAACGAGGTCAAGGCCTTGTGCATCAGCGAGGCGTTGGGCCTCACGTGTCGGCATGACGCCGAGCATTTGACCTGCGGGATCCAGCAAGCGAACTGTCTGGACTCTAATCTTGAAGTTTACACGAATAAACGAAGCGATAGCTCACCTCTTTGTTTTCGACCGATTTCGCGGCCTTTTGTTGTTCTTGTTGTTGCGATCGGTCCATTCCGTCGGATCAGACAGAGCGGGCCCATCAGTAAAATCACGCCTTCAAGGTCTCCTTGAAGAGCTCCATAAATGCTTCCAGGGTCATGGCGCCCTTGTCACCCGTCTCGCGGCTGCGGACCGAGACCACGCCGGCCTCGACATCGCGTCCGCCAACGACGAGCATGAAGGGCACCTTCTCGAGTTGCGCCCGTCGAATCTTGGCGCCCAGCTTCTCATTATCCGCATCCACACCGACACGTATATCCATCTCGCGCAGTTTGTCTGCCAGCGCATTCACATGGTCAACCTGGCCGGAGGTAATGGGGAGAAAACGCACCTGCTCAGGAGCCAGCCAAAGCGGGAAGGCACCACCATAGTGCTCGATCAGGATGCCGAAGAAGCGCTCCAAGCTGCCCAGCAACGCGCGATGCACCATGTAGGGCTGATGTTCCTTGCCGTCTTCGCCCACATAGGTCATGTTGAAGCGCTCAGGCAGGTTAAAGTCGAATTGGATCGTCCCGAGTTGCCACGGACGTCCCAGCGCATCCTTGATCTTGAGGTCGATCTTCGGGCCATAAAAGGCGCCGCCGCCCTCATCCACCTGATAGGCGATCTTCTCGGCGTCCAACGCGCTGCGCAGGGAGGCGGTCGCCTGATCCCAACGCTCGGGTAGACCGACAGCCTTCTCCGGGCGGGTCGAGAGAAACGCCGTAATATCCGTGAAACCGAAACGACGCAAGATGCTCAAGGCGAAATTGACGGTCCGGCGGACCTCGCCTTCGATCTGTTCCGGTGTGCAGAAGATATGCGCATCGTCCTGGGTAAAGCCGCGGACGCGAAGGAGGCCATGGCGCACGCCCTCCTTCTCGTAGCGGTAGACCGTGCCGAGTTCGGCCCAGCGGAGCGGCAGATCACGATACGAATACTTGCGCGTGTTATAGATCTGGATGTGGAAGGGGCAATTCATGGGCTTCACATAATACTGCTCGGTTGAGGTGTGTGAACCCTCGCCCTCCTGCACGTTCATGCTGGGAAACATGCCTTCGCGATAAAAGCTGAGATGGCCGGAGGTCTCCCAAAGCTGGGCGCGTCCCACATGAGGGGTGAAGACCATCTCATAACCAGCGCGATAGTGTTCCTTGCGCCAAAAATCTTCAATGGCGATACGGATCCGCGCACCTTTGGGATGCCAATGGGCCAGACCAGGACCGACATCCTCGCTGATACTGAAGAGTTCGAGCTCTTTGCCCAGTTTGCGATGGTCGCGCTTCTTCGCCTCCTCGATACGGGCGAGGGTGGCGTCAAGCGCCTCCTGCGAAACATCCGCCATGCCATAGAGACGTTGCAGCATCGGGTTTTTCTCGTCGCCGCGATAATAGGAGCCAGCGACGGACATCAGCTTGATGGCACCGATCTCCGAGGTCTTGGCGACATGGGGTCCGCGGCAGAGGTCAACAAAGGTGCCGCATTTATAGAGCGAGATGGTCTCCCCGGCAGGGATGTCCGCCAAGCGTTCCAGCTTGTAAGTCTGGCCGGCAAAAATTTTTGCAGCCTCATCGCGTGAGACCTCAAGGCGCTCAAACGGGATTCCCGCCTTGATGAGGGCCTTCATATCCGCCTCAATCTTCGGAAAATCTTCTGGAGCCAGGCGATGCTCTAAATCGAAGTCGTAATAGAACCCCTCTTCGGTTGAGGGTCCGATATCCAGTTTTACGGTCGGGAACAGGCGGCTGACAGCCGCCGCCATCACATGCGCCGCACTATGACGCATCGTTTCAAGTGTATCCAATTTAAACCTCCTAGCTGGAGAACCTACAAATGTCCGCCAGCACTCAATAATGAAAGGCAATTAGTTTCCCCTATCTGCGCCATTTTGTCAACGGCAAAGCCCTCGGAACGACCCATCTTTATTGATTTGGTCAATCGACTGTTGTCGGATGTTTATCGGACGTGACAGATAAGGGCCTGCTGTGAGATACTACGAAGCTAAACAGAAAAGGAGAATCAGCAATGAATCGGATTCAATGGTGCATGGCGCTGGCAATCGCAGCAGGGTTGAGCGGAAGTTTGATGGCCAAGCCGGTAAAGGTGTTCATCATGGCCGGGCAGTCGAACATGGAGGGCCATGCGAAGGTCACGACGTTTGATTACATTGGCGATGATCCTGCCACAGCGCCGCTTCTGAAGCAGATGCGGAATGCGGACGGCACCCCGAAGGTCTGCGACCATGTCTGGATGTCGTATCTGACAGGACCCTATGACGGCAGTGCCAACGCTGAAGGGCTGGGCAAGCTGACCACGGGCTTCGGCGCACGCGGATCAGCTCCGACCAAGGATGGCGGGAAGATCGGTCCGGAGTACACCTTCGGTTTGCGGATGGATGAGAAGCTCGACCAGCCGGTGGTCATCATTAAGTGTGCCTGGGGCGGGAGATCCCTGAACACGGAATTTCGTCCGCCCAGCGCCGGACCGTATGAGCTGAATGCGTTCCAGAAAAAATTCTATTATGGGCCTCCTGCACATGGCCGGCCAGCAGACATGGATAAATGGCTGGCGGATAAAAAGGCTGAGACCGGCCGCTTCTACCGCATGATGATCGAACATGTGCAGAAGACGGTCAAGGATCTCAAGCATGTCTATCCGGACTACAAGGAAGAGCAAGGCTATGAAATCGCCGGCTTTGTCTGGTTGCAGGGATTCAATGACGCCGTGGATAGCCACACCTATCCCGAACGCGGCAAACCCGGGCGTTTCAATGAGTACAGCCGGCTGCTGGAGTGCTTTATCCGTGATGTGCGCAAGGATCTCGGCGCGCCGAAGATGCCCTTCGTGATCGGCGTCATGGGCGTGGGCGGCGAAGTGGATCCGGCTAAACCCAATGTCGATACGGTCGATTTCCGCAGGGCTATGGCGGCACCGGCTGATCTGCCGGAGTTCAAGGGCAATGTGATTGCTGTACAGACCGCGCCCTTCTGGGATGCGAAGCTGGGCGAGATCGACAACAAGTTCGGGCAGGTTAAAGGTAAACGCGGACACTTCGACAAGCAGGTCAAGGACGGCAAGATGACGAAAGAGGAGGCCGCTAAGCAGTTGAAGGAGTTTGAGGATTCGCTGATCACGCCCGAAGACCGGAAAGCGTGGGAGCGCGGTGCCTCGAATGCAGGGTATCACTACCTCGGTTGCGCCAAGACCTTTGCCCTCATGGGCCGTGCGTTTGCTGATGCCTTGCTGCCATTGCAGAAACAATAGTATCCGCAGAGATTTTTTACAGGAAGAACAGGAGTTGTTGGATTGAGAATTCTTGCCACAACCCGTCTACGTCAAGGTTGCGGCGTGGCAGGCTGGAATGTTGGAATACTGGAACGGTGGAATGTTGGGGAAAGACCAATAGCGGCTCTGTGAGGGACGGCGGATCGCCGTCCGGCGGTCGATCCGGCCGCCCTCCCGCAAAGGGCTTCTTCCAATATTCCAAGATTCCACCATTCCATTATTCCCTTCCAAGTTGCCTGTCAGTTTATTCCCGGCGGGGCAGTTGCCCGACGACTATCGGACTGTCAAGCATCTGATTGATTTCGACAAAGCTCGCGACAAAGTTTTGCCCCCGCCCAGGGCGGTTGGCTTGTCTATATAGATTGCGGCGCAGAAGACTCCTAGTGCAGAAGTCATCATAAACGGCCAGTAACGATAGAAAAGTTGTCGCATAAGGATTTGGGGTAAACGATAGCTGCAGAAAAGCGCTTACGGTTTCTTCTTACGCGTTCCTTTGGGCTTGGCGGAAGTGCCTTGGAGCCTTTTAATTTCCCGGTCAAAGTCCGAGACGTACTCAGTATCCTGGCGTGTGCGAAAGATTTCGTATTCGCCTTCGGCCTTCAGCCGCGCCTCCAAGGCGGTTACCTTTCCTTTGTCCTGAAGCACTGGGTAGTCCGACAACTCGAGGAAGCTGTCGAGGAACCGGGCCCAGTCTTCCATTTTCATGAGAATGCCACGTTCGGCCCGGTTCTCAGCCAGATCAAGATAGGCTGAGACGATCCGGTTCAGTTCCTGCACATGGGCTTGACTCAAGTAGTTTTTCGCCACGGTCACGTCGGACTTAAGAATCTTTCCCTGTGGCGCGTGCTTCCACGTTGTCAGTCCCATGCAAAGCTTCTGTGCATCAGCGGAAGAATAGATCAACTCTGCGGCGGTCTGACCTGTGATCGCCCAATGCAGTTTGTTCTGGACCGCGGCAAAAAAATCTTTCGTAAGCGGTGCGGACGGGTTGTAGTCTGCTGAGAGTGCGTAGATATCCGTGATTTTTTGATAAAACCGTCGCTCGCTCGCCCGGATCTCCCGTATACGCTCCAGCAACTCATCAAAATAGTCCTTGCCGAAGAGCTTCCCGCCATTTTTTAACCGCTCGTCATCAATTGCAAAACCTTTGATCATGAACTCGCGCAGGGTTTTCGTGGCCCAGATGCGGAATTGCGTCGCCTGATAGCTGTTGACCCGATAACCGACAGCAATAATGGCGTCGAGGTTATAATAACGCATTTGATAGTTTTTGCCATCAGCGGCAGTTGTTTCCAAAATGGAAATAACTGAATCTTCGCGTAATTCGCCAGAATCAAAGATGTTTTTAAGGTGTTTGGCAATGGCTGGTACTTGAACGCCGAAAAGTGCGGCCAGCGCCTTCTGGTTCAGCCAGACCGTTTCATCCCGGCAAAACACCTCCACTTTCACCGTGCCGTCCGGTGCTGTGTAGAGCAGAAATTCTCCTGCGGGTTCTGGGGACGACGGGGTCAAATCACGCATGTAAATCTCCTGAAAAGAATTTATAGAAGGGTAACATATTTTCTATGGATTCGTCCATCCCTTTAGCCCATCCCTTTAGCATAGGCGTTGGCCCATCTTTTTCAAACTCATAGCTGATGGCGTTTTCGGTATTCCTGCGGGCTGATACCTGTCTGACTTCTGAAATAACGGGCAATATGGGCGGCATCGGAAAATCCAGTGGCCAGCGAGATCTCAGAGATGGTCATCGTGCTCTCCAGGAGCATCGCGGAGATGAGTTCGATGCGGCAATGGCGCAGATGTTCGAGCACCGACAAATGGAGCACGGAACGGAACCGTTTTTCAAGGACGCGCCGCGAAAGTCCCGCTGCGCGCGCGACCTCTTCGACATAAAGGAAGCGTTTGCAGTTCTCTCGGATATAGCGGAGGGCCTTTCCAACCTGCGGATCATCAACTAAGAGCAGATCGCTCGAGGTGCGCGCGACAACATGCGAGGGCTTGATGTAAATCGGCGAAAGCGCTTTCGCGCCCTTTTTCTGCATCAGGCTGTGCAGGCGTGCCGCAGCCGCGAATCCGCCCTTTTCGGCATTGATGGCAACGCTGGAGAGCGGAATGTTTGAGAGCGTGCAGATCATCTCGTCGTTGTCGACGCCGACAATCGCGACCTGTTCCGGAATGTTGATCCCCTCGGACTGGCAGGCCTCCACCACCTGCTGGCTCCGTTCGTCAATACACGCCATGAGTCCGACAGGCTTGGGCAGTTCGCGTAGCCAGCGTAGGAGATGAGCCCGCTCCTCTTCACACGGGAGGGCATGGGCCAGTTTGGGCTGATAGTGATCCACCTGATGTCCGGCTTGCTTCAAACAGGCTTCAAAGCCCTTGAAACGTTGTTGCGACCAGAAGAGATCCGGATAGCCGCAGAACGCAAAGTGCTTAAATCCACGTTCCAAGAGATGTTGGGCTGCCAGACGTCCAATCGCCTCATGGTCGCTGACGAGGTTTGTCACCCCCGGAATATGATCGGTGGCATAGTTGGAGACAATCGCGGGGATATGATGGCTGAGGATCTCCTTCAGGAAGGGGCCCTCGCGCATAATGATACCATCAACCGTTCTGAGCTGGCGGAGAAGCGCCGCACGGGAAGGGCGTTCCCAGAAGGGCGCTTCGCGCACGAAGAGCCACGGTCCATGCAAATGCGCGTAGTGCGCGATCCCTTTGAGCAAGGCCCGCTCATAGGCGCGTGAAGGGTCGATCAGGAGCATGACCGTCGGTTTTTGAGGCATTCGCATTTTGGTTAATGATAAACGCAAAATGGCGTTCCCGTCAAGGGTGTTGTGTGGTATTCTTAAAACAGTATTTTAAAAGGAGCGGAAAATTTATGAAACAGCTGACATCACGTGAACGGGTGATTAATGCCCTGGAGCGGAAGGGGTATGACCGAATCCCGGTCAAACATGAAGGCACGCCGGAAATCAATCAGATGCTGATGAAGCATTTCGGTCTGAACACGCTTGAGCAACTGCTCCGGGTGCTGGGTGATGACTTCAGGTATGCCGAGGCAGTTTATTGCGGACCTGAGTTACGGAGTTTCCCGGACGGCAGCATCGAGGGTTACTGGGGTGAGCATTACAA
>CAIZQW010000285.1 GCA_903935195.1 uncultured bacterium
GCTGAGCAAAAAACAGCCCTTCAAAAACTAATCGAAGGGATGCCTGAGCGGGATCGGCAGAAGCTTTCGGCTAATTATCTGTTACGCAATACCTCCCTCGCCGTTGAGGCGAAGCAGAAAGCT
The DNA here is from genome assembly GCA_903935195.1 of uncultured bacterium. Lineage (GTDB taxonomy): Bacteria > Verrucomicrobiota > Kiritimatiellia > RFP12 > UBA1067 > CAIZQW01. Next base: position 124 of record CAIZQW010000285.1, read on the forward strand.
CCGTGGGGGGCAACGATCCCGGAGGACATCTTTTTAAACTATGTTCTTCCGTATAGCGCGATCGGTGAAGATGTTGATGATTTTCGTGCTGATTTTCGTGCACGCTTCCTGCCCGTCATCGAAGGCATTCAGAAGTCCGGTGATGCGGCGCACAAAATCAATACGGTTCTCTGGAAGATGCTGGACGTGGTCTATAGTCCGAAACGTGACAAGCCGGACCAAAGTCCGTATCACTCCATGCGGATCAAGATGGCCTCGTGTACTGGGCTTTCGATCCTGCTGATAGATGCCTGCCGCTCCGTGGGCATCCCTGCGCGATTTGTCGGTTGCCACTGGACGAATAATTCGGGCAATCATTCGTGGGTGGAGGTCTGGCAAGACGGCGTTTGGTATCATCTGGGGGCCTTTGATGGGCAGGGGTTGAATCAGGCGTGGTTCAATAAAGATGTCGTCAACAATATCCCCCATGATCCGAAATACGCGATTTTTGCAGTCGCGTGGCTTCCGACAGAGGAGAACCTCTGGCGCAGTATGACCCGCGACCCCCAAACCCCGCGTCCTGTTCTTGATGTGACCCAACGCTATCTGGATCTTTTTGCTAAGACAAATGCATGCCGTGTAGAGGTGGTGGTCCGTGATGCTCGCGGAAAGCGGGTTGTCCGGGATGTTACCCTGCTAGCAGGGAATAAAACAGTGGCAACGGGAAAAACGTACGATGATACCCGTGACCTAAACAGCCACTTCAGCTTTACCGCCCCCGCGGGAACCGTCGCACAAATCGTGGTCAAGCGTGCGGACAATACGACTAGAGAGGTGAAAAAAGTCACCTTCACAAATGGGCCTCCTCAGCACATTGTTTTTATTGATAAATAATCTTTTTGGGCATGACATGGGCGGGTAAATCCACTATACTTAATCACAATTAAATGTGACTCGCTGTGCTTAATAATCCGTAATTTAGAGTCACGCCATTTCTAACACGTGTATAAGGAGAGCTTATGGCGCAGGCCGTTATTTTCCCGAAGTTGGGTCAGACCATGGAAGAGGGTGCCATTGTCAAGTGGCTGAAGAAGGTGGGAGACCCTATTGCAAAGGGGGATATCCTGTTCGAGATTGAAACGGATAAGGCGAATCTCGAAGTTGAGAGCTTTTTTGAAGGTGTGCTTCTGAAGATTTATGTGAAGGAAGGCATCACAGTACCCTGCAATACGGTTGTGGGTTATGTCGGTCAAGCAGGCGAAAAGGTGTCGGATGTCGCTCCCAAGTTGGAGTCCGCGTCAGCGCCCGCTCCTGCCGCACCCGCATCGACACCCGCCGTTGCTCCTGCAAAAGCGTCTGCCGCATCTGTAGCTGTTGCTGCGCCAGTCCCTGTCAGGTCAGCGCCTGTCGCGGCACCGGTTGCCGCTCCTGTGGCGACGGTTGAACGCTTGGTCATCTCGCCCAGAGCAAAAGCGTTGGCTAAGGATGCCTGCATCAATCCGGCCCGTATCAAAGGATCGGGCCCCAATGGACGCATCGTCGAAAAGGATGTCCAGAGCTATTTGGAAACCTCCGGTTATACAAACTTGCGCATCACGCCTGCAGCGAAGCGCCTTGCCTCCGAGAACCAGGTTGATCTCTTGACGGTCCGTGGTTCAGGGGATGGCGGACGCGTTATGGTCGAAGATGTGGAACGCATGCTCAAGCAGAAGCCGGTTGCGATGTCGCGGATGCGCCAGGTGATCGCCCGTCGTCTGGTCGAGAGCAAACAGACCATTCCTCATTTTTATGTCACGGTCAAGGCGGACATTACAGACTTGATGACCTATCGCGCCGAATTGAAGGCAAAGGGAATCATTTATAGCGTCAATGATTTCGTGCTCGAAGCTGTGATCCTCTCGTTGACCGAGTTCCCGACAGTGAACTCCTTTACGGATGGCGCAACAGTGACCTGGCGTGGCGATGTGGATCTTGGGATGGCGGTGAGTATTGACACCGGACTCGTGGTCCCTGTGATCAAGGCAGCTCAGACGCTGACCCTGAAGGAATTGAACGCACAGACCAAGGCACTTGGGGAAAAGGCGCGCCTCGGCAAACTCACTCCTGATGAGATGACCGGAAGTTCGTTCACAGTCTCCAACATGGGCATGATGAACGTTGACCAGTTCACCGCGATTATCAATCCAGGCGAGGCGGGAATTTTGGCCGTCTCCACCGGTCGCCAGGTGCCTGCTGTCGTGAAGGGCGAAATTAAGATTCGCACGATCATGGCCATGACTCTTTCGGCGGACCACCGTATTGTGGATGGTGCAATGGGCGCCCAGTTTGCGAATGCAATCCGTTCCAAACTTGAGGATGTCGAACTCTGGAAATCACTTGTTTAAGAAAAGGACTTATTATCATGTACGATTTTGACGTTATTGTGATCGGTGCTGGCCCGGGGGGATATCCTGCCGCGATTCGCGCAGCACAACTGGGCAAGAAGACGGCAATCATTGAAAAAGAGGCTTTTGGCGGAACCTGTCTCAACTGGGGCTGCATTCCGACAAAGACCTTGATCGCTTCAGCCGAGCGCTTTCATCATGCGGCCCATTCGAATCTCTTCGGAGTCTCTGTGAAGGGCGTCTCCTTTGATTATGCAAAGATGGTGGCGCGTAAATGCGAGGTGGTCACTAAGTTGACGACTGGCATTCAGTTCTTGCTGAAATCGAACGGTGTTGAGATGGTCAAGGGGGTTGCGCGTTTCGAAGGGCCGAACCGTCTCTCGGTTGTGCAGCCCGATGGGGCCACGCGCTGGCTCAGCGCGACTTCAATTATCATTGCTGCGGGAAGCGACTCGGCCATGCCAGGCTTCTTGCCCAAGGCGAAGAATGTTGTGGAGAGTCGGTCGTTCCTAGATCTGACAACCCTTCCGAAGTCCTTGCTGATTTTGGGCGGTGGCGTGATCGGTTGCGAATTTGCCTGCATGGCCGCTGCACTCGGCACCAAGGTCACCATTGTTGAAATGCTCGAAGACATTGTCATGATCCTAGATAAGGACGTGCGTCGTGTCCTGCGTAAGCGGATGGAGTCTTTAGGGGTCACGATTCTGACTGGCGCCCCTTTGACCGCGATTGAGTCAACCAAGACAGGGGTGACAGGTCTTTACAAGGAACAGAAGTTGGAGGCGGAACTCCTCTTAGTGGCTGTGGGGCGCAAGCCGAACACGGCTGCCTTGGATCTCGCACGTGCTGGCGTGAAGGTTGATGAGCGGGGTATGATCCCTGTGAATGACCAATGCCGTACGAATGTCTCCAGCATCTTTGCTATTGGTGACTTGGTGACAGGTTCGATTCAGCTCGCGCATGCGGCAACGCAGCAGGGGGTGGTCGCAGCCGAAGCCGCAGCAGGGCATCCCTCGCGTCAAGAGAAGGTCTGTCCCTCGTGCATCTTCACCACGCCAGAGATTGGCTTGGTCGGTCTGACGGAGACGAAAGCTGCGCAACTGGGGCTGAAGGTCAAGACTGCGGCGTTCCCCTTTGCCGCGCTGGGTAAGGCGATGGCCGCAGGCGAGACCGATGGCTTTGTGAAGTGGGTGGCGGATCCTGTCACGGGACAGCTTCTGGGCGCTCAGGCGATTGGCGGACATGCCACGGATTTGATCTCCGAAGCTGCGCTAGCCATCCGTAACGAGCTGACGATCGACGAGATCGGCAAGACTATTCACTGCCATCCAACCTTGGCTGAAGCCTGGATGGAGGCTGCACATGCCTTCCATGGCGAGTGCATCCACCTCCCGAAGCGTTCATGAATAAACCGCGTACAAGAGAGATAGCCTGTTCCGCCTGTGGCGAGGTCACCCTCGTACGGGCGGAACCTGTTTACGAAGATTTCAAAAAGGTTGGAGAGTCATTTGTCTGCACGGCGTGCGGTAAGCGATATGTCTCAGAAGCGGAGACGCCCTTTGTGATGGATGAAGCCAAGCCTAGGCTCTTCACAGAGGCTGATCGTCCCGAGACGGTCTCTGTCTTTAGTGAGGATGAACGTCAACGTTGCTGTACCTATTGTCGAGAGATGGTGCTCAACCCGTTTGGACAACGTTGCGGACTCACGAATCGTTTTGTCGAAGCCACAGATCTCTGCGAACATTTTGTAAAGAAATAAACGCCTCGCTACTCTAACCGAGAATACCCAATGACAAATCTTTTTTTGAAGCAGATAAGATGTATAGATCCTCTTCACAGAACAGATACTGTGAGGGATTTGATTATTCGTGAGAGGATACTCCAGCCGGAAGGTTCTTCGGTTGAAGGCCTGCCCCAGCTTGACGGAACGGGCCTTATTGTAGCTCCAGGCTTCTGGGATACGCATGTGCATTTCCGTGATCCCGGCAATTCCGCTGCAGAGACGCGGCGAACAGGTGCAGAGGCTGCGGCAGCAGGGGGATTTACACATGTCGTCCCAATGCCCAACACGGTCCCTGCAGGGGATTCTGTCACGTGGCTTTCTGAACAGCTTGCTGATGATCTTCCAGTCACGCTTCTTCCCTCCGCCTGCCTCTCAGTTGGACGTCAGGGGCGCGCAGTCAGTGATATCGAAACACTTGCAATAAAGGGAGCCGCCTGTTTTACGGATGACGGCTCTTTTGTCTTTTCCGATGAGGTGATGCGCGAGGCGATGGCGCGCGCCTTCCGTGTGGGCAAAACGGTCTTTGATCATGCAGTCGTGCCGGATCTCGCCAAAGATGGGGTCATCCGTGAAAGTGCACTGGCCAAGACCTTGAATCTGCCGGTCTTCCCGCTTGAAGCGGAGAGCGAGGCGATTGCGCGTGATATTCGGCTTTGCCGCGAGACAAAGTGCACACTCGTCATTCAGCATATCTCAACAGCCGCTGGCGTTGACCTTGTGCGTCAAGCGCGTGCGGAGGGGTTACCTGTCCACGCAGAGGCATCCCCTCACCATCTTGCACTCGCGGTCGAGGATATTCCTGGGGATGATGGTAACTGGCGGATGAATCCGCCTCTCGGAACCCGAGAGGATCGCGCGGCGATTCGGAGGGGCGTGCTGGATGGAACGCTCTCCCTCTTTGCGACGGATCATGCGCCACATATTTTTGAGTCAAAGTCAAAAGGTTTTTCCAAGGCGCCCTTTGGTGTGATCGGACTCGAAACCGCGATTGGCGTGACCTGGAAGGCGATGGTTGAAGAGGAGGGGATGTCTGTCATGGATTGGGTCACTTGCTGGACGCTCCAGCCTGCGATGATCCTGCGCCAGCCCTTCGTGTCATTGCAAGCCGGGCAACCTGCAGACCTGGTGGTGATTGATCCCTCAACACCGTGGGTGGTTCGTCCTGAAACATTCCGCTCTTTGTCGCGTAACTGTCCCTTTGCGGGCCAGACGCTTCACGCGCGTGCGGTCATGACTGTTTGTCACGGACGTACCACCTGGTCTACGAAATAGGCTTGATGCTAAATTCGCAACCGCAATAGGACTGGCGATAGAGGTTAAGTTGCTCAGAGAGCGCAAGACTCTTTTTGAAACCATCTTCCTTCTTAAAATCAATCGCGAGAAAGTGTGTGCTGGAGAGCGCCCGGCCCACCTCAAAGATCACAGCCGTGGCTTTGTGCGGACTCACCGTGAGGCAGGTTGTGAAGAGATCGAACCCCTCTTCAAGGGCCTTTGCGTAGGTTCGCGCGAGGCTGTACTGGAAGCAGCGTGTACAGCGTATGCCTCGCTCGGGTTCCTGTTCATAACCTACGGCAACGTGCTCGAGCCATTCTTCATGCGTCGGTCGATCTACGAGGAGGGGGATTGTGTAATGGTCTGCTAGGCGCTGGACAGATTCGAGACGCTTCTCCCACTCCTCGTGTGGATAAATATTCGCATTCGAATAGAAGAGCGTCACATCATGTCCGGAGTCCAGCAAGGTCCACGCACAGTGACTTGCGCAGGGGCCGCAGCAGGTATGGAGCAGAATCTTCATCTTTCTTCGTTCCCGTGTTTAGAGGCCCAATCGGCCTGTCGTGCAACTCCCATCATGATGGCGACATCATCCTCCGAAAAGGTCCCGCTTTGGGGTCGTATTCCACCAGATGGCTGAACACCCCTGTTTGCGCTGGTTGGGACCCCACAAGGGCGTGGTGCATCTGGCCCTGGCCGCTTTGACCAATGCCTGTTTTGACCTGTGGGCTAAAGCACGGGGTGTGCCC
>CAIZQW010000286.1 GCA_903935195.1 uncultured bacterium
GGGAGTCAAACAAAAGAAGAGAGACTTTGGTATGGCGCACTGTCTGGTGAGTCGATCTACTGGTTTCGGGATGATGCGCTGGAAGGCACGTCAACCGGGCTCAATCCTTTTTTCCGGAAACCCGAACGCGGCACCCACCGCTTCACCTGCTCTAACCTCGCAGGCGCAGCAGCCTCTGTACCCATCACCATTGAGTGAGTGGGTTCTTTCTCACAGAGGCACAGAGTTCACAGAGATAGTTAAAATTATAAGGGTTTCTCAAATAAGTCATTTGTTGGCGTGTTGGGTCAGCTTTCGTACAACCTAGTGGGTGACAACAACAAATATTATTTGCCCAGTAAAGCCCAGTGTCCTGTCTATATATCAACTCCGTGCACTCTGTGGCTCTGTGAGAAAAACACTATAAACTAATATGTCGAGTTTACGACAGAAGCAAATTCTTTTTCTAAAAAGTCGACACCCGTTCGATAGGAATCGTTTTGCTGCTTCAGAAAATCAATATTGATTTTATATTGCTCCGGAATTTTCTTAAATTCCGCGGCCATCCGTTTGAGACCTGCAGGACATAAATAGGCCGGTGTATTTAAGCCGCGTATTCCTAACGAAGGGATTGTTTCATCAAAGAGAGCTTCATTTACATCGACGCCGAACAAAGTTTTTACAGCTTTATTTGTCAGCTGTATGAAATAGGGGATTCTGACGACCTTATAACCTAATTGCGTATAAAGCTCAGTAAGTCGATAATCTTTTTCTATAATATCTGGCTTTGTATAGTGAGGTAGTCCATCAAATTCAACGATGATTTTCAGTTGTTCGCTTCGATAGTCAGGCCTGCTTCTATAAGGCTTCCCGTTCACTTCGCCCAGAGCTTTGTCATGTAACCAGTCTCTGGTTTTTGGAAAAATGACTTTAAGATAGTCTTTCAGTCCTGTTCTGTGCAGGCCAGTGTCTTTATCTTTACCAGCCTTCATTGCTAATTCCGCCGTCTCACGGAGGAATCCCCATTTGCGAAACGTACCTTTAGGTTTTGTTAACTTTTCAATCTGCTTTGATTTCATTTGTCACTCTGATGCATGATTAACAATCTATTCAAAGTGGCATTCAATGATTCGCTTCACATACTGCAATTCCGCAAGGCGGTTCAGGATGTCGCGATAGTCCTTTCGCGTCGTGCCAATACAGAGCCATTCATCTTTGCTTGCGCCGATCCGGCCTCGTGAACCGGGCATAAATTGAATTGTCGGATCAATCGCCTTGACCTCTGCCTTGCACGTGTCTGTATTCGGAATACAGAATTCGTACGATACAGCCACTTTGCCGTCCGGAGGACCGCGAAGCCCATCCTTATCCAGTTGGGTCAGGTCAAGTTCAACTGTCTTCTTTGCTTCCTTAATTCGTTTCGGTTTTTCTATGGCTCCGTCAAAAAGACGGCGGGGTTGTTCTTCAAGATAGTCTTTCGCGATTTGAAATTGAAAAACATCGCCAACTGTCCTGAAAATGATATTGGTATCGCCTGAAAAACAGTAGATGGTTAGATTTGTTCCTTGCCATTGGGCCGGGGAGATAATCTGAAAGATCACGGCATCATACGCGGCCCAGCTACCATCCGTGTAATCCTCATTCATTGCTTGTGGATAAAACTTCGTAATTTTGGCTGTGACGCTGATGGTTGGGGTTCTGTTAGACACGCAACCACATAGGGCAACGAGTAGTAGTACTGTGAATAGGTGTTTCATTCAAAAATCAAACGTTTAACGTATCGCTGGTGTTTTCTCAAATACCCTAGCCAACGATTTATGAATTTTTGCGCGTTCTACTGAATAAAGCAAGCTGAAAAGAGTTTTGTTTAAATGGTTAATTCTAGGGTTCGTATTGTTTTCTGGCTTATTGTGGGTAATTCGTATTTGCCTCCTGCTAAAAGCTCTGTTAAATTAATGCCACTTTGTATCAATGATGGGTCTCGTTGATGCAGGTTAATTAATAATTGGAGGGTGCTATGGCTCTATTGGAGCGGGTCGATTATGTGGCGGGGCGCGCGTCAAGCGTGTCGCAGAAGCTGCGCATGGTGCGGAAGGATTATTCGCGGGAGGGGTGGTACTTTGTAACCATGGGCACCGAGATGCACCGGCCTTTGTTTGGCGCAGTCGAGCTTGATGGGCAGGGTCAGGCTGTCATGCGATGCAATCCCCTGGGCCAGCTTGTTGAGCAATGCTGGCGCGAGATACCCAAGCATTATTCTTTTGTTCGGCTGGGGGCCTTCCAGGTCATGCCCGACCATTTTCATGGGTTAGTCTGGTTGGATAGGGGCAATGTTAAGCCGTTAGGCGAAGTCATGAATATGTTTAAAGGCGCAGTGACGCGTCTCTGGCGGCGCAACCTGCTGGTTGACTCCCGCTATAGCGGGAAGGAACCGGCCTCTGTCTGGCAGCCAAATTATTACGATGTGATTTGCTTTGAGGCAGAGGAGCTTGCCATCAAGGAGGCCTATATCAAGGCCAACCCACAGCGCCTTGCCTTGAAGCGCATTCCGAGGGGCACGATCAAGGCGAGCACGTATGTGGGCAATCAGGCGCTTTTAAATGCATCACCTAAACGTGCGCTACGCGTGTCACGCAAGGCAACGGAGCAAGAGATTGCGCAGACGCAGCGGTTTTTCACTGAGGAGTGGAACGGTGTGGTGGTGAGCACCTTTTTCTCGCCCGGCGAGCGCACCATTTTGGATGCATTGCTAAAGCACGACAAAACGCGCATCATCTGGATTATGCCAATGGGCATGCCCGAGCATATACCAGTGAAATGGGGTAGGGCCCTCCTGGACCATCGCGCCCTATGGCTTTCCGCCTATCCAGATGAACAAGCGGAAGCCACGCGGGAGACGTGCATGCAATGTAATCTGTGGGCCACGAAGCTTTCGTAGCCGTGCAATGCGTGAAGCCCTTGGCCAATTTTAGTCAATCGCCATCAGAGGCTTGGTTTCGTCTACGGCAAAATCGGGTTTATTGCAGGAGGGGCAGTTCTTCAGATCAGCCTTTGACTTGATCTCCGCAAAGGGACCCGCGCAGTGTGGGCAGGCATAAATGGCGAGCGATTGGCCGTTCTGGCTATCCCA
>CAIZQW010000287.1 GCA_903935195.1 uncultured bacterium
ATCTTATTAACACTGATCGCATTCGGATCCTTCAACAAACTTTGTAACTTATCGCGATACTCCGAATCCACAACCGGTTCATCTAAAAACAGTGGTGTCGGATATTCATAAGCCATCGGTTGCGCCCGTGCACAGGCGGTCGCGGCCCCAGCAGAGCCGCTGTTTAAAGGTTCGGCTGTATCATCGTCTCTCTCAATCAGCTGCAGGTTAGGGTTTTGATAATTCTGGACAGCCGGATACATTCCATACGCAGCATAGTAACCCGAAAGGGCGAACTGGAGACACTCCAAGCGTTTGGTCGTGACAGAACGCGCCTTTGCGTCAGCGGCAACGTTAATCAATTTAAAGGTGGCGCCCATGAGAATACTAATGATCGCAACCACGATCATCAGCTCAATCAGGGTAAAGCCTTTATTCTTTTTCATAGCGTAAACCTCCTTCCACCTTACGTCTGCTGCCCCATGGTGGTGATAATTTGGATCATCGGCATGAACATGGCCACCACGATCGTACCAACGATTACCGACAAGAAAATAATCATAATCGGCTCAATAATCGAGGTCATGCCCGCCACCGCATTATCCACCTCGTCATCATATGTGTCCGCGACGCGGGTTAACATGTCCGCAAGTGCACCCGTCTCTTCACCCACTTCGACCATGGAGATCACCATCGGCGGAAATACCTTGCTCTGGGCCAGAGGCTCTGTCATGCTTTCGCCCTCTTTGACGGCATCATGCACACTCTGAATCGCACGAGCGATCACCGCGTTCCCCGAGGTGTCACGCACAATGTCCAAAGCCTGTAACACCGGCACACCAGACGAGAGGAGCGTCCCAAGGGTACGCGTCATACGCGCAATTGCTGTACGGCGAACCAAGGTGCCAAAGGCCGGCATTCTCAGTTTGCAAACGTCAATGAAGTAGGCCCCGCCTGCTGTCTTCTTGAAGACCGTAAAGAGAAAGACAAAACCACCGATTCCGCCAAGAACAAGCAACCCGTTGTTCATCACAAAATTACTGGCGTTCATGACAAACTCTGTAATCGGGGGCAAGGGCTTATCACCCAAGAGGTCTCTGAAAATGTCTTTAAACTTGGGAATCACCTTAACCAAGAGGAAGCCTGTAATACCGCAGGCAGCAAATAAAACGATAACCGGGTAAATCATCGCCCCCTTGACCTTGTTCTTGATCTTCTCGGCCTTCTCAGCAAACTCAGCCAGTCGATTCAAGACAACTTCTAACACACCACCCGCCTCGCCTGCCCTGACCATGTTGATATAGAGATGGTTGAAGATCTTCGGGTGATTCTGAAGTGACTCCGAGAAGGTACTGCCGCTCTCCACGGACTCACACATCTCTTTCAACGCTTCCCGCAACGTGGGATTCGGCGTCTGGCGCTCCAAGACATGCAGGCCTCTCAAGAGGGGCAAGCCAGCATCGACGAGTGTCGCCAGCTGGCGTGTCAAGACGGTCAAATCTTTCTGTTTTACACCCGCCCGTAAGAATTTGGGCATCTTCAGGTTAATATTGATATCCATGGCCCTTTTCTTGGGCGCAACCTTCTTGGCGGGTGCTGGAGTAGACCCTCCCTTTGCAGGAGCTGCCCCACCCGATGACTCCCCTCCTACGGCACCAATCGCCGTTGGAAACAGGCCTTGACTCCGCACTTTGGCAATCGCCTGGGCTTGATTAGGGGCCTCAATAGATCCACGCGTCTCTTGTCCTGCCGAATCAACAGCAATATAGGCAAATTTGGGCATAAGAAAGTCTCCACTAGACAGGTCTACCGTACAACACACGCTTCATTTATACTCTTTTTAAATAGTACCACAGATTGCGCAGGTGCTACAATCAAAAACTTAGGCCAGAGAGAGGCTTCCGAAGCACGTGGGGAGGTGAAAATTTCGGGCTGAAAGCGGTGCCCAGGAGACCCAGTGCGGATGGGAGGTAGCATCGCCACATTTGTAGAAATTTCCACGCCAAATCTTCTCGGTCAGTGGACCTGTGAAGGGCTCAAAAAGAGCGTACGGAAGTCGGTATCGTAAGGTCCATTGCGCAGCCTGTTCGGGTTCAACCACACGCGGCAGAGTGGAGTAAATTTCAATCTGGCTCCCCCAGGCTAGATCCATGGGAGTCCATTTGGCAAAGCCATGAGGGACCCGCGTGGGATCTTCAATGTAGGATGCTAAGAGTGTCCCGCCCGCATTGATCTCGATGTTGAAGTATCCCTTGCCTGTCACCGGTTGAACAAAAAACTCCACACAACTATCCGTGTAGACTGGACTCTGATATACCGTCTGAACAGACCTAACATGGGCTTCGTTGACGCAAAACTGAACATAAAGCGCCTCCCCGTCATGAAGCACATAGAAGCGGGTTTCGGGTGCAGCTCCATTCGATTCAGGGCGAACAACTGCAATGCGTCCCTCTTCGGCAATCGAGAAGTCGATGGATGAGAGCGGGGCAGGCGTTATTCTGTTGATGGTGTAGTGCATCGTGTTCTTGTCGGACAGGTCGGACAAGTCAGACAGGTCAGACCTTTTTTCCTGGTTATTTCGGCCAAACTTGCCTAACGCTCACGCCATGAGCCTTTGCCAAGGCTTCACAGGCATCATGCTCTGGCGAGCGCGTAATGACTTCGCCCTTGTAAAGCCCTACCTTGACCGGGATCTTTCCATACGGTGTCTCGAGCTGCTCAAAACGACGCTCCAGCACCTCGCGCTGGACAGGATAATAGCGAATCCCAAAGGTCGTTGTACCTCTGAACATCACTTCCCGCAAAGCCGCAGCGCTGGCTTCAGTCGCCAGCACGCTTAAGAGAATGGCGGTACGCCCCTTCTTCATCACAATCGGCGTCTGCCAGACATCCAAGGCCCCCTTCTCCAGCAAGACCGGGACCAGCGAGGCAATCCATTCCGGATTGCAATCATCCAAGTTAGCCTCCAGTACCAGCAGGGCTTCGCCTGCTGGAAACTTGAAACTGGAAACTTGAAACTCGTCATTTGCCTCCGCCATCAGCGTGGCGCGCAGGACATTCGGACGGCGTTGTAAGGTTCGCTGGCCAAAACCGAAGCCGCTCTTCTCAATGACAGTCTCATCCGGTACGCGCTCCAAGGTCTGGGTCCAGACACGCAAGAGTGCTGCCCCTGTCGGGGTTACCAGCTCAAACGGTTCGTCGGTCTGCATGACGCGCATTCCTTGAAGAAGCTCTTGCGTGGCTGGGGCAGGATTGGGCATCTGACCATGGGAGCAGGAAATCGTCCCAACACCCGCCGGAAGCGGACCGCAACTCACACCACACACGCCCAACTGCTCTAACGCAAGGCACGCGCCAACAATATCGGCCACAGAGTCCCAGGCACCCACTTCATGGAAGTGAATCTTCTCAAGCGACGTGTTGTGAATCTTAGCCTCCGCCTCACCCAAGGCACGAAAGACACTCACCGCCAACCCCCGACTCGCCTCTGAGAGTGGCGCCCCTGCCAACAGGGCCTCAATCTCCTTTAGTCCACGGTGCGCATGTTCCTGATGATGTGCATCTCGCCACTCGCCACTTTTAACTTTCAAGTTTTCACTTTTAACTTCGACTGTCATCCTAACACCATTGAGGCCGGCATCCGAAACTGGCTCGCATCGAAGGTGTAATTTCTCAGGAAAGAACGCATTCAGGGTTTTCTCAATGGCTTGAAGATCTGCGCCGAGAACAGCCAACGCCGAGAGGATCATGTCACCACTGGCACCGCCTACACTATCAAAACGAAGGTATTTTTTCATGGCAGCAGCTTTTTCCAGACACGGAGCAACTCGGACATTCCCCAGGCCTGCGCCACACAACCCCGCGCAAGATGGGGCGCATCGCCATCGCAGATTTCAGGTGTATGACAGAGGCAACCTCGGTTAATCAGTTCAAGCGAGGAGCTGAGCAAGGAGAGGCCGGTCTCCCGTGCCTCCTCGCCATAAACCTTAACCAACGCTTCAACATAGAGCGGGAAGGGCCACGTCCAGGCTGTTCCATTGTGATAAGCAGGTTTTCGACGGGTATCCTCATCTCCAAGATAATGCCCTTGGTAGGGATGATGGGGATCATTCAACAGGACACCGTCGCGCAGAACAGGCAGCGCCATCTTGACTGGTCTATCGGCTAGACTTCGGATCGCGCCTGGCACCAACAAACCTTCGCAAGCGCGGAGAATATCCCGTTCCATCTCTGGGTTGTGTAGCACATCAAGGGTCACAGCCAACAATTGATTCGGCCGGAGCGTATCTTCGGGCAGCGCATCTTTTGCAGGAACTCCTGATTGTGCCCGCAGGCAGTCCGCGAGCCACCCTTCGGGCATCATAAAATAACGTCGCACAGAATCCGTCGCACGTTCAGCTAGCGTGACCCACGAAAGGTCGATCGTATGCGCCACGCTTTGGAGGGCCGCAATCCACAAGGCTTGGATATCGATCGGATATCCCTCGCGTGGCGTGGCTGCTGGATAGTTTGTATCCATCCAGGTATAGTGCGGTGGACTGTAGATCAGGCCACTCTCCGGATCCATGCGGATGCCATTGGGCGTACCGTCACGATAGTGCGAGAGGATCGAGAGCAAGACCTCGCGCAAGGGGCGTGTCCCACAAAGCATATTCAGAACACGGTCATCATCCTTCATGGCCTTCATCAAATCCCCAGCAGCCACACAGAGCCACAACGGGGCGTCGGAGGTCTCGCGATTGGCGTCATCCTCGCCGCGAATCATATTGGGCAAGGTGCCCGCCTTTTCAAAACGTGCAAACTCACGCAAGATATTCAATGCCGCATCGTGGCGTCCAGCCGCAATCAGACCGCGCAATGCAATCAGGGTGTCGCGACCCCAATCCAGAAACCAAGGGTACCCCGCAATGACCGTGCTCAGCGCATCGCGCCGGACCACATAGAGCGATAAGGCATCCGCCACGCCCTCGGCCAAGGGCATCTCCCGGCTGATGGCGGGCTTTTCCGCAGCACCGTGCGAGGGCTTCTGGGCACTGGCCATGGTCCCTTCATCATGACGCCAGGCGGAGAGCGTTGAAACATCGCCCCCTTTAAGCGGCAAACCGAACCAACCCGGACTAAAGAGATCGCCGGAACCGTCGAGCCCCCGCTCTGCCTCTTCCGGGTGAGGCACAAGGTAATGCCAAGCCTGTTCGCTCGAAAAATGTCCATGCGACACCTCCATGGAGAGTGTCTCATGGGCGGCGGGAGAGAAGGTGAAACCTTTAATCTGTGACCGTATGGCAGCAGGCCAGGCTGTCTCAGGTCCTGTGTACGCCTTGGTGGTCTCATGGAAACTCCGCCATTCAATATCCGGACGCAGAATCACGGAGACCTCATCGTGCGCCTTTAACGCCTCCCCGTGCACATGGCGCATGATCACCAGATTGACGCGATTGGCATCCTTCTCGATTTCCAGACGGAAGCTCAAGGGAACCCACTGCCCCATGCCACACGGCACCGTGAAGAACCATTCGACAAAACGGCCCGCGGGATCAGCATCAAAATAGGTCAAACAACTCTTGTTGATCTCCTGCGAGTAGCCTCGATAGTTGAGCCATGCGCGACACCGTGTCCAAAAGATCCGTTTATCCACAGGGACTGTTGGATGAGAATTGACCGCAAGCAAGCAATCATACTGGCTACGGAGTTCGCCCCAGGCAATTCGCACCTGCGACATGGCGCCTGCGCCATTGGACAGAACAGAGAGATAGGTGCCATCCATCTCGCGAATCTGGCGGCCCATGAGGCGTGTCACCATGCAGGCACGTTCTCCGGGAGGCAAGAGCAAGACCGTGGATTCATGCCGCTGGATGCCCGATGAGAGATATGCAATGGTGTGCAACGTGCGCTGTTCAGCACAGGTATTATCACCTGCGTAGGGCGGAGGGGCAAGAAAGGCGCACCACTGTCCATTCTTCAACTGCACAGACGTTTCCATACAGAGGGTGTGGTCTCCCTCTTTCAGCGTTGCCATAAAGGCGTGTGGCGCACGCACCAAAAGCAAATGCCCTTGCGGAATCATCACCTGCCGGCGTGTATCCTCCGGCCAGGTCCATGTTGTACAACGAGGCAAGCCTCCTGGCGTACGAGCACAGAAAAGCAAGGGATCTTCAATCAAAGCCTCTCCCAAAGCATCTGGATCTGTCTCTTCCGCAAGCGCAATAGCCTGATCTTCTGACAGAGCCAATTTAACCTTCATGGCCATCAGGTTACGCCGCCGATTGGAAATGCTCTGAGGCTCGGTGACGACCGGATCACCCAGAACTGTGTTCAAATATTCCAGGTCTCCTTCGTCCGTCGTCAGACAGATCACCTGTCCGGAAGACAAGGTCACATTCGTGGCATGGAGGTGATGATGAGTTCCCGTCAACAGATCAATCATGCGCCCGGGCTTGAACGCCTCCTGATCCCAGCGAGCGGTCACAGGCTGGTGACAATCCAAATTCACGAGAATCAGAAGCGAGGCCCCCTCGCCTGGGGCGAGTCCACGCAAGAGCGCTAAGAAGGATCCCTCCCCCTGCTGGATCATGCGCAGATGCGACGTACTCCCAAAGGCGGGATGGGTGGCGAGTAAGGTTGTGAGGCGCAAAAGCTCTTGTATTTGATTTTCGTGTGCCCCCCAATTGAGTGCAGAAGCCCCATGGACATCAATCCGCTCAGAGGCAAACCACTCCACACCATTGGCCATCCCAAAGGCACCCTGATGTGAGAGCAACGCCGAAAGAGCCGTGCGCATGCGCGCAAAGGTCGGTCCCCCTCGTGCGGCGAGACGCATATTGTCGTGCGTCTCTGCAAAGTGGATCAGCGGCCCGCATTTTTCAGCCATGGCAATGGCCTGCGGCAAATACCATTCGATGGCGGAGCGGTCATCCGTCTGGAAGAGTTCCGAGTAGGCCCAGTTTAGATGAGACTCCGAGAGAAGTCGCTCCGTGACCTGCACACTGCCACCCAGACCTTCGAGCAGGAAGATGCAATCGGGATACTCTTCCCGGACACGTGCCACGATGTAAGTCCACGTCTCCACGGGAATCATATATCCAGCATCACATCGAAAGCCATCAACGCCTTGCCGGCACCAGTAGAGAAAGACATTTGCCATATAGGCGCGCAATCGCGGATCATTGTAATCCAACTCCACAAGATCCGCCCAGATCACCCCCCAGGCCCCTGGAGAGACAAACTCGCCATCAGGTTTGCGATGATACCAGTCCGGATGATGGGTCTGAAGCGTCGACGCCCAGCCCGTATGGTTCGCAGGCAGATCGAGATAGAGATGACCCGAACGACTATGGACCGCATCCACCAACTCCCGGAACTGGTCAAGGGGCGTGGCATGGGTATCAAACTCCGCGAGGGCCGGATCCACCGAAAGAAAATCAAGCGCTGCAAAGGGGGACCCGTAACGCCCCATACGCGCAAAGATCGTCGGGGTCGGATGGATCGGAAGGAGTTGCACGATACGGAAACGCATCGTCTGCATGATGTGGTCCAGCTGACGGACCACGTTTCGGAAGGTGCCCGAGGGAGGAATGACCACATAACCAGCGTCATCGAGCGCTTTTTCATGCTCCTGCGTTTCGGGACGACTCGGATTCCGTTGTAATGCCGCGCCAAACTGTCGGACAAAGATCGTGTACATCGTGTTCGCAACAGCCGTGTGAGCAGGCTCAACCTTAATCTGAAGATTTTCCCCCTCTGGCCATTGCGGGAGGTGTTTGCCGTGCTCAAAGAAACAGGCCTTGCCTGAGAAGATGCCGACCTCTGTCAGCGGGATGCGCACCGAGAAACAGCCAGGCGCATTCTCATTCATCGGGATGTCATGCCAATCCCGAGCGAGGGGTGCCTCGCCAGACTCGGTATGAGCAATAATCTCCTTGCGACGGATTGAGGCGCGACCGATATTGGTCCGGAAGACCGCGCGGCCCTTGGGCGCGTTGTCGAACCGTAGCGTGATCTCGAGAAGATCACCCGCCCACTTTAAGATAAAATCTCCCGGCCGCGGATACTGTTGCATAGTCACATACCAAAACAGGATGAAAAGTTGCCATATTATGAAGAAGGCAGGCTCAAAATGAAAGTCTATTTTTCAGACGCTTTCAATGACAAAGATGAAACGACAACGCTAAAATAACAAACGCCGAAGGGTGTGTCTCCTTCGGCGTTCGTCCTGTGTAACACAGGAGTGTGGTGTAATTTATATAATTTGTGTGTGTGTGTGGTGTATATCTAGTTGTGGTGTGTGTATGAAAAAAGTAATAATACTATAGCAACTGTCATGCCAGATCATTTTATGCTGTTTTTTCGTCACTTTTTACCTAAAAAAGAATAAAACACCCAGGGTAGGGTGTTTTATTCTTTTTTGGAGCCCTTCTCGCTGCATTCAACTAAATGCATTAAAAAGAAAAGCTGCCTATTACAGTATACAGTGCGTCAGAAGGTCACCTATTGCGCATCAAGTTGGCTTAACTTCGCTTCTAGGGCAGCAACCCTGGCCTTCAACTTATCAACGGTACGAGGCAGGAGCAATTGGGCGCCAAGTTCCCGACGCGGCACTGCTGGCAACCCAAGATAGAACTCGCCAGGAGGCACATCTTTGGAGAGTCCGCTTGCAGGCCCCACCTGGCCACGATCACCGATCGTCAAATGGCCCGAAATGCCTGCTTGAGCCCAAATGATACAGCCCTGTCCAATGTGGGTACTTCCCGCCACACCTGCTTGCGCAATGATGCCACTGTAGTCCCCGACTTGAACATTGTGCCCCAACTGGACAAGGTTATCAATCTTGACGCTGTTCCCGACGCGGGTGCGACCGAAACGAGCCCGGTCAATGGTGGTGTTACAACCGATCTCCACATCATCACCCAGTTCCACAATACCGATCTGGGGAATCTTCTCGATCGTGATTGAGCCGTCAGGCTTGATAACCGGATTAAAACCATAGCCATCGCCCCCGAGTCGCACACCCGAGTGGAGAATGACGCGGTCACCAATGATGGTGCCTTCGCGCACAGTGACCTGTGCATAAATGAGGCCGCCGTTACCAATCTTAACATTGGCCCCGATAAAGACCTGCGCTTCGATCACGCAACGATCCCCGATCACGGTGTTCTCGTCAATCACCGTATAAGCCCCAACAGAGACCTCTTTCCCGAGCTGAACATTCTGCCCAATGATGGCCGTGGGATGAACGCCTGGCAACCGCACAACCGGGGGTGGCGCATACAAGGCCCCTACGTGGGCAAAAGCCGCATTCGGACTCTCCACACGGATCACAGAACGTGCAGAGCAGTCCCCCGACCAATCCCGGGGCACGAGAACACAACTTGCCTTGGTGGTCGCCAGTTGTTTTCCATACTTGGAATCGGTGAAGAAACTAATGTCACCTGCGCGAGCTTCGCTCAAACTGGACATTGCAACGATCTCTACAGAGCCATCTCCTTCGAGCTGGCCTGAGAGTTTATCAGCGATCTCTTGTGCACGCATCTTCATAGGATTACTTCTTAGCAGCTGCTGCCTTCTTCTCGGCCTCTTCCTTGGCTTCCTTACGGACCTTCGGATCAATACCCATACGCTTCAGGACATCATCTGTCACATCTAGCTTGGGATCAAAATACGCAAGCGTCGAGGCATCCATCACGATCGAGGTCTTGGTGTCCTTAGCATATTTGGTGATGGTCTCGCGGATCTCATTGGTGACCTGGCGTAACAGACGGGTGTCTTGGTCGCCTAACTCGCGTTGAAGCTTCTGAGCCTCTTGGCGCAGATCGCGTTCAGCCTCAGCAACCACATCGCGCTGCTTAAGCGCCTTGTTTTCAGCCTCAGCGCGCGCCTTGTCGCTCAACACAGGGTTGCGCGTCTCCTTGGCACTGCGTTCGAAATCTTCGCGGAGTTGCTCAAAGCGCTCACGACGTTTATCCAGCTTGCCTTGGTACTCCTTCTCCATATCCACCATCAGCTTGCGGTCGCGTTCACGGTTCGGATGAAACCGGATCAGGTCGATCATATTGACAACAACGGTCTTTTCCTCGGCAAAACCCACCAGTGCGGACATCAGGACCGCGACCATTAGACATGTAGCTTTCATGCGTATTCCCTTTCTGCAAGAGCCAACAGAGCTTCTTGCGAACAGTTATTATTCAAACCCAATGGAGAAGGAGAAGACCTCTTCGTCCGTGTAATCATCATCTGTGATGAAGGGCTTAGCCAGATCGAACCGGATCGGGAAGCCCGGGATGTCAATGCGCAGGCCCACACCGGCCGCGACACACACACCATTCATACCCCCACCAAAGGCGTCATCCCCGAGGGAGCCAGCATCCGTGAAGACAGCCAAACGAACCGCCTTAAAGACGGGGACCGTGTACTCAGCTGTTGCCATGGCCAGCGTCTTGCCTCCCATGGGCGAATAACGGTCGCTTCCGTTCTTGAAGAGCTTGGGTCCCAAACCACGGTACTCGACACCACGGACTGTCCGGGGACCTCCGAGATAAAGAGATTCGTAGACGGGCAGTTCACCGCTATAAGCATCCACCGTTTCGAGACGACCGCGCAGATTCAACACATGCTTCCACCACGGCATCGTGAACCAGTGACGGTGCGAAGCGCCCATGCGATAAAATTCGTTATCTCCGACAAAGCCCTCGGAAAGATCGCCAAAGACCATGGATTGATACCCACGCGTCGGAACAAAGGCTTGATCACGGGTGTCGGTTGACCAGAAGAGGCGGCCCACGCTATTGATATTGCCACTATACAACCGCTCTTGCTGTTTCCAGTAATCTCCCACCAACGTACCTGCCTCAGTCTGCCATAAATTATAATTATCCACCTCATCCATATCCACCTGTTCAAGGGTATAACGGAAGCCTAGGCGACCAACAGCAACAGGATAGGAGAGTCCGACCGCACCCCCTGAACGAATCTCGTCATATTGATCAAACCAGCGCATCCGACGATAGAGGTCCACCGAGAGCGCAAGGGGCTGATCAAAGAGCCACGGTTCTGTCCAGTTTGCCTCTGCGGTTTGACGGCGTGGACCATACTCAACACCTAAACGCGCCTTCTGTCCAGCGCCCGTGAAGTTCGGCCAGTTTAAGATATCAAAGTTGCTCTGGGAAACCTCACCATAACCAAAGATGCTGTCAACCGTCGAAACACCTAAGCCCACCATGAAGTTTCCGGTGCGTTGCTCGGTCACTTCATATACGAGGTCGCGTTTAGAAGGATCATCCGTCTTTTCAGAGTAGTGGCGAACCTCTGAGAAGTATCCCAGATTTCTCAGGCGAGCTTCGCTGCGCTCCGCACGGACCTCGTCTAAGATTTCGCCTGGACTGACGAGTACTTCGCGACGAATAACCTTATCTTTTGTTTTGTTATTTCCACGAAGAACGATGTTACGGATGTAGGCGAGTTGTCCCTCGCGCACATCAAAGGTAACCACCGCGCGCCCGGGACGCCCAGGTACGGGATCCACCAAGGTACGCACCTCGGTATCCACATAACCACGGGAGCCATAATAATCGCGCACATCCTTCGCGGCATCCGCAAGGGTCTGACGGCCACAGACCATCTCCTGCTTCAGGCGGGAACGGGAGATCACGTCATTTTCAGGAAAGAGCTTAACCCCGCGAATGACGGTCGATTCAGTCGTATACGCGTCACCCTCTGTGACCTTAAAGACCATGTCCACCTTCTCTTCGCCAACCTTTTCAGAAACTGGCGAACCCACCTTGGCATCTAAGAAGCCTTTATTTTGATAGACCTCTTCCGCTTGCTGGCGCGCATCCTCAAGAGCCTGTTCGGTTATAATCGCATCCGTGAACCAGCCACGCGGATCATACCACGGCAGATCCCCAAAGGAATAGCGCAACTCCTCTGCAGGAATCGAAACATTTCCGTCGAACTTGAAAGAACGAATCTTCTCGCGAGGTCCTTCATTCACCATAAAGGTCACCTGCGCAAAACCGACACTGTTGGTGAGGGGCTCCATGACCACGCTGATTTTGACGTTCCGATAATAGCGCTTAATATATTCGTCGCGAATCTTGCTGACTTTTGTCGCCAAGATCTGCTCATCAATAGGGTCGCCGTTTTTGAGCTCCGCATATTTGCGGATCTTGCTCTCGCTCATGTAACTGTTGCCACGAATCGCGATCGGCTCTTGAAAACGATGACGGCGCTTGACGGAATAGATCACATGGAGTCCATCGCTAGAACCCGTTTCAATCTCAACGCTAGCTTTTTCAAAGCGTTCTGTATCCAAGAGCGTCCGAACATCCTTCGACAGTTGCTCCGTGAAATCCTTCTGGTTTTCAACCTTATCACCCACTTTTACGGTACAATATTGCAACACATCTGTTGCATCTGTACCAAAGGTGTCCAGGGTCTTAACCGTCACCTTTTTTACTGTTTCCGCAAAAACAGATCCTGCGACAAACAAGAAGACCATCATCCACGTGCGCTGTAATTGTTGCATACCCCTTACCCTCTCCACTGTCAATGAGATAAAACGTTGGATTATACGACAGGAATAGGGTAAATACAAGGAGGAAGTCAAGACTATGCGGAGACTCAACGCTGATTAGGGCTGAAGAAGGTTCGGACCTTCTCAAGCGGCGAGTGATCGCGGAGTTCAGCGGGTTTTCCTTCGGCGATAATCGTGCGTGTCTCTGCATCCAGCATGATGCAGCGGTCACCGACAGCATAAATGCTGGCCAGTTCATGCGTGACAATCACGAATGAAATGCCATGCGTGTCCCGGAGTCGGAGGATCAAATGATCCAACTCTGCTGAGGTCACAGGATCAAGCCCTGCTGATGGCTCGTCCAGAAGGAGGACCTGCGGATCAAGGGCCATAGCTCGAGCGATCGCGGCCCGCTTCTTCATACCACCGCTCACATCCGTGGGGAAGTAGTTTGCAAAGGGCTTGAGGCCGACGAGCTCCAGCTTCATCTCTGCGATAAGACGCCGCGCATCAGAGGGCAGGTCTGTAAAGGACTCCAAGGGCAGGCAGACATTCTCCAGAAGCGTCATACTCCCAAAGAGTGCGCCACTCTGATAGGTGACGCCAAACGACCGCATGGCCGCCTCTCGTTCACCCTCACCCCCATCTTGAATACGATGGCCGAGAATACGCACCTCGCCAGACAATAACGGATGCAACCCAATAAGATGTTTGAGCAAGGTGCTCTTTCCACAGCCCGAGCCCCCCAGCACGACGAAGGTCTCCCCTTGGGCCACCGTAAAGGAGATGTCTTTTAAGATCACCCGACCCTCATAGCCAGCGACCATATCTTTGACCTCTATGACCGTATCATTCATGCTTAAATATCCAGTACAAACAACAGAACGGAAAAAATGCCGTCGAAAATCGTGATGAGCACAAGGCTACCAACCACGGAGGCTGTGGCGGCTTGGCCCACCGCATCTGCACTGCGCTTGGTGTGCAGTCCATGTGAACAGCCCGAGAGCCCAACCAACACGCCGAAGGTGAGTGCCTTCGTCAAACCAATCAACACATTGTTGACCGTGATCGCATTAAAGACATGCTGCCAATAGGTAATCGCAGGAATGTCCATCATCCAAAGGACTACGAAACCGCCGAAGAGCCCCATGACCACCGCGAAGATGCTCAAGAAGGGCAAGACAAAGGCAGCAGCGAGAACGCGAGGAAGCGCGAGAAAGAGTACAGGGGGCAAACTCAGCGTGGTCAGAGCGTCAATCTCTTCATTGACCTTCATCGTCCCCAGTTCCGCGGCAAAAGCCGACCCGGTACGCCCCGCTAAAATGATCGCGGTGATGAGGGCCCCCATCTCGCGAAAGAGTCCGATACAGATAAGGTCCGCCACATAGACCTCTACACCGAACTGCCGCATGGAGGAGCCTGAGAGAAAGGCTAGAATCAAGCCGATCAGAAAACCGATCAGCGCCACAATCGGCAAGGCGTCCATGCCTGCCCGCTCAATGCAAAGCATGGTGTCACGCAAACGCAGTCTGCCCGGTCGCACCAAAAAGGAGAGACCCGAGGTGACCACCTCCCCTAAAAAGGCCAGCACATCAACAATATCCCGCCAGATGCGCACGGCCGACTCGCCGACCTGCACAACCGTATGGGTATTGCGGGGTGGAAGATCATAGGCTGTATGATCAGAGAAGACGGCGGGATTGAAAATCTTGAGCGTCTTAGAGATCACCGCGACGGCATCACGATACTCCACGCTAAAGCCTTGCGCGGCTGCGCAGCGATGTACTTCAATAATCAGAGCCTCAGCCGAACCGTCATACCGTTTGACGCTGTCGGCATCCAGAATAAGCACCTCGCCCGCCTTCAACTTGCCGACCTCGGGCATCCGCTGTTTCCACAACGGTGTCACCGAGTCAACAGTACAAATCTCTGGTAAATTTAGTGTCATGGTGGCAACTAATGTCTGGCTTTTGTCTTCTATCCTTTGGGTCTTCTAGTCTTCAGGTCTCTGCGTCCTCGTCTTCTCTGCAATAATCCAGAGTATTTACACGCTTGAGGACCCAAAGACTTTAAGACCTCAAGACGCAAAAAAAGACGCTAAGACCTTCTCAAATCCTCCTAGGCGTCCGAATCCCGAGCAGGGTCAGACCCTCTTGAAGGGCTTGGGCGACCATGAAACAGAGCCGTAGACGGCTGTTCCGTATGTCAGATTCAGACTTCAACACCGGAGATTGCTGATAGAAGCTACTGTAAATCTGCGAGAGACTGAAGAGATAATCCGCCAGCACATTGGGTCGATAGAGTTCCGCGGCACGGGAGACCGTTCCAGGGAACTGCAACAATTTGAGCACCAGCTCCTTCTCCAACGGCGTATCCAGGCGCAAGACGCACGTGTTCATGTCGAGTTTCCCGAATTGATCCGCCGCCTTGTCGAGCAGACTGCAGACCCGCGCATACGCATATTGGAGGTAGGGTCCTGAATTACCTTCCAGAGCCAAAGCCTTCTCCCACGTAAAGACAATCAGCGTCTGAGGATCATGACTGAGGTCGGCATACTTGATAGCGCCAAGTCCGATAGCCTCTGACAAGTCACGCTGTTCCTCTGCACTCATCGTGGGGTTGGACTCCTGAACAATCTTGAGCGCGCGACTCACGGCCTCATCGAGCAACGCATCCAGCTTGATCACATTCCCCTGACGCGTTGAGAAGGTTCCCTCTGGCAGACGCATTAAACCGAACCAGACATGCTCCAGATGTGGAAGGGAGGAGGGCGAAGGGAGGAGGGAGGAGGTTGCAATACCCAACTTTTCACAGACCTTGAAGAACTGTTTGAAGTGCAACTGCTGACGCTCATCCGTGACATAGACAATGCGATCAGGCGTAAACTCGGTCACGCGATTCCGCACCGTCGCAATATCCGTGGCCGCATAGTTGAATCCACCATCGCTTTTACGGACCATGCAGATAGGCATACCGTCCGCTTCAAGATTCACAATCAGTGCCCCTTCACTCTCCACCGCCAACCCCTTCTCCTGGAGCAGGCTAATGGTCTCGGGAAGGATGTCGTTGTAAAAGCTCTCGCCACGATAGAGGTCAAACCCCACATCGAGACGCTTGTAGACACGATTAAACTCGTCAAGACTGATGGTAACAAAACGTTGCCAGATCGCGCGATTCTCTGGATCGCCCTGCTGAAGCTTGACAAGCTCCGCCTTGCAACTCTCCAGATAAGCAGGATCCTCTTGCGTACGATTATAACTCTGGACATACATCCGCTCCAGAGACTCGACTGTCAGGGCTGCGCGCTCTTCCTCTGTCAAGAACGTGCGATACCCTTGAATTAAGATGCCGAACTGCGTGCCCCAGTCTCCCAAATGGTTGTCCGCGATCACCTGATATCCCAGGGCACGATAAAGGCGGTCAATGGCATTGCCGATAACCGTGGAACGGATGTGGCCAATGTGCATCGCCTTGGCAGCATTAGGGCTGGAGTAATCAATAATGACGGTCTTGCCTTCACCCTCCTTCGGGATGCCGAAACGTGGCGCGGCGGAAAGAGCGGCAACCTGCTCAGCAAGCCATGTGGGGTTCACCGTCAGATTAATAAAACCAGGCCCCGCCACCTCCAGCTTCTGAATAGAGGGCGGGAGGGGAAGTGCTTGAACCACTGCCTCTGCGATGACACGTGGTGGCTTCTTGAGCTTCTTCGCCAGTGGCATAATGTCGTTACACTGGAAATCCCCAAACTTCGTATCCGTTGCGGGCGTGACACGAATTGAGAGCTCTGATGCCTCCTCGCCACAGGCGGCAATAAAAGCGGACTTGAGCCAGGTGGCGAGTTGCTGTTCAGTATTCATAAATTAGATTGCAGCTTCGACAGCTTTGATCAGCGCATCACCGGACTGGAGTCCGACCATCTGCTGGACAAGCTGCCCGTTCTTGAAGACGAGAATGGCGGGAATGCTTTTAATACCGAACTTGACGGCCAGCTCGCGCGACTCATCCACATTGACCTTGGCGATCTTGGCGCGACCTGCAACAGCAGGGGCAACCTGATTTTCTAGGATGGGGGTGAGCATTTGACAGGGACCGCACCAGGGGGCCCAGAAGTCTACGAGCGTCACGCCTTCGGCTATCGAGGCGTCAAAGTTTGCTGTGTTAAGAGCGAGTAAGTTTGCTGACATGTTTTTTTCTCCTACGGGCAGGCACAACGACCTGCCCCTACAGTACACACGCACCTGGAGCCGGCTTGATCACGCTGACGTCACAGGGCTTTCCAAATTTCGCCGCATACGCACTCGCGAGCGCGGCACTGGCTGTCTCCGCATCACGCGGATGAACAAGGACAACAACGGAGCCACCGAAGCCACCCCCTGAGAGGCGAGCACCCAGCACGCCCGGGATCTTCTTCGCGGCTTCTACAACCACATCGAGCTCCTCACATGAATTCTGGAAGAGGATCCGTGAACTTTCATGCGAATCAAACATCAACGCACCAAAGCCAGGCAGATCACCAGAAGCCAAAAGCTCTGCGCCTTTGAGCACCCGTTCATCCTCGCCAATCGGATGCGCAGCCCGGTTCGCGACCGTTTCCGGCAAGCCGCCCTTATAGAGCGCCCACTCGGCCATGCTCACATCGCGTAGCGCCTTCACGGGATGACGCAGCACGGTTGCAAAATAAGCAGCGGCTGTTTCACAGGCCTCGCGCAGGCGGTTATAGGCGCCATCGACGAGTGCATGCTTGGCATGCGTATTACACATCAGGAAGCAGGCGTCAGGCCCCATCTCCACATTCTCATAGACCAAGGAGCGGAAGTCGGTCTTCACGAGCTTGCCTTCCTGTCCGGCCAAGCTTGAAATCTGATCGAGCAAACCGCATTTGCAACCCGCATACGTATGCTCTGCCTTCTGGCCAATCTTCGCCAGCGTAACCGGATCAACGGTTATCTTGTACAGTTTTGCGAGGGCAAGTCCTGTGGACATTTCAAGCGCCGCAGAGCTCGACAAGCCACTCCCCAAAGGAATATTTCCAAAAAACATACCGTCAAAGCCGACTGCGGCACCCTGGTTCGTCAGCCCCGCGAAGGTCCCTTTGACATAGTTCTGCCAGGTATCCGTCTTCGAAGGCGTCACGTCATTGGCTTCAAAGGTGACCTCTTTCATCAGGTCCCCGGCGACAAGGCGACACTGCTTCGAGGTACTCTTTGCCGCAGCGAAGAAGGTTCCGAAATTGATAGCCGCCGAGAAGACAAAGCCTTCATTGTAGTCCGTGTGGTTGCCGAGCACCTCGATACGGCCAGGCGCATACGCCACAACCTCTGGATCGCGACCAAAATGTTTGCGGTACTTCTGAATCAGCTCATCGTGAACATGCTTATTGATCATAATCATTCCCTACTTTCTGATAATCGCCAACAACTCGTCGCGTTTAGCTTCCATGACAACCTTGGTCTTGGCCTCCACGTTCAGACGGACAAGCGGTTCGGTGTTCGAACAACGTACATTGAACCACCAGTCCGCATACTCCACGCTCACACCATCGAGTTCAAACATCCTGCCGTCCGTATACTTTGCACGAATCTCATCGAGAATCGTCTTAGGATCGCGAGACACATGGGTGTTAATCTCGCCACTGGCGAAATACTTGCGCAACGGAGCGATCAGTTCCGAGAGCGGCTTGTCCGACTTGCTGACGATGTTTGCCAAGGAGAGGATGGCCATCGCGGAACTCTCGGCGGTAAAATTGTCTTTGAAGTAGTAGTGTCCGCTCAATTCCCCTGCAAAGAGCGCATCATTCTCGCGCATCTGCTGCTTGATGAAGGCATGGCCGACCCGGCTCATCATGGGCTTACCTCCTGCGGCTTCAATAACCTCCTTGACCACCCAACTGCTGCGCAGATCATAGAAGATTGCGCCTTTGCGTGTGGCTAGGACATCCTGGGCGATGAGCGCGGTAATAAGGTCCATGGGAATAATTTCGCCCTTTTCATCAACGAATCCCGCGCGATCTGCATCACCATCATATGCCACGCCAAACGCATAACGTCCTGCGCGCACTTTGGCCTGGAGATCTGCAAGCGTAGCATGGTGGAGCGGATTAGCCTCATGGTTCGGGAAGCGACCATCTGGATCCTCAAAGAGTCCATCCCACGTGATAAGGCCTTTGAGCGTCTTCACTTCCCAAATGCCCATGCCATTCGCAAAGTCAATGGCAACATGGATTGGCTTGGCCAGCCGCGCAAACGTGGCGACATGCTTAGCGTAGGCCTCGCTGACATCGGCTGTTGTGAGTGTTCCTGGCTTGGAAGGCTTCGGAGCAAATGCCCCTGTCATCGCTATCTTCTCAATGTCCATGATGCCTGTCGCACCGCTGATCGGCACGGCATTGGCGCGGCAGAGCTTAAACCCATTCCACTCGGCTGTGTTATGGGAGGCTGTGATCATGACACTTCCATCAGCACCCAACGTGCCATTGGCAAAATAGGACATCGGCGTGGAACCGAAGCCAATATCTACGACGTCGGCCCCCTGCTCCATAATACCTTTTGCGAGATTGGCAAAGAGGGGTTCCGAGTGAGGCCGGATATCGCGTGCAATGACCACCTTGGTACATCCAGTAAACGTGACGAACGCCCGACCGATTTTGTAGGCCAGCTCATCCGTCAAATCTTTACTGTAAATGCCACGAATATCATAAGCTTTAAAGATTCCGCCCATAGACACTCCTTATTTTAAAAAATGAAATTTTATTATAACCGAAAAAACAGAGATAAGAGAAGTTCTAAAATGATAAAGTTCTAAAGTTGTATTTTACTTTAGAACTCCCTAGCGCGCCGTAGCTTTAGCGAAGGCGGCTCGAACTTTAGAACTTGCTTTTTACTTAATCGAGTAGCGCGTGGCCTTCAAAAGAGCCTTCCAAAGCTCCTCAGAGGTTTTCGCCTCAAGGATTGCTTCGCGGTTCTGCTCTTTTAGGAAGGTTTCGGTCAATCCTGACATCAGGCGCAAATAGAAGGCGCTCACCGCAGTCGGGATCGTGATAAAAAAGACAATGTTCACAAGCTTGCCCGCGTCATCCCATGGAATACCCTTCTTGGAGACACCCATGGCCAACGTAAGGCCGCCACCCTCAACCCCTCGCACATGCGGGAAGGCCAATCCATTTTCCATGGCAGTACTGAGCACCGCCTCACGCTCCAAGGCAGATTGAACGAGCTTATCGGACGCTGAGATAAAGTTTTGTTCTTCCATGACCTTGGCCAGCTTCTCAATCGCCTCAACAGCGGAGTGCGCCTTTAGGTTGGGCACCATCAATATCTCAGCTGAAAAACGAGAGATTCCTGACTTCCGAGGCTCTGTACGACTGGGGGCATCTCCGATCCATTTTGGAGCATCACTCTCTTCAAAAAGGATACGCGCACAGCTTGGGCAGCTCTGGATCTGCTTGCAAAGGCGAACCGCTTGGACCTGGCTGATCGGCATCCGCATGCCGCAGATCGCACAACAGCCGTTGTGCATCGGAGCCATAACGATGTGGTCCTTCTTGTACAACCGCAGATACAAAGATTTCATCTCCACAGGCAACATGTCCGTCAGCTGTTCGATCGAATCATTTAAACGATCCATGTGACGACCATCACCTGTTGTACGATGCTCGTCTCGAATCAGCAACAGTTCTTGCAACTGATTCAAATGGTTGATCAAACTTTGCATATACGATTCCTTTTCTATTTCCTATTCCACAAAAAACCCACAGGTCATGAAAACAATGAAAATACGGTAGGTTTTTAGATGTTGGAATATACATCATTTTGTCAGGTTGGTCAATCATCCGATTGAAAAACCTTCAAAAGAGGCCATCTGTATACACTCGATTAAGGGAGGTGCTTGTGGTACTCCTGGAGGCTACACACCGCGATGCGACCATTGAGATCGTTCGTCTGCAACCCTTGGAGTGCTGCTTGGAAGCCATCCAGTGTGGTTGACAGCGGGATTCCCGCAAGTACAGCACCTGAGCGCATCTGCGTCTCGTCCATCTTAGACGAAGCGCCCGTCTCAGGCGCGTTCACAATCCACTGGATCTTCTTTTCGGCCATCAGATCAAGAATATTCGGGCGTCCCATCGGGATGCGATAAACCGCATGACACTTGATACCGTTGTTATAGAGCATCGTCGCGGTTCCGCGCGTGCAGTACAACTCATACCCCAACTTGCTCAACTCACGAATGAGCGGCAATGCTGGCAGTTTGTCTTCATCACGCAACGAAAGGAAAACGCCACCTTTCAGCGGAATCGCGTTATTCGCAGCCATCTGAGACTTCAAATAGGCAGTGCCATAGTGGTAATCAATGCCCATCACCTCGCCAGTGGACTTCATCTCCGGGGTCAAGACAATGTCCACGCCAGGGAACTTCACAAACGGGAAGACGGCCTCTTTAAAGGCCGTGTAGGGAATCGTGACCTCCTGAGTGAAGCCGAGCTCAGGTAGCGTCTTGCCGACCATACAGAGCGCGGCCTTCTTTGCCAGAGGCACGCCAATCGCCTTACTCACAAACGGTACTGTACGAGAAGCTCGCGGATTCACCTCAAGGATGTAGACATCATCATTTTGTACTGCAAACTGGATGTTGATGAGCCCGCAGACATGCAGCTCTTTTGCCAAGGCCGCAGACTGAACACGAATCCGATCCTTGATCTCTTCCGAGATCGAATGTGTCGGAATGGAGCAAGCCGAGTCACCGGAGTGGATGCCCGCCAGTTCCACGTGTTCCATGATCGCGCCGATCACGGTGTTTGTGCCATCAGAGATGAAGTCCACATCAATCTCGGTCGCATGTTCGAGGAAGTGGTCCACGAGGATCGGCTTGCCTTCAGATACGCGGGCCGCCTCTTCGACATACTTCCTTAAATATTGGGGTTCGTAGACAATCACCATGGCACGTCCGCCGAGGACGAAAGAGGGCCGGACCAACACGGGGTAACCAATCTGATCTGCAATCGCAACCGCCTCATCCACCGTGTAGGCAATGCCACTCGGAGGTTGCTTGATGTTCAGTCGGTCTGCCAACTGCTTGAAGAATTTACGATCCTCTGCAGCCTCAATATCTTCGGGGCTCGTACCAATGATGGTCGCGCCCGCCTCCTTGAGTTGCATCGCCAGATTGAGCGGGGTTTGTCCACCAAACTGGACAATGATGCCCGAACAGGCTTCCCGCTCGTAGATATTCATGATGTCTTCGAGCGTCAGCGGCTCAAAGTAGAGCTTATCGCTGGTGTCATAGTCGGTCGAGACGGTCTCTGGATTGCTATTGACCATGATGGTTTCAAAGCCAGCATCATGTAAGGCAAAGGCCGCATGCACGCAGCAATAGTCAAACTCAATGCCCTGACCAATACGATTGGGTCCGCCACCCAAGATCATGATGGACTTCTTGCCACCCTTGTCACGGACCGGCTCATCATGTTCGGAATACGTTGAATAGTAGTACGGCGTGATCGCCTCGAACTCACCTGCACAGGTGTCCACGAGTCCGTAAGTCGGCAGCACACCCTGCTGGACGCGACGCTTGCGAAGCTCCGCCTCCTTGGTCTTCAGCAGATAGGCGAGCTGGCGATCAGAGTAACCCCAGATCTTGGCCTGGCGCATCATCTCCGTTGCGTCTGAATCCGGCTTTGAAAGGCCCTTGGCCAAACCTGCCTCAAACTGAACCAGCTCAGTAAGGTGGCGCAAAAAGTAAGGATCAATACCTGAGAGCTCGTACAGACGCTCAACCGTCACGCCGCGTTTCAGTGCCTCATAGAGGACAAAGACGCGTTCGGCATGGGGACGTATGATCTGGGCTTCCAGTTCCGCATCGCTCAGCGCTTCAAACTTCTGGTTCTTGCCATCCGCACCAAAGCCAAAACGCCCAGTCTCTAACGACCGAAGTGCCTTCTGGAAGGACTGCTTAAAGTTGCGTCCGATGGACATCGCCTCGCCGACAGACTTCATCTGTGTGCCCAGCGTGCTATCTGCTGCCGGGAATTTTTCAAAGGCGAAACGGGGAATCTTCGTCACCACATAATCAAGGGCCGGTTCAAAACAGCTTGGCGTGGCACGTGTGATGTCGTTACGGATCTCGTCCAGCGTATAGCCAACCGCCAACAAGGTCGCAATCTTTGCAATCGGGAAGCCCGTGGCCTTCGAGGCCAAGGCCGAAGAGCGCGAGACACGGGGATTCATCTCGATAATGATCTGACGACCATCTACGGGATTAACCGCCCACTGAACATTGGACCCGCCCGTCTCAACGCCAATCGCGCGCATCACCTTCAAGGAGTTGTCGCGCATGAGTTGATACTCCTTGTCGCTCAAAGTCTGGGCAGGGGCAACCGTGATGGAGTCCCCTGTGTGAACACCCATGGGATCAAAATTTTCAATCGAACAGACGATCACGCAGTTGTCCTTACGATCACGGATCACCTCCAGCTCAAACTCTTTCCAGCCCAACAAAGATTCTTCGATCAGCACTTCGCTGTTACGACTTGCAGCAAGTCCGCGTGCGACAATGGTTTTGAAGTCGTCCATGTTGTAAGCAATGCCGCCACCCGTGCCACCGAGCGTAAACCCGGGACGGATAATCAGCGGCCACTTGCCAATGGTCGAGGCGATCGAGAGTGCCTCCTGCATGGTATGGGCAGAGCCTGACAATGGCAACTCAAGTCCGATATCCCGCATGATGTTTTTGAAAAGCAGCCGATCCTCTGCGCGCCGAATCGCCTCTGCATTGGCGCCGATCAATTCGACATGATACCGGTCGAGAATGCCACCCTCTGTCAACTCCATGGCCAAGTTGAGCGCGGTTTGTCCGCCCAGCGTGGGGAGCAGAGCGTCAGGACGCTCACAGCGGATGATCTCCTGCAGAACCTCTACGGTCAGAGGCTCAATATAGGTGCGATCCGCGAATTCAGGGTCCGTCATGATGGTCGCTGGATTACTGTTCACCAGCACGACCTCAAAGCCCTCTTTCTTAAGAACCTTACAGGCTTGAACACCCGAGTAGTCGAATTCGCATCCCTGCCCGATGGCAATCGGACCGGAACCGATGAGCATGATCTTTTTCAAGTCGGTACGTTTAGGCATGACTCTCCTTTTGCTTGAGCGCTGCTGCGATTAAACCTTTAAACAATGGATGGGCTTCTGCAATTTGCGATTGGAATTCAGGATGGAACTGGCAACCGATAAAGAACGGATGATTCTGCAATTCCACCATTTCGACCAAGAGGTCGTCTGGCGACGTGCCGACAATCTTCAAATCCGAGGTTGCAAAATCCTCGCGATAGAGGTTGTTGAACTCATAGCGATGACGATGGCGCTCTAGGATATCGTCTTTACCATAGAGCTGGTGGGTGATGCTGTCCTTTGACAGACGGCAGGGATAGCTTCCCAGACGCATGGTTCCGCCCTTTGCGGAGATGGTGCGTTGGTCATGCATGAGATGGACTACCGGATGCGTCGTATCGGGATTCATCTCCACACTGTCCGCATCCTCGAACTTCAGCACATTGCGCGCATATTCAATGACCATGCACTGTAATCCAAGACAGATGCCGAGGAGCGGGATCTTCTGCTCGCGTGCACGTTTGATTGCCTGGAGCTTTCCAGGGATACCCCGATGACCAAAGCCACCTGGGATCAAGATACAATCCACATTATCCAGCATTTCAGGCGCCTTCTCCAGCAACTCCGCCTCAACCAATTCCACCTTGACGCGGCAATCATTCGCAATGCCTGCATGATGGATAGATTCCACAATGCTCTTGTAGGCATCGGGACAACCCGTGTACTTGCCGACCACTGCAATCGTGCAGTTATTCTTGGGCGAGATCACCGTATCCACCAGTTTACGCCAATCCTCCATCTCCAGCTTGCCGCAGGGCAGATGGAGAAGGTTCAAGACCTTCTTGTCAAAATTCTGCTTCGCCAACTCCAAAGGCACCTCGTAGATCGAGTGCGACACATCCCGCTCTTCAATCACCAGTTCGACGGGTACATTGCAAAAGAGCGCCAGCTTCTGCATCTCACTCTCGCTGATCGACACCTCTGTGCGACAGACCAACACGTCTGGAAAGATACCAATGTTGCGCAAGATACCGACAGACTGTTGCGACGGCTTCGTCTTCAACTCACCTGCAGCCCTCAAGTAAGGCAGGAGGGTCAGATGCACAAAGATCGCATTCAGTTGACCGACCTCGTGGCGGAACTGACGAGCTGCCTCTAAGAAGGGAAGTGATTCAATGTCGCCGGCAGTGCCCCCGACCTCAATGATCGCTATGTCGATATCCGGACCCGCAACCGACTTAAAGGCCTCTTTGATCTCATTCGTGATGTGAGGAATCACCTGCACCGTCGCGCCAAGATAACCCCCTTGACGTTCGCGTTCGATCACAGCCTTGTAGATACGACCCGAGGTGTAGTTACTGTTGCGCGTACACCGGATACCGGTAAAACGCTCATAGTGACCCAAATCCAGATCGGTCTCCGTTCCATCGGCCGTCACAAAAACCTCGCCATGTTGATAAGGAGACATTGTGCCTGGATCAACGTTGAAGTAAGGGTCGAGTTTCTGCATCGCCACACGCAGGCCACGACGCTTCAACAACAACGCCAGCGAGGCGGCAGTAATGCCCTTGCCCAGACTGGAAACCACACCCCCGGTCATAAAGATATACTTGGTCATTTTGCGCCCTCCAGCAATGATCTGAATTGTTTAAAAAGATAAAATGCGTCATTCGGTCCGGGTGCTGCCTCTGGATGATACTGGACAGCAAACGCCGGCTCGCTCTTGTGACGAATGCCTTCGACGGTCTGGTCATTCAAGTTGATATGCGTCAATTCGAGCTGGCTGGGAAGCTTCTCAGGACTGAGCGCATAGTTGTGGTTCTGGCTGGTAATCTCCACCAGCCCGGTCAGCAGGTTCTTGACTGGATGGTTGCATCCATGATGGCCGAATTTCAGACGTCCGCATTGGGCGCCCATGGCCAGGCCCATGATCTGGTGCCCTAGGCAGATACCCATGAGTGGCACCTTCCCGGTCAGCTCCTTTGCCGCCTGAATCGCTCCCTTAACTGCCGAAGGATCCGCGGGTCCGTTGGAGAAAAACACGCCATCCGGCTTCAGTGCCAAAACTTCCTTCGCCGTCGTCCAGGAGGGAACCACCTTCACAGCCATGCCCTGTCCAGCCAAGCAACGCAGGATGTTATACTTAATACCAAAATCGTAGGCCACCACACGGAAATCACCCGCGGTGCTCCAGTCATACCCCTTGGGGTCTGTGACCTTTGCGGCATAGTCTTGTCCGTCGAGACCAACCCACTCCCGCGCACGGGCGACACCCTGCTCCGGCGTAATGGCCTCGGTTGAAGTATGCAAAAAACCCTTCACTGTTCCGCATGAACGCAAGTGAAGGGTCAGTTTACGCGTGTCGACCTCGTAAAGGCACGGCACCTGATGCTGCTTGAGCAAGTCAGGAAGCGAACACTCCGACTTAAAGTTCGAAGGAGGATTCAGTCCCTGAATGATCAGGCCGCTCAAAAAGAGCTTCCTGGACTCCATTGCGTCGGCGCAACAGCCATAGTTGCCCACCTCAGCCGTGGTTAGTGTCACGATCTGTCCAGCGTACGAAGGATCCGAGACAATCTCCTGATACCCCGTCATGCCGGTATTAAAGACCACCTCGCCCACTTGATCAACAGCGGCTCCTGCAGCCTTCCCAAAGAAGACCGTTCCATCCGCCAGCGCCAAAAATGCTCTATTTTGCATCAACACACCCCTCTCAGCTTTATTCTGCCTCAAACCTTTTACGATACATGCAACTAATATGCCATACAAACCGTTTTTCTAAAAATAGTCCGAAATAGCCTTTTTGAGTCAAAAAAGGTCTTTGAAAGGACTTTTTGATTCCTACCGCTCTGCGCGAAAGCCATTATGTTTACATTCGAGTAAAACAAAAGTGTCACATTTTTACGAAACCGTAACCTATGGATCGCTTGACCTGCTTAAGAGATTATGAGATTGTTTATAACTCATGCAGCGTTATGCCAACATGTCTTTTGAGAGTCCGTTAGATGTCATAGAAGCCTTTGACTACGATGGGCTGGCGGAGGCTTTTCAAAAGATCGAGCAAGCGTGGCAGCGCAATACCCTTCTGGGGTACATCCGCTATGAGGCGAAGAATGCCTTGCTCGACCGCGCCTTCCGCTCAAAACTCCCCCTGCTCTATTTTGAAGTTCATCAAACAGCCCAGCCTACGACCCCGGCTGTCCGACCCTGCGTCCCGTTGACCGCCATACCTTCCATTGACTTTGCCACCTATTGCGCCGCCCTCCTGCGGATCAAGGAGGAGATCGCCGAGGGCAACACGTATCAGGTCAACTACACGTATGACAGCCGCCTTCGGACATCGCTCGCGCCGCTTGACCTCTATGAGATGCTCCTCCCGCGCCAGACTACCCCCTACACCGCTTTCATCGAAAACCAATACGAGAGCATCCTCTCCTTCTCCCCTGAACTCTTCTTTGAGATCAAGGGACGCACCATCCGCGCCAAGCCGATGAAGGGCACCGCCAGCCGCGGAAAAAACAGCGCAGAAGATGACGCCAATCGGGTCGGCCTGCAGGAGGATGCCAAGAACCGCTCTGAAAACGTGATGATCGTGGACCTCTTGCGCAATGATCTTGGAAAGGTAGCCACCCCGGGAAGCGTCAAGGTCACCCAGCTCTTTGACGTCGAAACCCACAGCACCCTCCACCAGATGACTTCGGAGATTGTCGCGGAGCTCAAGGAGTCCACATCCCTGTGGGAGATTTTTAAGGCGCTCTTCCCCTGCGGCTCCGTAACGGGTGCGCCTAAACGCAGTACCATGGCCATCATTGACGCGCTTGAAAAAGGACCCCGCGGGGTCTATTGCGGCGCCATCGCCTTTCTTCAGCCCGGCCGCGCGACCTTCAGCGTCCCGATCCGCATCCTCCAGCGCACGCGAGAAGAAGCCGACTATCGTTACCGCGTGGGCAGTGGCATTGTCTGGGACTCCGATCCGCAAGAGGAGTGGCTTGAAACCCAGACCAAGACCGCTTTCCTCCAGGGCGATTACCAGCTTCTGGAGACGATCCGCGTCACGGATGGCATCTGGCTCACCGGTGAGGAACACCTGGCACGCATGGAACAATCGGCAAAGGCCCTGGGTTTCCCTTTCCAGAAACCTTCCATGACCCATCCGCAACAGGCTGATGGCATCTTACGCCTGTTGCTCGCACGGG
The DNA here is from genome assembly GCA_903935195.1 of uncultured bacterium. GTDB lineage: Bacteria > Verrucomicrobiota > Kiritimatiellia > RFP12 > UBA1067 > CAIZQW01. The sequence continues at coordinate 27,780 of CAIZQW010000287.1, forward strand.
ACGGCACCTTCACGACAGAGCTGCATCCTGACAAGGGAATACACTCGACACGTATTGCAATTGCTCCGCATTGCGTCGCGAGCTTCGAGCCCTTGCTCCGCCACAAGACAACCTATCGTCCCTGGTATGCGGAGAGCGCTGACAAAATTCGTACGGGCGAGCTCTTTGATGAACTCTTTTTGAATGAGCACGGTGAGGTGACTGAGGGTTCGCGAAGCAACCTCTTCGCACAGATCAATGGCGTGCTCTACACACCCCCGCTTTCCTGCGGACTCCTAAACGGCATTCTGCGCCAAAAGCTGCTCGACGACGGCAAATGCCAGGAGCGCATTCTCCGCCTCAACGACCTCCAGAAAGCCGAACGCCTCTTCTGCGGCAACTCCGTCCGCGGCCTCATCGAAGTGCAACTGCTGGCTTGAACTTAAGGCGGACTGAGCATATAATATTTATCAATTGTGTGTTCAAAATAAAGGAGATTCCTATGACTTCACGTCGTCAATTCATTCAAGCCTGTATTCCGCTCTCAGCCGCGCTCGTACTCAGCTCCTGTAAAACCGCGGAGGCACCGATCCCCACCGAGGCGGCCTCCCACTTCAAAGCAACCGGAGCGACGGTGATCGATGCTGCAGAAAAAACCGTTAAGCTCCATATCAAGTGTCCGCGCTGTGGCTACACCACCGAGATGGAGATCGAGAAGCCGACGGCCGACAAGCCCTATTCGAAAGAGTGGAAATGTCCGCGCTGCGGCTGCCGCGTAAAGATCACGGTTGAAGTGGAGAAGTGAGACAGAGGACTGAGGTCAGAGGGCAGAGGTCAGAGGGTGCGGGGGTTAACTCACGCGCTTCCCGAGCTGTACGCGCTACCCGGGCTATCCGACCTCTACTTGTCTACTTCATACGTCGCACGCAGTTCTTTGTAGAGCGCCTTCATTTTGGCCAGCGTTTCGGCATAAGCCGGATCATCATGTAAGCTGCGCATCTCCTGAGGATCTTTTTCGCGGTCAAAGAGTTGCCATTCGTCCGTGTCCGGAAAGCGCATGAGTTTGTAGCGCTGCGTCGCAACACCATCATGCTTGGCCACGTTGTGCGTATCTTCGCCTGTGTAATAATAATAAAGTGAAGCCCGCCAATCGGCTGGCGCGACGCCATTTTTTTTGAAGACTGGCAAAAGGCTCCGTCCTTGAATATCCTCCGGGATCTTAATACCTGCGGCCTCGAGAAAGGTCGGCGCGTAGTCAATGTTCTGGATCAGGGCCTGTGAGCGGACACCCGGATTGATCACTCCTGGCCAACGGATCAGGAAGGGCATGGCAAAGGACTCCTCAAACATCCAGCGCTTATCATACCAGCCGTGTTCACCTAAGTAGAAGCCCTGGTCGGACGAGTAGATGACAATGGTGTTTTCCGCAAGGCCAGACTCAGCGAGATAATCGAGGACACGTCCGATGTTTTCATCAAGTGAGCGTATGCACCGGAGATAGTCTTTAATATAACGCTGATACTTCCAGCGGATAACCTCTTCATCGCTCATGCCCTTGGCGAGGCGCTCAACCAAAAGGTTATTTTCCTCTCCATAGGCTTTGTCGAAAGCTGCCTTCTGCCCAACATTCATCCGCGTGTATTCGTTATTGGCGAGGCCATCGGCAAAGCGTGGGTCCGCAGGTTTACCGTGAAGCAGCATATCCCAGCCCCAAAAGAAATCCTTGTTGATGCTCATCTTCTGCTTTTTCAGCGCGACACTGCGGTTTGCATAGTCATCAAACAACGTTTCGGGCTCGGGCAGGTCACGTCCTTTGAAGAGGTCAAAATGTCGTGCGGGTGGGAACCAGTTGCGATGCGGTGCCTTGTGTTGGCTCATCAGCAGGAAGGGTTTATCCTTGTCACGCCGGTTCTTAAGCCAATCAAGTGTCTTATCCGCAATCAGGTCAGTGACATACCCTTCGAAGCGTTTTTGTTTCCCATCCATCTGGATGAAATCGGGATTCCAATAACTTCCCTGACTCGGAAGAACCTCCCAATAATCGAAGCCTGTAGGATTAGAGACGAGATGCCACTTGCCGATGATCGCGGTCTGATATCCGGCCTTTTGCAGATATTTCGGAAAGGTCGGTTGCTCACCATTGAAGCAACTGCTATTGTCAATAAAGCCGTTCTTGATCGAGTGCTTCCCTGTGAGGATGCAGGCGCGCGAGGGACCGCAAATCGAGTTGGCGCAATAGGAGCGCTCAAAGATCGCACCAGCCTTCGCAATACGGTCCAGATTCGGCGTAGGAGCGATATCCTTGAAACGGCCGCCATAGGCTGAAATCGCTTGCAGGGCATGGTCATCACTGAAGAGGAAAAGGATATTCGGTTGCTTGGCCTTTGGAAGAGCCGCCTGTTCGGTGAAGCGGTCGGTCTGTTGGAGCCAAAGCCGCTCAAGTTTCTGCACGCGATCCGGCTTCGAAGCAGCAAGGTCATGTTGTTCGGCACGGTCAACACTCAAATCATAGAGCTCCCAAGGCTTACCTTTGTCTGCCACAATTTTCCAGTCGCCTGCCCGGAGGGCGCGATTTCCTTCGTGCAACCACCAAAGCGATTCGCGGTCAATCTGTTGATCTTTAACAAAGGCTGGCACAAGGCTCTTGCCTGGGGCAGGCGGAATGGGCTCGCCGTTCCACGTGGTCGGCTTTTTAATTCCTGCAGCCTCGAGTACTGTCGGAACAATATCGATGAGATGACCTGGCGTATGACGCAGTTCATTACGTGCGGCAATACCCTTGGGCCAGTGGACCACAAGTGGCGTGCTGATGCCCCCTTCGTAGACCCATGACTTATGGCGACGAAGAGGCGTATTACACGCGCTTGAGAAGCCAGGACCGAGACAGAGATAGGTGTTTGCGCTGCCGGGTTCGGCTTTTGGATCGTGACCGCCGTGGCGAACCATCATCTCGGCGCTGGCGCCGTTGTCGGAGACGAAGAGGATCATCGTATTTTCGAAGGCCCCCATCTCCTTGAGTTGGGCGATGATGCGTCCGATCTCGCGGTCCATACGATCCACCATCGCGGCATGAATCGCCATCTTTGTAGCTTGGAAGCGGCGTTGATCCTCTGTCAGTTCCGTCCACGGGAGCGGACGATTCACCTCGTCGGGACCGATGACGCCAAGAACCTCTTTAAAGTAATAGGGAGGCCCGACTTCGCGTTCCACAGGTGAGAGCGATGTATTGACAATGCCCATCTCCTTCGCGCGGGCGTAACGGGCGTTGCGCATGACGTCCCAACCCTCCAAATAACGATCCCGATACTTCGCAATATCCTCGGGCAGCGCCTGAAGCGGGAAATGGGGCGCGGTGAAGGCGACAAAATGGAAGAAGGGGCGATCCTTGTAACGGACCGCATGATCCTTAAGGCACTCGAGTACATGTGAAGAGGTTGCGAGTGTCGAATAGTAGTTCGCGTTCGTGACAGGATCAGGCCGATCATCCACAAGATTGCCAATACTTGAGAAGTAACCGAAGTTTTTTTCCAGACAGAACGAGCGGTCAAAACCATTTTCTAAAACCTTACCATCTATATGCCACTTGCCACTATGGTAGTTGCGATACCCTGCGGGTTTAAGAAATTCCGACAACAATGGCGCCCACTGCTGGCGCACGCCATAATAACCGCCCGTCTCATTCGGTAGCATGTCTCGGCGAATCTGCTGTGCATAGTAGCCGGTCATCAATGCTCCTCGTGAGGGCCAGCAACGGGCTGTGTTATAGAACTGGGTAAAACGCAGACCGTTCTTTGCGAGACCGTCGAGGTTGGGGGTCTCAATCTCACTCCCGTAACAGCCGAGATCCGAATACCCCATATCATCTGCGAGTATAATGATGATGTTGGGCTTTGCCTTAGAATCTTCAGCTTGCAGTGCGCCCAAACCAAACCCCGTCAAACTGAGTATCCCAAAAATCTGTGCGATGATGAATATGTATTTATTTCTTTTGCTCATTCTAGTGAGTTTCCCTGTCCGTGATAGAGAGCAAAAGAGTAGCTGAACAGGGGGCGCTTTGCAACCCCTTATTCGTGCTGAAACGGAAAGGAAGTCTATTATATTTCCCTGTTTAGGTTTGCGTTTAACATATCGGCTATGGACGAGCCGTAACCAGTAGAAACGTCTTCACCAAGGATATAGATCTACGACACCTCGTCCGCCTCGCACCTCCGAAGACAGTGTAGAAGCTATTGCGCTGGCCAAATATTCTCGCGATCAAGCCGTATTTCGATAACGGGAATATTAACGCCATATTTATCCGACAGTTTGTCAGCAAAAGAGTGTCTTAAATCTGGAAGGGTACGCCAATGAGGTAAAATTTGTGCAACCTGGTGGCTAAACAAATCAAAATCCGCTTGTAATCGAGAATGAGGAACGAGAAGTCGTCCGGCAAATTCATTAGCCTCCTGTTCTATTCGATATCGTGCTGGGCTATCCTCGTGCAGCCAGCGGAAAAAGTCGGTAAAATTCGAGAATTTGTGTTTGGTTGCCTCCGCTTTATGCAGAACAAAGTGGCCCAATTCATGCGCGAACGTGAATCGTAACCGCTTTTGCTTCCAAACTGGCCCTTTCTCAAGATATTGATAGGCCTCTGCATCGACATAGATGCCTGTGAAATTCTGAAGAAGCATCGCATCCATGTTATACTTGGCAAAGAGGTCGTCAAAGGGGATGATGTCTAACTTTAAATCGAGCTCAGCGACGGTAAAGACATCGATGGGCAAAGAGGCCTGCGATCCAGAAAAATAGGTGTCGCGAAATTCCTCTGCCCGCTCCCAGATAGGGTCTATGCCGTTCATTCAGCCGTCTCCTTGTCTGGCGAGTGAAGAGCCTTGAGATCCTGAATGAACTGCTCCATTTTCGCCTGATCCATTTCGTTACTTCTCACCGCACGGAAAAATGCCGGTAAGGCTTGGAGCAGAAGTCCATCCGTGGCAAGGTCCGATGGCAATTCACGCCTCGACAGAGCAGCCGCATCGAAGAACACCTGACGTTCGTTTGCCTCTAGCTTGAAAAATGAGGCCCACTGTTCCAAGACTCCAGTGTCTTTAGGTGCCGGATGGATGCCGCGTTCCATCTTGCTCCAGTTGCTTGGGTCGATGCCAAGCTCGGCACTGCACTGACGCAGTGTCAGCCGATTTGCGATACGTGTGTTTTTGAGTAATTCGCCAAAGTTCATAATCCTCTCCCTTGTGTGGTAAAAATAATACCACACTCAGGGCGAGGACTTAAAGAGTATTTTTAAAAGGTTTAAAAAAATCAGGAGATTGCGCTAAAGAACCGTAAGGAAATCAACCTTAGTTCCCCTTCGGCACTACCACATACCCCTCTTTTGGTTCGCCGTAGCATGTGATTTGATTTCGCCTGAAGGCTTCTGCGGTAACAGCGCAGAGTGCGGCATCAACGAGATCGATGTTGGTCAGGAGGGTGATGTCGAGTCCGAGCGTGCTCAATACCTCACGACGGACACGCGTCTTCGGATGGGCCGGAACAATACGACCGCTTAAGGCGCATACAATAGCATGGGGAAAGGTTTCGAAACAGACCCGTTTTGCCTGACGCTTTCCCGTGTACAATGAAAAGTGCTTGCCCAGGGCTTTAAAGAGTTTCTCGCCATTCAGCATCCAGCTATAAAAAGGATTTTCCTTGGCGCGCTCCCGGGTCGGCGTATAAAAACAGTGCATCCCCTCTTGATTCAAGAGGCGTTCCGCTTTCCGGTGTTTGCCCGCAACACTCCACATGCATGGCGCATCCACACCCACAACAGAGGCTTCCTGCTCCAGACACCACTCCATTATCGCCATCGGATCCCAGTCTGTCTTTCTCCCGCAGATCTGCCCCTCACGCATCACTACCGCATGAAAGCCCTTCCGAGCGCCGCCTACATCGATTCCAATGACTGTGTTGTTTGAGCGTTTCATATCATTTAGTAGCTGACTGCAAATGGTGGTGTTCATATTGTTTAAGCAGAAAACTATCAATTTTTTCAATGAGGGGGTTGATCTCTGAAAGAAAAGGATCAAAGACTTTCAGATTAGCTTTGTGAAAACTATCAAGGTGCTCAACATATGCCTCGATCTTTCTAAAGCATTGTATCAAACAGTTCTTTGATATTTTAGATGTTCTTATCTTCGGTTTTTCGCAAGTATCAGGTTTCCGATTTAATAAAACAATTTTGTCAAGTATATGTAACAACTGAACTGTTGTCACAGATTGTGAAATCAATCCCGTTGGTGTATGGCCTTTATACTTGAATTCATAATACGCTTTGAAGAAGTTGTGCAAGAAGTTAAAATCAAGATTTTTATTTCTGAGTGCGCCATAGAAATAGCTCCTCCGCCCATCCTCGTTTTTTGTTTCAATTTTGCCTGATAAATCTCTTCTTTCGTTCGCGTCAAATATTCGAAAAACTTTGTACTTTTCGCCATCCAAAAAAAGTCCATCAAGATAGCTACGCATATATTGACCAAGGTCAAAGGACTTTACCGCTTCAGTAATTTTAAATAACGCAGGATCTTGAAAAGCTTCCTTACAGGCGATGAATAACATAAGCGATTCTAGCCTAAAAAGTCGCTTTTCTTTAAATCCAAAATTCAAGAGTTTTCCATCTGCGTTAATTTTTGAAGGCAGGGTGTCTAGATAGGATCCCGGAACTTCGACATCAGAAAATTTGAGAGCTGTAGAGATTTGTTCATTACACAATGATGCAAATCTACGACGAACGAGCTCATTAATATGCCATAGATAAACAAATCCAAACTGGTTAGCGTTCCAAAATGCGGCCCTTAAAATAAGTGGTTCGGCAAGTTGATTAGCAATTGATGGAGTAAGAGAATGAAATAAAGCATGAATAAGCATTAAAGCAGGCGGGGCCGTGTTCGCCATTGTTTTAGAAATAATCAACCGAGTCTCATCCTCTGTTTGCTCTTTACCGCTTAAGCAGTTTCGAAAGAATCTAATTATTTTTAACTTGTCTCGCTTATCGCTGTTTTGAACTTTATCAAAAGCATCAAAGAGAATTAGCCAGTAAAATAAAGATCGGAACAACGTGAAATCATTTATTCTTTGATTCATTCGGTAATCTCGTATTGCGAAAAGTTACAAGAATACGTGCTTATTTACAATACAATAGTTTGGGAGGCCTAAATAATCCTTTGTTCAATGCATAACACTTTATAGAAGAACAACTTATAAAATCAAAATGCTTACTATCGTGAGTCAACCGCTTTCGTATATTCTAATTCTTGTCGACCACAAAACAGTTTTGTGGTCCCAACAACAGAACAACAGGAACAACAAATGAATACACTCAATAAAGGTGGCGGAGCAGGTTATCCCAGTACGACAGGCAGGCCATCGGGCGGTGGACGCGACAATGGATCCCGCGGTAAATAAACCCAAGCTGGGCTTGCCGTTGCAAATCGGCACGCCCAGTTTCTTTACCCCTTGATTAGTCCACCTCTATCTCCGCCTTGAAATGCTGCCTCTCTTATCTCGAAATTGCTATTGTTCAAAGCACCCTTAAAATGGTACTTTAAAAATCTCTAACATACACAACGAAAGGAGGCAAGGCGTAATGGGGCGGCATACACATATTCCTGAACTTCTGCTATTGATATTCTTCTTCGGCGTGTTGCCTTTGTTGTATTTTGCGTTTAATTGGATGAAGAAAATATTTTTTCCAGAAGAATACGTCTTATGGAAAAAAATTGGAGGAACATATCCAGATGATCCATACAACGGCATTCAGATGCCAAGCTTTTCAGATCAGACGATATATTCAGTGAGAGGTGTCTCGTATGGACAATGGAGGACGGAATTCCTGGAGTGGCTTAAACATCGGACGATAAAGCACAAAGTTAAAAGGTATTCTTGGCTTGGGTCAAGGATGCTTGATGGAAAAGACTGGGCAGCAGAAGACAGACAGTGGGCTAAGCACTATGAGATATGGCACAGAGATATCTATAGACCGGAAGAAACGAAAAGATACGCCCATTTAAAGCAAATTAATGAATCGCACAAGAGCCAGTTAATTGGCGAATTCATTTCTGTTTATGCAAGACAACCCAAGTCTTACCATTATGATAGGTGTACAAACATAGTTCGCGATTTTGGAGCCTATTCACCTGTTTATGATAAAAACGGGCGATTATTATAGTACTGCGCATTTATTCAGTCTGCTTTGTATCCGAGACCTTCTTCCTCGTCAAGCTGGACGCGTCTTCTATGGGAATTATTCCTTCTTCAGGTGGCATGTTGTCGGCAAATGTTTGGTAGCGGATGGAAGTGGGGGTTAAAAGATCGCAATTTCTTCCTGTACAGACGAAGTTAAACTTTTTTGTGATTACGCCTTGCGGAAAGAGTGGTTGGTCCGAATGATTGCTTCCTGTGAGTCGTCTAACTTTAGTCTTCCCGTCATCTAGCAGTTCTATGGTTGTGCCTGGAATCTCGATGAAATTACCATCAATGTGGACGGGGAGCTCCATTCTTGTCATCACGTATCGAGCAAAGACGTTGGAGAGATTTGTAACTCGCCAAAAGATATTGTTTTCTCCTCCCAACTGATTAAAATTCACATAGATCTCGGTTTTGACTTTAGGATTCTGCTTCCGGTTGAGAATGTCTAATACGGCTCGATGACCGATCGCATTGAGCTTAGAACCAATGCGTGTATAGTACTTTTTGTCATTAGCTTGGTGTGGTGCTACATCACTCGGCGGAATGTGAATGACGATCAGGCCCCGACCGGAGGAGAAGGAGTTGCCAGCAGGGTCCGTGACGACATGGATGTTAAGTTTTGGAATCGATGGATCGGTTAGGTTCGGAATTATATCTTCAAGCCAGGATTTCAGACCCTGTTTACCTCCCTTTTTATTTAAGTCAACTCCTTCATCCAGTTCCAAAGGCTTTCCACCATGAGGATTACGGATTCCCAAAACTAAGAATCCCCCGTCGTAGTTGGCAAACGCAGAGACATATTCAGACAGTTCATCTAAGAATTTGCCGTTATCCACCCATCGACTATCCTTGAAATCAAGCCAATCAAACTCTCCGACCGGAAGGCCGCGAACATAATCCAAGTCCCATTGCGATATGTCTTTAAGCTGTGTATTCATAATTTTTATACAGAACCGTTAGTAACCCGCGATCGGCAAGCCGCATTTTGTTCATTCACTTTTAACTTTTTTGGCCCTTCCGCGAGCCTCCCACATCAATTCCGATGACTATAATATTTAAGGTTTTCATGGGGGTAAAAAGAGGTGAAATAACTTGATGGGGCTTCTTGCCTTCCGCAGTATTATTTTGATCGAGTAAGAATATTTGTTACACTCGGTGACTTCATAAGTGTACCCAGTGAGGGGTTCAGTTTCAGTGCTTTTTCAAAGTGCGGTTGACTTGCTGCAATCGCACCTGTTTGAGAGAGCGCAACAGCAAGGTAAAAATAACTTTCAGCATGTGAAGGATTAAGTTTGCAAGACTCTTGATAGTGTGCAATCGCTCCTTGCATATCACCCTGGTTAAGACATGAATTTCCCAAATTGAAACTGTACATGCCGAGGTTGTAGGTTGCCATTGTAGATGCCGGCAGTGAGGGTGGAAGGTTCGTAATAACTCGATAGTCCGCCATTGCCTTTTCGATATCACCTTTCTTGATATAGACGGAGGCGCGATTGCCATACGCGGCACAATCTTTTGGATTGTTGGTTATGACCTTTGAGAAATATTCGAGTGCTGCATCTTCACGCCCACTTATTGCATCGTCCAGTGCCTCGTAAGTGGACAGCAAAGAAACGTTACCTTCCGTTCGCAATGATGTGTTCAGTCGCATCACTTCCTTTAAATCCCGAGCTGCCTGACTATATTTACTTTCTTTAGCAAAAGCTAAACTTCGCGCGATATATGCTTGTTCCATGTCTGGTCGCCTAGCAATAGCTTTATTAAATTCAAAAATTGCATTGCTAATAGAATTTTCGTTAAATAACGCCACACCTTTACTGTAGTACGGCCATTCATTTGTATAGCCTAATAGAATTGCCTGATCGAAATCCCGTCGCGCTTCACTATATCGGTCCAACTCGCTCAATACTACTCCCCTCTCGTATATCAGACTTGCTTTGTTAGTGCCTGAGAGGGAAATGGCCTTAGAATAATTGGTGAGTGCTTCGTCTTTACGACCAAGGCTTTGAAGACATTGAGCCATATGGGCATACGTTAAGGGATCGTCAGGCAGTAACGAAAGTGCCTTCAAGCTGTCTTGATAGGCATCTTGTAAACGGCCTTTCATTAACCGTATGCCGGTTCGGTTGCCATAAGCTACGCCAAGAGATGGATTCATTTGAATTGCACGTGTTAATTCTCTTTCTGCCGAATCAAAGTCCCCCGCCAAAATCAAACTGTTCGCATTTGTAACTCTATAAGCTCCCGCGATCGGTGTGGTGCTCATTGAACCCAGCATGTGCATTGTTCCAGGGCCAAGTGACCTTATTCCCATTGCATCAAACCTTGGGAATTCGAGTCCAGATGAACCATCCTCAAGCATTAAACTTGCTGGAGGCGCGTTTGTGAAAAAAGAAACCGAAGAAAGGAAGTAATGTTCGCCTGGCGGCAAAGTTTTAAATGATTGATTACGGATACGAAATCCGGCATTCGCTTTTGGCGGAAGATGTGAAATTGTTAGCCAAAAAGCCTCATGATCTGTGGTGTCTCGTCCATGCATAACCGTTCCGTGAAATGCAATGAGTGCCTGATTAAATGGATCGCCAGAAATTGGTTGGGGCATCGCTGCGTTTGACGGTACATCAATCATCTCCACCCCTACATCATTATTTGTCAATGAAAGTGTTGAAGAGCTGAGTTGAAGCTTAACGGTTACCTGATAAAGATCCACCTCGCCAATATTTCGGATAAAGAAGTTGTTTATGGTCTTTTTGGTGCCCAAACCGAGATCGATTCGCGTAGACGATAGGACTATGACTTCTTTAGTCTTTGGGAAATAGTAACTACGTAGACCCAGTGTATCGTTCCAAAAACCAATGACAAGCGGAATCATAGTAAAAAACATGAACCAAAAATATTTCAAAAACCGAGTTTTTTGGGATATGGGTTGTTGCTCAAATGGTGTTGATGTCGGAGCGGGCACGGGCGTTTTGTGCGGCGCTTTCAAATGAACCTTCGGAACCCATTTTTTCCGTTTTTTCTTTTTGTTTTTGCTCATTTGTTGCGCAACTTTCACAAGCGATACTTATGGATTGAAACTGCTAGCCTAATCCTCCGATGTAACACGTTTCTCACTCCCCCCAAACCCGGGCGAGGGTAGTTTGGATTTTCTTCTCGAAGCGGGTGATGAGGTCGCGGTTGGCGTTGACAAGGGCTTGCTCAGCTTCAATCTCCGCAACAATTGCACGCTGCGTCTCGATAGGAGGGAGGGGGATTTTCTGTTCCCGAACAAAGGAGAGATTCGCCATGCGAAACTTGCCTTCGCCTAACTTCAAAAACTCTGGATAAAGTTGCTGTGCAGCATGAAATAGATATACCGGCTCCAGCACCTCCCGTGATTTGGGATAAATACCGGCGATGTTCTGATTCGTCGTGGATTCAAACTTCAAGATGGCGGTCTTGCCAATCGTTGCTCCTACCAACGCTATCAAAGTGGTATCTTTTGGAAGGATCTTAGCGGCAGAGTTCTTCAAGCCAGCATCGGTGATGAACTCCTCAGCTTGTGTCACCTCTCCATCTTTACACACCGTTGAGCCAACCCAAGGAATGTGCCCGTTCCAGTAGGAATCCTCGGCACGGCTGGGCGTACCTCCTGAGCGGACCTCGCAAATTTTCTCAAGTGGCTCCATCGGCCACGTTGGATCGACGGGGATGTGGGGGCGGTAGTTGTTGAGGACGGTGCGGGCACCGTTGATGATTTTCTGGTAGCCCTCAATCTCTGCCACGATCTCTTTCTGGATTTCAAGTGGAGGGAGGGGAATTTGGAACTGTTCTACATATCCCTTCGGCACTCGTTGTAGCCCACCTGTCCCAGTCATTTGTGCAATAGCAGATTCCCTGAAAGTCGAATGCATTAAGCAAAAGTAAATGTATTCGGCAAGAACGCAGTTGCTTGGTCGAAAAACATAAAATTCACTTGATCCAAAGCCCGTGCTGTTAACTAAGCCTTTGGCAATACCCGCTTTACCATTTTCAAAACAAGGTGTGACCTTTGCGAGCAGCACATCACCATCAGCAAAATAGGTATAACTTGCGCCCAACTCGCTGATTTTACGGGTTTCCTTGGCCTGAAACATTATTCTGTTTTCACCAATATCACTCATGGGCACAAAGGAAACAAGCGTGTCGGGCGGCAAGGTGAGCCCTTCGCGTTTTGGCGGGTTGATCGTGCAAACCGTTGCGAGCGGAACATGAGGGAAATGGGCACTGGATGCAGCCCCTTCCCGATACCGTTCTCCGCTCAGATTGTAGTCGCCATTGGTGGCGATCTTTTCTTTGGGAATGACAAGACCTGTGGTTAGCGTGAGTTCGTCTGCGGACTGTCCACGGCGGAGGGCTTGGAGATAGGTATGTAGTTCGGCTTTGACTTGCGGCAGATCGTTCTTGGTGATTTCACGGCGCTGGGCGCCGAGGCCGAAGCCGTCATTTTCGACCTTGAAGAAGGCGATGGTTTTTGCCTTTTTAGCAAGGGTCTTATCGAGGATGAGGATCGATGTCTTAACGCCTGAGTAGGGATTGAAGCAACCTGCCGGAAGGGATATAACCGCGACAAGGGAGTTTTCGACGAGCATCTTGCGCAGGCTCTTGTAAGCATCCTGGCTCTGGAAGATGATGCCTTCAGGGACGATGATGCCGGCGCGTCCGTTCGGCGTGAGGTGTTCAGCCATGTAGTCCACGAAAAGGACTTCGCTGCGCTTGGCCTGGATGGAGAAGCGCTTGTGGGGCTTGATACCACCCTTTGGCGACATGAAGGGCGGGTTGGCTAAAATTACATCGGCGAAGTCGTTCCAGCGCTCTTCGGAGGTGAGGGTGTCGTACTCGTAGATATGCGGGGCGGCGAAGCCGTGCAGGTAGAGGTTCACGAGCGAGAGGCGCACCATATCAGGCGAGATGTCGTAGCCCTTGATATTTTCAGCGAGGCGACCACGCTCTTCAGGGGTGAGGGAGGAGTGGCCTTTGGCGTGGGTGTTGGCCTTGAGGATGTGCTTGTAGGCGGAGATGAGGAATCCAGCCGTGCCACAGGCGGGATCGAGGATGGTCTCGTTCTTCTTGGGATCAAGGACTTCGACCATGAAATCAATAATATGGCGCGGGGTGCGGAACTGTCCAGCGTCGCCTTGGGAACCAAGGACACTGAGAAGGTATTCAAAGGCATCGCCGAGGCGTTCGCTGTGGTCGTAGCTGAATTCATCAATGATCTTGAGGAACGCCTTGAGCGTCTCGGGGTCGCGATAGGGCAGATAGGCGTTCTTGAAGATATCGCGGAAGAGCAGCGGGATGCCGGGATTTGCGGGCATCTTGTCGATAGCCTCTGCGTAAAGGGCGAGGGTCTCGTGTCCGCCCAGCCCAGAACGCATGAGCTTGGCCCAACCGTAGCGGGCGAAGTCGCCTGCGAAAAACTTACGCTTGCCGCCCAGCTCCGCAGATTCGGCATCCATGTCGTCCATGAATTTGTAAATCAGGGCGATGGTGATCTGTTCGACTTGGGATTTGGGGTCTGGTACTTTGCCCACAAGGATGTCGCGGGCGGAGTCGATGCGGCGCTTGGTCTCGGTGTCTAACATGGTTTCCTATGCTACGAATTGATTGAGGCTGACGTAGTCCTTGATGTATTCGGGGATGAGATCGCGATACTTTTCAGGGACGGCCTTGAAGTCGCGTGTGGAAAAAACAGGATTCGTGGCCAGTTCGGTGAAGTCGTGGCTTTCGATGATGAGGCGGATCTGATCGCTGATAATGTAGGCCTTGAAATAGGTCTTGAGGGCCGGGATAGCCTCAGCTTCTTCGGGCTTGATGTCGGAGACGAACTTGGCGAACTCCTCTTCCAGTAGCTCGTCCTTGGACTTGAAACGGGGGATGAGTCCGAAGATTTTTTCGAGGATCTCGCGCAGCGTCAGTCGGCGGTCCACAGTCGCCGCCCTGCGCAATTTGTCGAGCGTGTAGTACTGCTCCGGCTTGTCGAAGACCTCTTGGTTGACGTACTCAATGACACGATCCCATTGGCCCGCTTCAACGGCCTTGGCGATGGTTGCGTTTTCTCGGATGGACGATTCGAATTTCGCGAAGAACATGCGGTCGATCTTCATGCCCTCGTAGCCGACGGCTTCTTCTTTGATAGATGAGATGATGTCCGAACCCAGATGCTCATACGCTTCTGGCTTGGCTGGCGGTTCTTCGCCACCGCCACCGTCCTTGCCTTTGCCTGTGGGACGCGGCAGGACGAGCACTTCGTCGTAGTTAAAATCCTCTTCGAAATATTCGCAGTTACCAAAGAAGTCAAAAAGCTTGAACGCCTCTTTATGTGGCTTGACGACATTTTCCTTGAGTTCCACATCAAAAAGCTGGTCCCGAAAATCGTGTGTCCGGGTTCCGCGTCCCTTGATCTGGATGAAATCAGTCGGCGAGAAGATCGGACGGAAAAGGCCGAGGTTGAGGATGTCCGGGCAGTCATACCCTGTGGTCATCATGCCGACCGTGACGCAGACGCGCGCTTTGCTGGTCTTGTAGGCGGACAAGAAGTTGGCAGAGCCCAGGAGATTGTTGTTGCTAAAATTGATAGTGAACTGCTGGGCGTCTGGAATCTGAGAGGTGACCTGGATGGCAAAGTCTGACTGGTATTTCCCTGGAAACATTTTTTCCGCCATGAGATTCAGGATGTTGGCCAGTTTAGCCGCATGGTTCTGGCTGACGGCATAGATGATGGACTTGCCGATCTCACCGCTGACAGGATCGCGCAGCGCGTTTTCAAGAAAGGTCTTGCAGAAGAGTCCATTGGTGGCATCGGAAAAGAAGCGCTTTTCAAATTCGCGCTGCTTGTAAGCCTCTTCCTGGTCCTCGCCGGTGTCATCCGTGAAGGTAACGACAAAGCCTTCCTCTGAGAGCAGTTGCGTGGTGATCTCCGTCCGGGCATCCACGACAACGGGGTTGATCAGAAAGCCATCCTTCACACCGTCGAGCAATGAATATCTGAATGTGGGTTGGCTCTTCTCGCAACCGAAGGTGCGGTAGGTATCGAGAAGCAGGCGGCGCTCAGCTTCGCGCGGATCGCGAGTTGTCGGGGCGACCTTGTCGAAATGCTTGAGATAGTCGCGGGGTGTCGCGGTAAGTCCCAGCTTGTAGCCGATGAAATAGTCAAACACCGCGCGGGCATTTCCTCCGATCGAGCGGTGCGCTTCGTCAGAAATGACGAGGTCAAAGTCGGTTGGCGAGAAGAGCTTCTGGTACTTGTTGTTGAAGAGCAGGGACTGGACTGTGGTGACGACGACCTCCGCCCGCCGCCAGTCATCGCGGTTCTCCTTGTAGATGACGGTCTGGAAATCAGCGGACAAAAGAGCAGAGAAGGCCTTTTTGGCTTGGTCTTCCAATTCAAGACGGTCTACCAGAAAGAGTACGCGCCGGACATTGCCCGAACGTAGAAAGAGCTTTATGATGGCGGCGGCTGTCAGCGTCTTGCCCGTACCAGTGGCCATTTCGAAAAGGAACCGGTCGTGTCCATCTTTGACTGCGGCCTGCAAGCCCTGGACCGCTTTCATCTGATAGGGACGAAGGAAGCGGAGTTTATTGGCCTGAATATAGCCCGGCCGTTCCGTCTCCTTCTTCCACGCCGCATCTGACTGATAAAGAGGCCGCTGGGTCAGGACGATATAATCGGCCCCCACCTGTTCTGTGACCAGACGGTTCGCATCAGGGGTGACCTTATGGTATCCAATGACCGACTCCGGCGTTGGAAAAGAGGTGATGATGTAGGGGCTGCCGCGCTCCAGATCCCAAAAGTAGTGGAGGTTCCCGTTTGAGAGGATGACAAAGCGGCAATTCTGAGAACGGGCATATTTTCGCGCTTGTTCTTTGCCCACGAACGGATTTTTGTTTTCCGCCTTAGCTTCAAGAACAATGAGCGGAAAGCCTTTTGCATCGAGGAGGAGAAAGTCAATGAACCCTTTTGAAACCTTTTCAAAGTCATTACCGAGTTCGTCGAGCGCATTCTGTTTCAGTGTGACACTGGGTTCGAGTTGGATATTGGCGGGGGCGTCACCCTTAGGAAAAAAACGCCAACCTGCAGCTTCCAGCAGGTTGTTAATCTTAATACGGGCGTTTGCTTCTTTTTCCGACAATCAGACTCCTTGTTCAACAGACGGTTAGCTAGGCAACATCATTCAATGTTTCAGCATTTTACATCTTCTGTCTTTTTTGAACAAGGGAAAAGAATTGAAGGAGCTGTTTCAACTCCATTGGATGGAGCTCGGCGAGATCGCAGGTTATCAGATGGCCTATGTTCAGTAGGCGCGTTTGTTGACCTTGTCGCAGTAGTTGACAAGGGCCTGATTCACCACGCGATTACCGCCGGGGGTGGGGTAATTGCCGGAGAAGTACCAGTCGCCAGTGTGGTCCGGACAACAGAGGCGGAGATTTCCGAGCCGCTGGAAGACGACCGTGACCTTGGCCTTCAAACCATCAGGCGTGAGGAGGAGTCCGATCTCATGGCAGAGCTCATCGAAGGTGAAGGCCGCGTAGAGCGGCGCCACACGATTGCGCATGGCTACGTCCGGCTTCAGCAGATCTTCGCGGGCACAGCCCACGCATTCGTGAAGCAGGGACTCCTTGCCCGCCTTCTTCAAGAGCGAGATCACAGCCTGGAAGGCGATCAGCTCTCCCATGCTCGCCATGTCAATGCCATAGCAGTCGGGATAACAGATGGGGGGCGCTGAAGAGACCACCACGATCTTCTTGGGCTCCAGCCTGTCGACAATCTTGAGAATCAGATTGCGCAGGGTCGTGCCGCGCACAATCGAGTCATCCAACAGGACGAGATTATCCTGGTTCGGACGGATGAGTCCATAGACAATGTCATAGATATGCATGTCCAAGGCCTTACGTCGGTTGGCATCGGCAATAAAGGTTCTGAATTTAGCATCCTTGAGCACGACCTGGCCAAAGCGGAAGTTGCGCTTGTGGAGCAATTCATCGAGCACACCATGGAAGCTGATCTGTGCTGTGTTTGGAATATATGAGAAGAAGGTGTTGTCGT
Organism: uncultured bacterium; assembly: GCA_903935195.1. Taxonomy (GTDB): domain Bacteria; phylum Verrucomicrobiota; class Kiritimatiellia; order RFP12; family UBA1067; genus CAIZQW01. The sequence goes on from CAIZQW010000287.1 coordinate 45,040, forward strand.
AATCCTGGTCAATCGCATCCAGAATCTGTGGAACCAGATGCTTGCCCATCAGCCGGCGTTCCTGTTGGATATCCGAATCATTTCCGCGCGAGAAATAGATTCGCTCGAAGACGCAGCGACGCGGCTCACGGGGAATCAGGCAGGGCCGTTCTTCCACGGTCTTCCCATCGCAGGAAATCAGGAGCAGGGTGCCAGGCGAGATCTCCTTCACAGCATCACTCTTCACATTGAAGGTGGTCTGGATGGCGGGACGCTCAGACGCCACAACCGCGACCTCATCGTCAAAGTAATAGAACCCCGGGCGTATACCGGCTGGGTCGCGCAATGCGAAAGCCGTACCATCACCCAAGATACCGCAGATCAGGAAGCCGCCATCCCACGAGATCGCCGCCTTTGACAAGAGCATCGCGAGGTCGCCTTCAATCGGATTTCCAGCATCCAAGGCCTTCTCCAGTTCATGTCCGATCTGGTGAAGCAGGATGGTCGTATCCTGACGATTAGGCAAGTGGTGTCCCTTGCGCGTCAGGCTATCAAAGATTGCAGGGCTGTTGGTGAGATTGAAGTTACCGGCCAGCAACAAGGTCCGGTTACGGCAAACGCTGTATTTCAGCAAGGGGTGACAAGCTTCGATGGTCTGACCACCAAAAGTTCCATAACGCAGATGCCCTAGAAAGATCTCTCCGAGAAAAGGCCGCTCCCATACCTGCTCCAGAACATTGGCCAGTGGATTACGGTCAGCCGATTTTTCAATGTGAAAGTAAGGTTCCCCTGGGGTAGACTCGATTTTCAGGGCTGCAATACCCGCGCCATCCTGTCCACGGTTATGCTGCTTCTCCATGAGAAGCGCCATCTGTTGCAAACCATAGTGTTCAGGATAGGCTGTTAAGGGTTTACGCAACCTTAACAAGCCAACACCGCATTCATGTTTTAGTTCATCAGACATTGTGCATCTTCCAGTTTACAATTCCCTTCTCCTGTCCAAAATGCACAACAGAGGGGAACTTATTTGAACAACTTCTTCGCCAGCAAATTTACAAACAAATACACCACAACCGTAATTCCTGCCATGAGACCCCAGAACTGAGCGTGGATAAAGTCCCCGTGGGCGACAGTGTCACACGCCAGGCCAAGCGCTGTATAGATCAACATCATGACCAACACGCCATGGCACTCTTTCCGGATCATGAACTTCAGGGAGTAGGGCAACGCCGTCTTGGTCCAGAGTGCAAGATTCGGCATAAACACAGGCGTCCGCAACGCATACTCTTCATAGGCCGAACCGAACTTCTTGCGCAAAAAATCTTCTTCTGCCATGATGATCCGCTCATAGTAGAGCCAGAAGCATAAAATATAGACCACCACACACCACGCTGAGCCCAGGAAAGCCACCTGTCCCAGCATAATAATGAAATTGCCGAGGTAGAGCGGATTACGGACGACGGAGTAGATGCCCGTTGTGTTCAACGTCTCGGCGACCTGACCCTCTTTCGTATTTCGTCCCGAGGTACCCTTGGCAGCGTACCCCACCGTATAAGCCCGGATAACTTCACCAATAAAAGAGATCGCGACGCAGAAGCCCCAAGAGATCATCAACCCCTGATGCGTGCCTTGAGGATAGTGGTACTCATACAAAGCAGGAACGATGAGTGCGATGAAGCACAGGGGCAGGAAACCTCTCCAGCGAAACAACCAATGACCAACCGAGACTGACTGCGCTGACAATGTCATAATGATAACTTCCTTTTAACTTGATAAAGGTGTTATATTATCACAATTATAGTGAGGAGGCAATCTCCGCTTATGTTCGCTCACCCGATGATAGCGCTCCATCAACGCCCGCTCCGCTTCTGTAGCGGTTCCTTGCAGCAGGAACGCATCAATCGCTTTATAAGTGATTCCCATTTCCTGTTCGTCCGTCTGTCCATCGAAAAGCGCTGCTGACGGGGCCTTGGCAATCACCGCCTCCGGCGCACCCAGATAACGAAGGAAGTCATAAATCTCGGAGACGGTCAGATCTGCGATGGGATTGAAGTCATATGCGCCATCGCCCCACTTTGTAAAATAGCCCATGTACCCTTCGCTACGGTTACCCGTGCCAGCAACCAAACGGTTCTCACTGGCGGCGATTGCATAGAGCGTTGACATACGGAGTCTCGGAGCTAAGTTACTGATGGCCATTGCACTCAGTTGCGTCTGGGTACCGAGGAGCGTCAGAAAAGAATCCTTAATTGGCGTCAAATCAACAGTCCGCGTTGGTATGTCAAACAGCCGCGCAATCTCTTGCGCGTCTGTTTTGTCCTCATTGTAGTTCCGACGCGATCCGCAGGGCATAATCACCCCCACAGTATTCGCGCAAGCCTTCTTGCAGAGAATACCGACAAGGGCGCTATCCTTGCCTCCACTGTTGCCATAAACAACGCCGGAAGCCCCGGCATTGTTTAGGCATTTCTGGATAAAGGCTACCCGATTATGCGTTTCCTGTTCGAAGTTACGTTTCATAGTCCTTAGTACACGAAGAGCATCTCGCGATACTTGGGCAACGGCCAGACAGCATCATCAATGATGCCTTCCAGCTTATCGACTGTCTGACGCAACTCGGTCATCGCTTCCAGGATCTCGCCATGTTCAGCGGCCAGAGCCTTCTCGAGGACATTGGCGCCACCGATCAGTGCATCCAGTAATGCCCCGAGCTTTTCGGTGTAGGAGGAGAGAGCGGTGATGCCCATCTTGACCTTTGCGGACTTAGCCTGGTTCAGTGCATTGGCTGCCTTGTCAAAGGAGGAGATCACCACTGGGAGGATGATGTTCTTGGCCATTTCCAGCGCAAGCAACCCTTCGATGCGAACACGGCGATGATACTCTTCGAGATAGATCTCATAGCGAGAATCCAGTTCGACCTTGCTCAGCACGCCATACTTCTCAAAGAGGGCAATGTTTTCCTTCTTGGTCAAAGGCTTGATGCCTTCAAGGGTCGTGCGGAAGTTAGGCAGACCGCGGCGCTTGGCCTCTGCTGCCCACTCGGCGCTGTAGTTGTCGCCATTGAAGATAATCGCCTTATGGTCGGAGATCACCTTCTTGAGCAGCTTCTGCAACTGGCCGTTGAAGTCGTTCTTGTCAAACTTCTCGATCTTCTCCGCGAGATAATCCATGGACTCGGCAACGATGGTGTTGAGCACCACATTGACGCCAGCACAGGACTGGCTCGAACCTGGAGCACGGAACTCGAACTTGTTGCCGGTAAAGGCGAAGGGGCTCGTGCGGTTACGATCGGTCGCATCGCGCGGAAGCGTCGGAAGCGTGTCCACGCCGATACGCATGGTGCCCGCCTGCTTGCTGGAGGTCGCGCCACCCTTCTCGATCTGCGCGATCACATCAGCGAGCTGGTCGCCCAAGAAGATGGAGACGATCGCAGGAGGCGCTTCATTCGCACCCAGACGATGATCATTACCCGCAAACGAAGTGGTGACACGCAGGACATCGCTGTGCAGATGCACCCCACGAATGATCGAGCTGAGGACCGTGAGGAAGATCGCGTTCTGATGCGGATCAGCACCCGGCTCGAGCAGATTCTGCTTGCCAAATGCAACGGACCAATTGTTGTGCTTGCCTGAACCGTTCACGCCAGCGAAGGGCTTCTCGTGCAAGAGGCAGACAAGACCGTGACGCTCTGCGGTCTGGCGCAGCACTTCCATGACGATCATGTTGTGGTCAACCGCTAGGTTCAACTCTTCAAACATCGGCGCGATTTCGAACTGCGCAGGTGCCACTTCGTTATGGCGCGTCTTGGCAGGGATCCCTAATGTCCAGAGCTCTTTTTCAACTTCGTGCATGAAGGCGAGAATGCGGGGCTTGATCGAACCAAAGTAGTGGTCTTCCATCTGCTGATGCTTCGGCGGCGGTGCGCCGAAGAGCGTACGGCCCGTCTGGAGGAGGTCCGGACGTTGCAAATAGAAGCCCTTGTCGATGAGGAAGTATTCCTGTTCCGGGCCGAGGGTCACCATCACCCGCGCCTGAGGAACACCGAAACACTTCATTAAGCGGTTCACCGACGTCTTCAGCGCCTGGATGGAGCGCAGCAAAGGCGTCTTCTTGTCCAAGGCTTCTCCCGTATAGGAACAGAATGCCGTGGGGATGCAAAGGGTCGCGCCCTTCGGGTGACGCTTGATAAAGGCAGGGCTGGTAGGATCCCATGCTGTATAGCCACGCGCTTCGAAGGTGGAGCGCAGACCGCCAGACGGGAAGCTGGAAGCATCTGGCTCACCCACGATCAGGTTCTTACCAGAGAAGATCATGATGGCTTCGCCCATTCCGGTCGGCTCTAAAAAAGCGTCATGCTTCTCAGCGGTACCACCTGTCAAAGGCTGGAACCAGTGGGTGAAGTGGGTCGCGCCACGTTCCATAGCCCATGTCTTCATGGCATGTGCAATATCGCCCGCAATGGCAGGATCCAGGGGAAGACCGTCATTCAATGTGGACAACAGTTTTTCCGCAACAGCCTTGGGAAGATACTTCTTCATGACCTGAGTCGTGAAGACATCCTCGCCATAAAAATCCAGTTCGAAGGGTTCCGCCTTTGCTGCTTCTGGGGCACCCATCTTTGCAATCTGCTCCAACGTATTCATACGACTATTCATAGTTTGCTCCTCACCTTTCTTCTTGTGACGTGATTTTGAACGCAACTAACGTGCCAAGCACGCTGTTAGAGATGCTACATGCCTCGTTTTTGTTAAAAAAGGAACAGGAACATGATAATTGTCTCAAAATCAATGAAAATGTTATCATATTCTTGGCGACATTGACAAATGAATTTACAATTTGGTAAACTCTATTTAATCAGCCTTTCCCATTTTCGTAAAAATTTCTAGAGGGTGATTCCCAGATTGATACCGCCCCAAAGCAGGTTATTCTCATGATAAACGCCCTTGAGTTCGTTATCCACTGTGCTTACCCAGCCTATACGGGCGCCAACAAAGACATTAGCTGTAATCGCATACTTGGTATAGATCACAGCCTGGGCATCCGTGAACCAGTACTGGGACTCCCCTCCCGCGTAATAGTACTCCGTGTAAGGATGTGAGGCGCCACTCAGGGAGACTTCAGCTCCTGCGGTCAACTTGTCAAAGGTCATCTCTTTGCGCAGACCGACCGTCACGTAGGTACCATCCACACGGGCATAATCGTAGTAGGCCTTGATAAAGGGAACCACGATGTCATTATTATACGCGGCGCTCACGAAGATCTCGCGCGTGCTGGGATAATATTGGGTATCGCTGATTGCCGGGAAGGTGTACCAGATATGCCCGATACCGAGAGAGAAATCTCCGACGTTAACCGCATACTGAAGCGTGTAATCGATTTCGTTCATCCCAGCAAAGCTGGTTTGACTGTTGTTATCCGTGGTGTCGAAGTTCATCCAGGCATCCGCCGTCACGGAACCGTAATCCCCGAAGGAATAGGTCAAAGCCAGGTCGGGCTCCAATACAGGTTCATCGTTCATAATCATACCGTGCCAGATATAGGCAGAGTAGATGTCTAAGGTTGCGCCGAAGGTCAGGGGGAAGGGTTTCTCCTCCTTGACCGCCTCTGGCGTTGCCGCTGGGGCATTGGTTGAAACACTGTCTGCTGCGAAAACCATGTTCGCTGTCACCATCACCATAAACATTCCTATGATGTTTTTCATGTCTTCTTTCTCCTTCTTGCCCTGAAGGGCCTCTCGTTTGTTAATGTTTGTTCCTGTTACTTAAGCATCGCTGTGGGGTATATCGCACAACTTATGCCAATCTCTTAAAATCTGTTTTTTTGTTAAAAACCATGTATTTATTTGTTTATTTTGATCTTTTTTATTTTTTTATTCCATTTATGTAAACAAATGATCGTCATAATGAACATTAATTTCTAAATAAATCACCCGAGTTAATCCTTTATTTCATTGTCTCTCTGCAGGTGGCGGGGTTGTCTATAACTTCAACGTTAAGAGTTGGGCGTTCAGCGTTAAGCGTTTAACGTTTAACTCTTAATTTAAGAAGTTACTCCTCATTTTATTCCTAGGCCCCCAGGCGGCGGGCTAGTCTGTGCCTTCAAGTTTGCCCTAATTTATTCTGCCGGACGCTTCCATTCCAAAAAGGAGTATGTTATTATAAAAAATAAATGGAGATCACGTATGACTGCTTTCTTTAAAAAAATCTTTAAGTTTCTCGTCGGCTTGGTTGTAGTTCTGCTCATTCTGCTGGTGGCGCTTTTCTTCTTCATGGGGTCTATTGTGGAGAAGGGGATTAACACAGCGGCGCCTGCGCTTCTCGGGGTGAATACCCATGTGGATAGTGTCAGCATCAGCCCGATCAGAGGCATTGTACACCTCAAGAACTTGACGCTTGCGAACCCCGAGGGGTACTCTGCGGATAAGAAACTCTTCGAAGTCACTGAGTTCTATGTCAATATCAACATGGCTTCACTCTTCTCTGACACGATCACGATTCGAAAGATCCTGATTAAGGGGCCTGGTTGCACCTACGAAGTCAAGAATGGCACTTCCAATATTGATGCGTTGATTGCGAAGTTGAACAAAGGAGCGCCTGCTGAACCTAAAGCAAAGACAGCGCCAGCGCCAACCGACAAACCGAAGGATGCGAAGGCCGGGAAAAAGGTCATCATTGATGAGCTTTCCATCAATGACACGCGCCTCGCCTACTCTTCATCCATGACTGCCGGACAGTTTGTGAACCTCCCGATTGGAACTATCACGTTGAAGGATATCGGAAAGAAGGACGGAGGCGTTACTTTTTCAGAGGCGTTGACCCAGATCATGAATGCCATGTTGAATGGCATTAACTCTGCCATCTCCAGCGTAGGCGACATTCTTGGCTCGACCACGAAGAGCGCAACCGACGCCACAAAGGCAACAACGGAAGCACTTAATTCCGGAGTGAAGGACACGACGAAGGCGGTAGGCTCGGCACTTGATGAGGTCGGTGGACTTTTCAAGTCGAAAAAGAAAGAGTAGCCCTTCATCCCTCCCATCCCCTTTTGGGCAAAACAATAAACTCCCATGCCGCACGATAAAACCGATTGTATTTTAAGCACGCAAAGCGTCAAGCGCCTGCCTCTCTACCTGCCGATTCTCGCAGAGATGAGGGATGCGGGAGATGCGTACGTATCCAGTGCTGTCATTGCGGAGCGTTTAAGTTTTGATCCGATCATGGTGCGTAAGGACTTGGCTGGTTGCGGCGTCACAGGCTTGCCACGCAAGGGGTTCCCGTTAGAGGAGCTCTATCAGGCTGTTGAAAAGACGCTGGGGTGTCATGTCACATGCGAAGCCGTCATGGTCGGCGTGGGCAAGCTCGGCGCTGCACTGCTAGGCTTCCCTGGATTCTCCCAATATGGCATTAAGATTGTGGCGGCTTTTGATATCCAACCCGCTCAAGTTCCTCATGTCGGAATTCCCGTCTACCCGATGAGGCGCCTAGAGGAGATCTTGGCCAAGACCAAGCCTAAAATTGGAATCTTGACGATCCCCGCTGATGTGGCTCAACCGATTGCGGATCGTTTGATTGCCGCAGGGGTCAAGGGTATTTGGAATTTTACCTCCACCCATCTGGCTATTCCAGAGGGGGTCATCGTCAAACGAGAAAATCTAGCAACAAGCCTGATTGTTCTCTCTCACCGTCTTCGCGTCGCAAAGCTAATCTAACCAAGACTAGACCTTGCCGACCCAGCGGCGCATGAAGTCCGCAACGGGCAATCCTGCGCTGATATGACGGATGAGCGCGCTGCCAAAAATAATTGCATCCGGACGATCGGCCACAGGAATAGCGTCCAGTTGTTCCGGACTTGAAAAGCCGAAGCCCAAGGCAAGCGGAATACGGAAGGCCTTGCGCGCACGACGTAGCGTGTCTGACAAGTCTGGAGGAAACTCGGAACGGACACCTGTGATCCCTAGAACCGAGATGACATAGACATAACCTGTCGCCACTTCAGCATACGCCTTCATGCGCTCAAGCGACGTGTTGGGCGCGACAAGGGCGATCAGATGGATGCCACAAGCCGAGAGCTGCTTTCGATAGGGCGCATCCTCATCGAGGGGCAGATCTGGAATAATGAAGCCGTAAATACCGATCTCCTGAGATTCTTTAGCCAGCCGCTCAAAGCCATATTGCAAAAAAGGATTCAGATAGCCCATCAACACGAGCTTCGCCTTGAACTGCCCCTTACGCTGGCGTAACCCTTCCAGAATGCTCTCAAGCGTCACACCATTCTCCAGCGCCTTCATCGATGCGGCTTCAATCACCGGTCCGTCTGCCACAGGATCAGAAAAGGGCACGCCAATCTCGATAATGTCCGCGCCATTTTCATCCAGTTCTTTAAGGTTCTTCCAGAAGGTCTCCACCGTTGGAAACCCAGCCGTCATAAAGGGGATCAGCATCATATTCCAAGTTCCTTTCGGATAATGTCCATATCCTTGTCGCCGCGTCCGGAGAGATTGACAACCACATTCGCACCTTTCGCGAATTGCCCGGGATTATCCAAGACCCAAGCCAGCGCATGGGAGGATTCTAACGCCGGGATGATGCCCTCCTCGTGGCAGAGAGCCTGAAAGGCGGCCAAGGCCTGCCGATCGATTACTGGATGATATTCGGCTCGCTTCGTTGCCTGGAGCATAGCATGTTCAGGACCGACGCCTGGATAGTCCAGCCCAGCAGAGACAGAGTGTGAAGGCTCAATCTGACCGTTACGATCTTGGAGTAGCATCGTATATTCGCCATGCAAGACACCAGGTGTACCGCGGCCAAGGGCCGCTGAGTGGTAACAGCCGGGTTCACCAGTTCCACCAGCCTCTACGCCGATAATACGGACTGACGGATCGTCCACAAAGGGGTGAAACATACCGATCGCATTGGAGCCGCCGCCGACACAGGCGACAACAGCATCTGGAAGCCGTCCTGTCCTGTCCAACATCTGCTGACGCGTCTCGCGTCCGATGACACACTGGAAGTCGCGTACCAAGAGAGGGAAGGGATGCGGTCCCGCTGCAGTACCAAAGCAGTAATGCGTCGTCTTCTGGGTGACCACCCACTCCCGCAGGGCGGCGTTGATAGCGTCCTTCAACGTGCGTGTTCCGCTCTCGACAGCGATCACCTCGGTTCCGAGAAGCTTCATGCGCCGAACATTCGCTGCCTGACGGATCACGTCATCCGCCCCCATGAAGATGCGACAGGTCAAGCCCAAGCGTGCAGCCGCGGCGGCGGTTGCCACACCGTGCATCCCTGCTCCTGTTTCGGCCAGGAGCGACGTCTTGCCCATGCGCTTGGCCAACAGAGCCTGCCCCAATGTGTTGTTCACTTTGTGCGCCCCGGTATGCAGCAAATCCTCTCGCTTCAAATAGAGGTTGAGGCCCAGACGTTTTGAAAGCGTCGGACAAAAGGTCAGGGGTGTCTCACGTCCGGCATAGTTACACAGCAAGTCGCTCAGTTCGGCTTGGAACTGCGGATCCGGCAGAAACTTGGCCATCGCAGCCTCAAGTTCCTGTAGAGGCGGGACCAACGATTCGGGAACGAAACAACCACCGAAATCACCAAAATACCCTTTTCTCATAACAGTTCCTTTATCTCTTTAATCCGTTCAGCGCTCTTAATGCCAGGAGCCATCTCCACGCCTGAGTTCACATCCACCCCATCCGGACGACACACCTTCAACAGGTCGGGGATGTTCTGAGCACTCAATCCTCCTGCAACGAAAAAGGGTCGCTTCACCCCCTTCAGCACCTGCCAGTCAAAGGCCTTGCCGGTTCCATATCCAGAATCAAAGAGGGTGTAGGCAACTTCAGGCTCAGGGGTGACGGAGAGCGAAGGTGCTTCTCCAGGAAAGAGCACTCGGATGACCCGATGACCTCCAATCGCATCAACCACCGTGTCCTCTTGACGGCCATGGAGCTGCGCATAGTCCAGCCTGGCAAGCGTCATGATGTCCACGATTTCCTGAATATTGTGCGTTGTAAAGACCCCAACCCGTTTACACTGGGCGGTCTGAATGGAGGAGACACGTTCAGGCGAGATATAACGCGGACTTGCTGGATGGAAGATAAATCCACAAAAGTCCACGCCTAATTGTTCACAAGCCGTCGCATCCTCTTGGCGCGTAATGCCGCATACTTTCAACAGGATCTTTTGTTCGTCGGCAACCATAACTGCGCGTGAGGCGGCCTCCCTCTCTTCTAGGCACCGAGGATCGTCCGAATCACATCTTCGGCGGTGAACGACGTAGAACCTGCCTTACAGAAGCGCTGAACGTTCAGGGCATCGTCACCCAACGTTACAACACCAGGCTCCTTATAGCCGTTCGCCCGGACTTGAGGCAGGCCACAGGCTGCAAAGAGTGCGTTGCAGACACATTTACGTCCTACAATAGACTCGGGTGTACCACCCTTCGCCAGATAAATAGCCTCGGGTTCAGCGGCACAACGATAACCAACCGTTCCATCTGGCTTCCGATAAGCCTCCAGGAGATAACCGCAGTCACAGATTTTAGTACGCTGACGAACTACTTCAGGATCAGAGATCGTCCCCTCTACAGAAGCGACCTTAAAGGGGAAGCCTGTGGGCGAAACGACAGGGTCTGTAAAGACCGTGGCCTTTCCTGCTAGCAGACTGTCGCGAACCTTTGTTCGGAGCTCAGGTGTAAATGCGGAGTCCTCGCAGAGGGCAAAAGCTGTGCCCACTTGGATACCCGCAGCACCCTGATCCAAAGCCTCTTTCAGCTTCTCGGGCGAACCATAGCCACCTCCCAGCCAGAAGGGCAAGCCGATCTTGCGCATCGCCTCCAGATTCACGATATCACGGGCACCATAAATCGGCTGACCGAGCTCGTCGAACTTCATCTGCCCACGCGGAGGCGCGTTATGTCCACCTGCCGTGAACCCCTCGATCACAAAGCCTTCCACACTCCCCTCGGCGCGCCGAAGCAACATCGTCGCCAAGGAATCAGAAGAGATGATCGGGAGGAAGTCCGGACGATTCAACTCAGGCGGCAGACCCTCGGGAAAGAGCATGGCCGGATCAAACGTCCTGACACAGTCCGTATCGGGTGTTGCATCAATGACACGGATCGGATAGGTGGCTGCCTCGTGCTTGCAAAAGAGATCCAGAACCTTGGGAACATTGACCGGGATACCTGCGCCCATAATGATCACGGAGACACCCGCCAACATGGCGCCATAGATAGAGGGTAAATGGGGAATCTGGATCTTTTCCAGATAATTGATGCCGACCGGGTTACTATGCCCCTCACGCGCCAGAAAGACCTCGACGTAATTAGCCACAACGCAAAGCTCGTCTATAAAACTGTTGTTCTTGATCGTATGGATGCCGATTGCCTTATAAGGGACATGCGCGGGCTTACCCCCTGGAATAAAAAAGGTGTCCAGTACGCGCTGGGCGAGTCCCATGTTCGGAAAAGCTTGAAGCGCACGACGGATATCGCCTTTGAGATCTCCATCTTGAAGACGACGCGCCATAACTTGATCCAGCGCTGTTCCAGAGACAACCCCGAGCTGGCCCATTCGCGACACCACATTAGCAAGATGCCAATTTGATACGCCAATGCCCATCCCGCCTTGAATAATTTTTGGAAGGTTAATTTTCAATGGTTCCAATCCTTTTGCTACTGTTCTTTTTTAGGAATCGGAAAAATAATATCATATCTCGCTGAAACACTCAAGATGACAAGGAAACATAATTTCACGCATTTTTTTGGTTCCCTCTTGCATCCTCAGAAGCTATCTGATAAAGTAAGTTGGCATGAAATTTAAACATGCAGATCGTGTTTCAGTGATGAGGGTTGAGGCTCTCTTCTCTGTCGCGAAAATCTCCTGCATGATTGGCTGTATGCTTATCGCGGCCATGGGACACATCAACACGGTATTCTATGGCCCGTTGCCGAGCGTCGCTCATACGGCAGATGGGCTTTCTCACTCATCAGGCACGGGATCGGCCAATTTGAACGGCACCAGCAATCCATTGCCGACAGAAGCTTTTTTTGACTCTGAGGAAAAAACAAACCCCTTCCTCCTTCTCCTTGCGTTTCGCGAAGTTTCAGCAGGCATCCAAATACCCTTATATCCATTCTGTTTCACCGATGCTCACCTGTCTGGCCGGTTCGCCCAGAAGGCGCCTAACATATATTTCACCCTCATCCGCTGCTCCACGCCACTACGTTGTTGAGACAAGGCCTTTCCTCGTTGCATGAAGCGAAACAGATCCGATTGATTCATGCCTCGCGAAAGGAAATTTTTGGAGACGTTTTCACATCGAACACCTCATCTCACAATTTGTTTACCAGAATCAAATAATTTTATTTTATCACCGTTCAGCGGGTGAAGGAGTATTTCAAGATGAAACAGGGCATGGAACATAAAGGCAGAGTCTATCTCAAACCGTCAACACAGCCACCCCCCTTACGCGTTGCCGTAACAGGCGCGGCTGGCCAGATTTGCTACAGTCTTTTAAAACGCATCGCGGCAGGCGAAATGTTCGGGAAAGAAACCCCTGTCATTCTTCAGCTCCTGGAAATCCCAAACGAGAAGGTCCAGAAAGCCCTCGCGGGCGTTGCCATGGAACTCGAGGACTGCGCCTTCCCTTTGCTGGAGGAGGTACATTGTACCAGCCAACCCGAGGAGGCTTTCAAGGATGCAGAGTGGTGCTTGCTCGTGGGCTCCAAGCCACGGGGTCCGGGTATGGAACGTGCCGACCTGCTGAAGGATAACGGACACATTTTCGTGACGCAAGGTCGGGCCATTGATGCTGTCGCCGCTGAGAATTGCCGCATCGTAGTCGTCGGCAACCCTTGTAATACCAATTGCATGATCGCGGCAGCTCAGGCCCGTAGACTCCCGCCTGAACGCTTTACCGCCATGGTCCGGCTCGACCAGAACCGCGCCGCCTCCCAACTGGCCAAAAAAGCCTGCGTCCCCGTTGATGTCATCGAACAGCTCGCTATCTTCGGCAATCACAGCCCCTCACAGTTCCCAGACTTTTCGAATGCCACCATCTTCGGCATCCCCGTCCCTGAAGTGATCGAAGACGTGGCATGGCTCGAGGAAACCTTTATTGAGACCGTTCGGAAACGTGGCGCAGACATCATTGCGGCGCGTGGCGTCTCTAGTGCACTCTCGGCGGCCAATGCAATCATTGACCATGTGAAGTCGCTCTGCACACCCGGCAAGACCATTCACTCAATGGCTGTTAGATCTTCTGGCGAATATGGTTTTGGCGAAGGCCTCTGGGCTGGCATGCCCGTGCGGACCACTGCCCCCGGAACCTATGAAATCGTCACTAATTTTCACCACGATGCGTTTGCGAAAAGCAAACTCCTGATCACCCAGGAGGAGCTTGAGAGCGAGCGGGAGATGGTCAAAGATTTTATTTCATTAAACTAAAAAAAGGAGAACCAACAGTATGGCAACAGTACCAGTCAATCGTGAAACCGTATTGGCTTTTCACCAAGGGGGCAAAGTCGGCGTCAGCCTGACCAAGCCGTTGAAGACACAGAACGATCTTTGCCTGGCCTACACGCCAGGTGTCGCACACGCCGTCAAGGAGATCGCAGCAAAACCTGAAACCATTTTTGATTACACAGCCAAGCGGAGTCTCGTGGCTGTCGTCTCGGATGGAACCGCGATCCTGGGCCTGGGCGACCTCGGCGCAGAGGCCTCCATCCCCGTCATGGAAGGTAAGGCTGTCCTGTTCAAGGCCTTTGGCGATGTGGACGCCTGGCCCATGCCGGTCAACCACTGCCGTAAGGATGGCAAGAACACGGGCAAGACCGATGCTCAGCGCGTCATCGATGTGGTCATGGCGATCGCCCCGATGTACGGCGGTATCAACCTCGAAGACATCGCGGCTCCGGCCTGCTTTGAAATCGAGGACCGCCTGGACGCGATGCTCGACATCCCGGTGTTCCATGACGACCAGTGGGGAACCGCGGTCATCACGCTGGCGGGACTCATGAACTACTCCCGTCTGTGCGGACGCGGACTCGGCGAACTGCGTGTCGTCATGAACGGCGCTGGTGCCGCAGGTATCCGTATTGCGGATATGTGCAAGGCCGCGGGCGTAAAAGACTTGATCATGTGTGACACCAAGGGCGTCATCCATACCGATCGCACCGATCTCACAGAACACAAGCGCCGTCATGCCTCCACCACCTCGGCTCGGACCCTCACGGAAGCGTTCCGTGGCGCGCATGTCTTCATTGGCGTTTCAGTGGCGAACTGCGTGACAGCTGAAGAGATCCGCAGCATGGGTGATTATCCCGCCATCTTCGCGATGTCAAATCCGGATCCTGAAGTCCGTCCTGAGATCGTCGCAGAGGCCCTCGGTAACAAGCCCTACGTGATGGCGACCGGCCGTTCGGACTTCCCGAACCAGGTGAACAACGTGCTCGGCTTCCCCTTCCTCTTCCGCGGCGCGCTGGATGTGAAGGCCAAGACCATCAACACCGCGATGAAGGTGGCTGCCTCAGAAGCACTGGCTGGCCTGGCACGTGAAGCCGTTCCGGCTGAAGTACAGGCTCTCTACCCGACCGAAAAACTCGTCTTCGGAAACAGCTACATCATTCCGAAGCCGTTTGATCGCCGTCTCTTTGTCGAGGTCTCCTATGCGGTGGCCAAGGCAGCGGTTGAATCAGGCGCAGCCCCGGCAACCGATCTGACAGCCCTCAAGGCAAGCCTGATCGCCCGTAATGCCGCCCGCGGATAAGTCCGTCAAATAGACTTAGAACCATCAAGCGTTGGATGTTCTTACCAAACATCCAACGCTTCGTCTTTTCATTCTTGGATGATGGCTTGCAACGCCTGTTTCGGATTTTGATCTGACATCAGCGCACTGCCGATGAGCGCGGCATCATAGCCGGCGAGGCGGGTCAGGGCCTCATGGGAATCAATGCCGCTGGCGGCGATCCAGCGTTCCTGCGGAAGCCGGTGCTTGATCAGCCGTAACGTCGTGGTCATATCCACTTCGAGCGTTTCCAGATTGCGATTGTTGACCTGGATAATCTTCGCCCCGGACGCACGGGCCAGCTCAAGTTCGGCTTCATTAAAGATCTCAACCACTGCCTCGATGCCAAACGACTCTGCCAACTGCCGCAAAGCGCGCAAGTGGCTGACCTCAGGTGTCAGCGCAACAATCAGCAGCAGCGCGGAGGCTGGCGTGGTCGCGGTCTCGCGCACCTGCAGTTCGTCAAAGAGAAAGTCCTTCCGCAGGAGGGGAAGCGTCGTGTGGCTCGCGATCTCCTGCAAAAATTCAAGCTTACCTCCAAAGTATTTCTCTTCCGTCAGTACGGAGATGGCCTGCGCGCCGCCCTCGGTGTAGAGGCGTGCAATCTCCGCGGGAGAGATCCCTTCGTTGATGACGCCGCGTGACGGCGAGGACCGCTTATACTCCGCGATGATCGAAAGACCTCCCTCTTGCTTTGCGGGCAGAAAAGCAGGACGCGACCCCTGAAATACAGTTGTTGGCGGCTGGAGGCGCAAGCGCTCAACATCCGGCATCTTAGCTTGCCTGAAGCGTTCAAGAGACATGGAGCGCCCTCCCGCCGACACCGCCAGCCACAGCCTCGCGGGCCTTGGCCATACAGGTCGCCAAGGACATCTCCGGCTTCAACAGGTAAAGCCCCAGCCCCACATTGAGCGCCACCATATCCTTGACCGGCTGCGTCGCCCTGCCACTTAAAATATCACGCATCACCCGTTCCGAGTGGTCGAGCGATTCAATCTGCAGGTCTGCCTCGGTACATGGCGCGATGCCATAATCAGCCGGTTGGATCTCCAGCTCTTCCATTCGGCCATCCTGCACCAAGATCACCTTCGAGACACCCAGCGGGGTCAACTCATCATACCCCCCTGCCCCATAGACCACAGCAGCGCGCTTGACCGTTGAGACGCGCAGGGTCTCCGCCATCAGCTTCAGCAACTCAGGACGTGCAACACCCAAAAGGATGTGCGTCGGCCGCGCCGGATTCAGAAGCGGACCCAAGAGATTGAAGATGGAGCGGATGCCCAACTCCTTGCGGAGCGGAGCGATCTTACCGAAGACCGGATGATAGAGCGGCGCGTAGAGAAAGACAAACTTGTTCTTTTTCAACTGCTGAGGAACTTCTGCTGCAGGGGTGTTGATCGGAACGCCCAGCCGCTCGAGAATATCCGCACTGCCGCACATCGAGGTGATGGCGCGATTGCCATGCTTCACGACCTGATGTCCCATACCTGCCAAGGTCAGGGCTGTCGCTGTCGAACAGTTGAAGGAACTCCGTCCATCGCCACCGGTGCCGACTACATCAATAAAATCGCCGTCAATACCGTCAACCCGAATTGCGCGGGCCAGGGCGGATCGCGCAGCCT
Source organism: uncultured bacterium (assembly GCA_903935195.1). GTDB lineage: Bacteria > Verrucomicrobiota > Kiritimatiellia > RFP12 > UBA1067 > CAIZQW01. The sequence continues at coordinate 61,427 of CAIZQW010000287.1, forward strand.
GTGCCAGCTCAATCGAACTCTCACCCTTGAGCCGCAACCCCATCAGTAGGGCGCCAGCTTGAACAGGAAGCATCTTGCCGTCCATCAAGGCTTCAAAGGCATGAAGGGCCATGGCGGCTGTCAGATCACGTCCCTCGGCAAGGGTGTTCAGCACATTCTTCAGCTGAACCTCACCGCTCTCGGAGGAGAGAATCGCCTGCGGGAAGTTGGCGAGCAGTTTCATGCCCTCGGGCGTAAGCACAGATTCCGGATGGAACTGGACACCGACCCACGGGCGATCACGATACTGCAATCCCATGACCACGTCCTCCGGACCCCGTGCCGTCACCTTGAAGACAGAACTCTTCTTGTCAGAGGGAAGCGCCACAGCTAGGGAGTGGTAGCGTCCCACGGTCATCGGCTGATAGAGTCCTTTGAAGAGACCCTCTCCGTCGTGCGTAATGTCCGAAGTCTTGCCATGCATGATGGAGGGGGCGCGAACCACTTCCTCGCCGGCAAAGAGTCCAAGGATCTGATGTCCCAGGCAGATGCCCAAAACAGGGACCGAGGGGTCCAGCCGCTTCAGAAACTCGAGGCAGTAGCCCGAGTTGATCGGATGGCTCGGCCCAGGAGAAATACAGACCTTCTCCACTTCAGGGTCCGTGGCCAGCTCGAGCAACCGCGGATCGTCGTTATAGACCACAACCGGCGTCTCGCCCAGCATACAGAAGGCCTGCACCAGGTTATACGTGAAGGAATCGTAGTTATCAATGAGTAAGAACATGTTTAAATCCAATCCTTTAAAATGGGAAAACTATTTCATGCGCTCCGGGACTTCAGCCTTGCCAATGACGGTCTTCATGATGGCCGCCTTGTTCTGGCACTCCTGATACTCGCTCTGCGGGACAGAGTCGAAGACAATGCCCGCGCCCGCCTGCCAATGTAGCTTGCCGTCCTTGATCCAAAGGCTGCGAATCGTAATACCCATGTCGAGGCTGACTGTATCCTTGTCGAGTCCCAACCAGCCGATACTGCCGGCATAGGGTCCGCGCGGACGCTTCTCCGTCTCCGCAATAATCTCCATCGCCCGCACTTTCGGCGCACCGCTCACGGTTCCTGCCGGGAAGGTCGCGCTGATCACATCCACGGCATCCAGATTAGGATTGAGCTGGGCTGTCACCCGCGAGGTCAAGTGCATCACATGCGAGAAGCGCTCCACCTCCATGAGCCGTTCGACCTTCACCGTGCCGGGACGCGCCAGGCGTCCGAGATCATTACGTCCCAGGTCCACCAACATGAGATGCTCGGCACGCTCCTTGGGGTCCTGCAGCAGGTCCATGGCGAGCTTGGCATCCTCCTCCTCGGTCTTGCCGCGTTTCCGCGTGCCTGCAATGGGCGAGAGCTGGAGCTGGTTCGCTGAACAACGGATCAGCAGTTCCGGCGAAGAGCCCATCAGCGTCGTCTTCGGCAGATCCATGAAGAAGAGATAGGGCGACGGATTGATGCGCCGCAGGCGACGATAGACCGCAAAAGGTTCGCCCTGGAAAGAGGTTTCAAAGTGCGTGGAGAGCACGACCTGAATCGCCTCGCCCTGACGCAACTGCTCCTTGATGAACTCCACCCGCTTCATATACTCCTCAGGCGTTGAACTCTCGGTCACATCGCCCACTTGGAAGGTTTCGCTCTCCAAGGCAGGCGCTGGCTTTTCAAGCGTGTCTGTCAGGACCAACTCCGCGACGCGGTTGTAAACATGGTCAAAGATCACCACTCGGCTCGGCAGGATGAGGCAGGCTTCAGCCTCCTCTGCAGGAATCACCTTAGCCAACCGCTTGAGCGTCAGCCCAGCAATGCCATAACCGAGGTACCCATAGAGTCCACGGGTAATCGCCGGCTGGTTCGCGAAAGCAGGCGCAGTCTCAATGGTGATCGCCTTCATGACCTCGCGCAGTCCATCCAGGAAAGGCAGGCCTTCTAAAGATGACAGCGAAGCGAGCCGCTCATCCTTGATCTCCAGATGCAATTTTCCTGCAACGCAGTTGACCGACAACAGGCAACCTGTCGCAAGAATGCTGTACTTGCCCCAGCGACCGTCAACCTCCGCGCTCTCCAGCAGGATGCCCTGCGGATTGCGGAGAAAGAGACTGATCGGCGTATCGGTGTCACCCTCCAGGTAACGCCCCTGCTGCGATAATATGATCGGTGTTATCATGGTAAATCCTTGTTACTTCAAATAGAAACAGCGCTCACTATAACTGTTTCTACATGTAGAGTCAATGCGTTTCTTTAAAAAAATGTAGCCGTTTCTTTCTCACAGAGCCCACAGAGTTCACAGAGGAAACCAATTTCCACCAGGATACATCTTTCTCTGTGCCCTCTGCCTGTCCACCGTTTTATCCGCCGTAGCCTTGGCGAAGGAGGAAGGCGTATCCGCGAAGG
>CAIZQW010000288.1 GCA_903935195.1 uncultured bacterium
CCAATACGATTTATCCGGGACATCTGCTTGCAAGTGATCACCAAAGAGATGTTGATGAAAGCAACGGATGCCGACGGCAAGTCAGTGATCTGGCGTTGCATCACGGAGATGGGCGTAAGCGATGCCGACGCCACGGCTATGCTGCAGGCGGCGGAAATAAAACCAGCTATCGAGACCGAAGGCAAGGAGGTGCCCGATGCCGGCAATCCTTGAGTACTCCCCCCACCCTGCGCAATTGCAGATCCACAAGGCGCGTGATTCTCGGTTCCGCACAATCTGCTGCGGACGCCGCTTCGGCAAGACGGTGTGCATGGCGGCGGAGATGATCGACTGCGGCGGAGGCGTGGCCGGTGGCGACTACGCCTGGGTGGCGCCGACGTATTCAAATGCCGACCGTGGGATCGACGCCTTCAAGCAGATCGCGCCGGGGTTCGTGGAGTTCTCGGGGCGCATGCCCACGGTCGGGAGGTTCGAGGGTGCGAAGGGTCCGGTGCGCATCTACTTTCTGAGTACCGACAACCCCGTGAGTATTTTGGGGTTCGGCTTCCAAGGCATGGTGATCGATGAAGCGGCGCGAGTACCGGTTGACGTGTGGAACTACACCTTGAGGCCGACGCTCTCGGACAAGCTGGGCTGGGCGGTGTTCATCTCCACACCCAAAGGACGCAACTGGTTTTACGATATGCACACAAGGGGCACGGCCGGCGAGAAGGGGTTCCGTTCTTTCTCCTTCCCGTCGTCCGTGTCGCCTTACTTCGCCGCAAGCGAATGGGAGGCTGCGAAAGAGACGCTACCGACGGACGTGTTCCGCCAGGAGTACATGGCCGAGTTCCTTGAGGACAGCGCGGGCGTGTTCAGAGGCGTGAAGCTCTGCACGTTCCCCGACTGCGAGGTACCGCTGAAGACAGCGGGCCGCGTGAGTATCGGATGCGACGTGGCGAAGCATACGGACTACACCGTGCTGATCGCGATGGACAATATGACAGGCGGATGCCTGGAGATGGAGCGGTTCAACCACATGGACTGGCCCGTCATGCAGAAACGAATCGTCGAATTCTGCAAAAAGTGGCGTGGCGTGCTGACGATGGACGCGACGGGCGTGGGTGATCCGGTCTACGACGCACTGGTGCGAGAGCTTTCGGATGTGACGCCGTTCAAGATCACACAGCAGAGCAAGAAAGAATTGATCCAGGGTTTGATGCTGGCTATCGAGAAGCGGGATGTCGGCTGGCCCGTGTCATGGGACGTGCTGACAGGCGAGCTCGAACGGTACGAATACGAGATCGGGCCGACCGGACAGATCAGCTACAACGCGCCTGGCGGCTATCACGACGACTGCGTGATCGCACTGGCTCTTGCCCAGCATGGGCGGACAAAGATGGGGACCGGCGAGGGATTATTCCAGGCTTTTGCAAACAACAGGCGCAACCGAGGCGGTAAGACGGTCACGCTGGCATAGGAGAATCTAAATGAAAAAGATGATCGGGATAGCAGTGATTGTGACCGCACTGTGCGGCGTGGCGGGTGAGTATGTCACACGTGCCATGGGTGTCACTGGTGTAACGGTGACAAACACCCAGCTGAATGCCTCTTGGGATCTCACGGCAGTTGCGATCAAATTCGGTGCCACGCTTCCAGTCTCCACCGAGACCGTGCGCGTTACGCGCGTGAGTCAGGGAGTCGAGTTCGTCATCAGTGAGACGCAGGATTTCGGACGGAGCATGATCTTGACTACGCCAGAGAACATGACGTTCAAGTTCGGTGACTCCGTAAAGATTTACGGGGGCGGTGCCACAGGAGTAGTGCAGGTCTTCACGACTGTGAAGTAAAAGGGACTTCTATGTTTAAGACACTCGTTTCTATATGCCTTCTGTGCGCACCTGCGATTGCGGGAACGTGGCGCGTGGACGGCGTGACGCCGTCGCAGAGTGCAAGCGGGTCGGACACCCTCGAGACCGTCCTCTATCGTGGAAGCTTCGCCGCGGGGGAGAGCATTTATGGCCTGCTGAATCTCGGAGCCTGGGGATACCTTCAGATGGGGAGCTGGGCCGGACCGTCCAGCATCGATGAAAGATCATGCGGAGCTAGGCAGGCAGGCAAAACGGATACAGGTTCCTCACAGACGATCGGCCCTATGGCTTTTGGAGCGCAGCAGATAGGTTATGTCCAAGCTGGTACGCGTTCGATCGGCACTGATTCTTACGGGGCGAACCAGACCGGGTACAATAGCGGTACGCAGACCATTGCCGCGGCCACGAGCGGAGCCCTGCAGATCGGGAATAATAGGACGGTCTATACTAAAATCGCTATCCAGACAATTGCAGAGGGTTCAGCCGGAGCCATGCAGATCGGCGAAAACTATGGAGGCAAGCAGACGATCGGCTCGTACGCGATCGGCGCAGGCCAGTTCGGGGTCAACAATGGCATACAGACCATAGGCGCACGTGCTTTCGGGTCGATGCAGATCGGCTGGAATGATGGGCCCAGCCAAGCAATCGGAGAGGATTCGATCGGCGCACGACAGAGCGGCTACAATCTGGGATCGCAAGTAATCGGCAATAACGTAGCCGGTGCGAGTCAGCAAGGATTTGTCGCGGCTTGGGCGTCAGCCACGAATAACGGCGTTGGCGCGATGCAGATCCTGGAACTGTTCAACGGAGAACACGCGCTCACGACATCGGAGGGTGCCGCGTCATTGCTACTTGGCGCCGGGGTGGTCAGTCACAAAAATGCAATTGTGGCGGGTAACGGAGGGCATTCCCACGGGGACGGCAGCATCACAGCCACAGGCGGGTTTTTCGGAAATGCGACTTCTGCATCCGTGGTGACGGGTATCCAGTCCAACACGCTCAAGACAGCCCTTCAACCCGGAGCGACTAACGCCCTTTGGATCGCCATGACGAATCTGGTCGCGAACAACAACCTTCAGCTTTTGACATATCCGAAGTTCATCATCCCGCTCGATGGTTATTCCGACTTTGAGATCTTTGCTAGCACCAACAATTTCAGGACTCTTTTATATTGGTATGACTCGGTCGGTCCGAGTTCCTGCACGAATTTCCTGAACAGCCCGATCGCCGACTTGAATGCCCAGCTCTATTACTGCAACCCGGATAAAGGTAGCCCTTGGCCGCTGACTGCTTGGATCCTGCACAACCCGAACACCTCCCTTGCCGCTGAAATAGGCGGGAACAATAACTACCAGAACACCGTCATTCTGATTCCGAGCATGACCACGCAGGGAACCAACAAGCTGAATGACGTCGTCAGCACATGGATGTATCCGAATAATAACACGCTGGTCTGGTCCTACAGGTTCAGGACATCGACAGGCGATGATACGAATGCGCTGGGAAGACTGATCTGGCATCCCCTGATTCCTGTCGAATGGTCAGGCAGTCAAATGGACGTGAAACAATACTAAAAGGAGACTTATGAAACATACGCTAATATTCTCGATGTTCTGCTTATTGGCGGGCGCATTGCTCGCCCAGGAAACGAATGCTGTTACAAAGACTGAACAAAAGACACTCAACAGAATCGCCATGCGAAATGCCCGTCCGCAGAAAAAAGCGACTGTCCATGTCGTCGCCCCGCGTCCGCTCACTCTTGATAAGCCAGGATCCATGGTTCCCGTCTATCCGGTTATCATGACACCTTCAGCTCAGCCGGTGAACGTCGCGACCCCTCCCATCCCTTTTCAGTTTTCTCCTTTGTTCGAGATGACAGTGATCCCCTGTCTAATTAACTCCCCGAGTCCTTCATTCGACATGACCGTGATAACCAGTCTGATTAACGTCCCGAATCCATCATTCAATATGCCTTCCGTAGCCAGTCTGATTGACAGTCCGAGACCTTCTTTCAAGATGCCCGTGATCCCCAGTCTGATCAGTAGCACAAGTCCTTCATTCGATATGCCCTCCGTAGCCAGTCTGATTGACAGTCCAAAACCTGTGTTCATAGCGGGAACGGCGAACCTGCTTCCTGCATACAGACAATCTCTGGTGATCAATAAAGTGTTATTCACCCCACAAGCGATTAAGAAACATGCCTACGAATACAGCGTCATGTTCCGTGAAGACGTACTCGAGGTCTACCCAATGTTGTTGACAAGGCGAGCTGCGGATCAAACTTACTTCGGTTACTTAGAATTCACAATTTCGCGAGCTTTGTCAGAGAAAAATTACGAACTTGCCGATAGGTTGGCTGCCCAGTATCAGCGGGAGTGGGATAGGTTAAAACCAACGGGCACGAGGATACAAAGACCGCGATAGGTCACAAGTAAACATTTTCTCGCGGTATGGTATCGCGAGATTAAAAAAAAGGAAAGAGCACACATGAAGAAGTTAGTTATATTCGCGGCTTTGATGGTCGCAGTTGGAAGTCTCCAAGCTGGAGAAATGACGCGGCTGAAAGCACCGTATATGTCAGCATTGGCATCTACTAATCCTGCCGTTTTGAAACGTTGCGTTGACAGTTATGGCGGAAAGACCAATATCGAGACGTACCTTATTGCTTCTAATTGGGATAGCAAGCAATGCGTAGAAGCAATCAATAAGGATGCATCCCAAGCCCCCATTCCTGCCCCGATATATCAGTATTTCGGGGAGTGTGCACCCCGCGAGGAATGTTTGGCGCTCGTCTCCTCGCTGGCCCGGCGTAACGGTAAAAAAGAAACAGTGCGCTGGCTGGCCAAACTTCCCCCCACGTTATGGGCGGATACGGTGGTGACGGACATGTTTGACTTGCCTGATCTTCCGGGCGAGACCTACCAGGTGAGTTTAAGCCTAGATGATTTCTGGAGAAAAACC
>CAIZQW010000289.1 GCA_903935195.1 uncultured bacterium
CCTTTGGTGCTGGAGACGGCGCGCCAGATCCGGCCAAAGTCCCCGGGAGTAAAGGAGACGTGAAAAACATTCCACCGGCCCTCCTCCTCGTTGTAAACCGGCATCGGTGCCCACAGCGCGCTGCGGATGTCCTGCGGATCTCTGCTGCCACTCGACTCGAACATCGTGTCGCGGCGTTCCCAGGTGAGGCCGTCCGGGCTGGTCCAGTGCGCCAGCATCATCTTGTCATGCATGGGATCGGCCACCATTTCGGAGGTGAACAGGTGGTAGACGCCGTCGAGCTTGAGCACGCAGCCGCCTTCAAAGCCGTATTTGTTATTCTCGGTGCCCGGCATCCCCTTGGCGATCACGGGTTCCTCGCGCTGCTCGATGATGCTCAGGGTGATGCCACAAGGCGGCTCTCGTTGGGTGAACCGGGAGAGCTGGTGGCCTGCCGACCAGGTTCCGTTTTCCAGATCGAGATACCAAGTGTCATACCACTGCATCGTCATCGTCGAGCCGTTGATCTGGAGCGGTAACCAGGGGTAGGAGGAACCCTCCTCTGTATTGCCGCCTTTCCAGCGATCCGAGATGTTGATGAAAGTCGAACCTTTCGTCCCCGAGATGGTCAGGATATAGCCGCTCTGGCTGTCGAAGGAGGTCTCGTCGCCCAAATAGCCGTCCGGCTCCGCGTCCCATGGCCCCTCCAGGCTCTTGGAGACCCGGTAATGACACTGGTTTGGCGCCCAGCCACTGCACCACGACGTGACCAGGAAATAGAAGCCGTAGGCCTTGACGATGGAGGGACCTTCCTCGCCGCCTCTGAGAACCTGCGTCTTTCTTTTCAGCATCCAGCCCTCCGGCTGCTTATAGTTGGGATTCGGATGCGACAGACCGCATTGGCATTCGCTGTTGCGGATGTGCGCCACACGCTCACGCACCGAAAGGTAATCGTCGCTCAGGCGGTCGATGCTGATTCCGCAATTGTTATCCGAATAGACGACATAGGCTTTCTCGCCTTCCTGATAAACCCCCATGTCCATGGCCTTGGATTGGTTGGCGCCGAAAGACCAGCCCCGATAAGTGAACGGTCCGGTCGGGGATGGCGAGGTGGCGAACAGGAGATGGCCGCCGCCAGCCCCGGTTTCGGTCAGGATCATCACATATTGCGCGTCCCGCTGGTTGTAGAGGACCTTGGGCCGGTACGCCACCCGTCCATCCTTGGCGGAGAGCGGCCCCGATTCCGTCGGAGCGAGGACAATGCCAAGATTGTGCCATTTGGTAAGATCCGTTGATGTATAGCAGCGGACCCCGGTGAAAACCCCAAGACCGCCGCCTGGCTGACGGTTGTTCTCCCCATACCAATAGAAGACACCCCCCATCTGGATCACGCACCCTCCATGGGCGGTGATATCAGCGCGGGCATCATCCTTCCACATCACGCCGGGCCTGATTTCCACAATGCGGCCATCCTTATGCGCACCCACCTTTGGCGTGGACTTCTCACTCGCTCCCAATCCATACGGCGGCAGGAAGTCGAGCAGATACATCACCACACCCGCATGGCAGCTGTACCACCACTGGTTGTACTGGAACCCGACGACGATCCGGTTGTCTGGCTGGAGGTAGTAAGTGATATAGTTAGCAGTCTGATCGGCCCGCTGCTTCAACTTCTCGTCGCCCGTGGCCTTGGCCAGATCCAGCAACATCGAGGCCCAGTTCAGGCTGTGGATGCCCATGACGACATTGCACTGCAACTGCTCGCGGATCCCCTCCGCTGGCTCAAAACCCTTGATCTTGTCCATGAAGGTCTTTTCGACCCATGTGTTGAGGTCCTTGGCCATTTCCAGGTAGCCGTTGGTGTCGGTGCGATTGGCCAGAAGATAGCGGATGGTATCGAGGCAATCGTAGTTGGTGCGGCCATTCTTGCTGGCCGGGATGTCCTCATAGAAGCCGCGAAACTCCTTGGTCTTGATCGGACCGTTCACAAGCCAGTTCCAGGTCTTGTCGCGGTTGGCGCGATAGCGGTCGTTGTTGTTGAGCTTGTCGAGCGATTCGAAGAGCCGCACGGCGTAGATGACGCTGCTGGTGAACTCCTCGATCACCGCCTCGGTCTTGGGGTCCACACGGAAGGGCCAGGTGCCGTCAGGACGCTGCCGTGCGGCGAGCGTCTTGGCGATCGCTTCCGCGGCCTGCAGGAAGCGCTTCTCGCCGGTGGCCTCGTGCAACTTGATATACGCCAGCGCCATGATGGCTGCCTTATCCGGCATCAATCCCGACTTGTCGCGGAAACCGCCCGGCTTCTGCGCCTCGTAGGTACTCCACGGGAAATTGCCGTAAGGCCAGTCCGCCGGCGTGCTGTGGGCGATGTCCCAGTCCGCCAGCTTGACTGCTTCAGCGAGCGCCTGCTTGTCGTTGGCATATTTTGAATAGCCAATGAACGTGCGGATCATCAGCGCGTGGTGGAAGGCCGGGTACGATACAAACCTGTCTACGGAATTCGGGAACGGTGCGCCGTTCTGCTGCAGGTTCGAGTAGTAGACCCAGGGCATCTGCGTCTGGCCCTTCTCATCGAGCAGCGTCTCCGGTGGTCCCTTGAACCACTTCAGGTGATCCTTGAGCAGGAAATCCATTCCGCGCCGGATGGTTTCGTCATAGGACTGCAGCGGCTGTAACTGCCCCTGCGCGTCCCGTTTCGTTTCCGCAATCGTCATCATCTTCCGCCAGTCGATCTGTGAAGCTACTGGCTTGTCAGCCGCGACCACCGTAACAGCGCCCATCGCTGCCAGCAGACACATTGCCTTGCATGCTTTCGTCCGGTTCATACGCTTGTTCCCCTATTATTTGTTTGTCCGTTTAACCCCGAATTACAGACTGATAACTTAAACATTTACTATTGAACGTTTGCTATTATTACCGAACGGCAAAAAAAAGAATACCCCTAATTGCGCATAATTTTTTTCTTATTTGCGCACGAGGGGTACATCTGATTACTGATCACCGCGCTTTTTATCACGTACGGGCGACTCAGGGCTGCGTCTCCAGGACGATGGCTTCAAACGGTTTCAGCGTGAGGGTGAGCGGCTTGCCGGCTTCCGCGAGGATGACAGGCTGGGCGGCATCGGCCGTCCTTAGACTCTTGAGCTGGAACGTGTTTGCAGCACCCGCTGGCAACTCAAAAGCCTTGCCGACATCGAGCGCGAAGGCCTTTGGCTGGTCATCGGGATTGCGCAGCACCACGATACCTTTGCGCGGCGCCCATGCTGCCCAACCGTAGACCTCGGCCTTGCCGGGATCGCCGCCAAGCCAGTGCGTGTCCACCAGCACATCGGCGTTTGCCCGCGACCACTTCGCCGCGGCCGCCAAGGTATCCCACATCGCAGAGGTGAGGATCGCAGGATCAATATACAACTCCTGCAAACAGGCACCTGAACCGAAGAAGGACCAGATCTCATCGGCCAGCGATTTCTCGTCGAGGACAAACCCCGCAGGCGCCCGGCCCGGCCGGTTTCCAACCAGGATCCCGCCCAGCATCAACGCATTGAGCGGATAGAGCGGACCTGCCCGTACGATACGCTCGTAGCAGAGTTTGTCGCGATACGTGATCCATTGCTGGCGCGTATCGCCCTTGCCGAATTTTCCGCTGTCGTCGCCCTGCCGCCAGATCGAGTCCGCATAGAGGGTCCAGAAGGGGCTGGGCCACGTGCCGACCGTCGCGCTGATAAACACGTCGGGCGTCTGACGTCGGAGCGTGACTGTCAGGCCAAGAACCGCATCAATATCATCGGCCAGTTCCGCTTCTGCACCTGACGCGAGGATCCCGCCGCCCATGCCGTCAAACTTGAAGAAGCTGACCCCCTGTTCCCGCAACATCTGCAGGCAGACCTTCTCGAAGGCCTTGCCGTAGAGGGGCCCGGCCATGGCGAAGCCGCAGGAATTGGTCTCATATCCCTGCGTGCTGCCGAAGGCGATGCGCCTGGCTTTCGCAGAGGCATAGCCGCCCCAGGGCGACATCCAGACGCCCTGCCCGGCGCCGTACTGCCCTGCCGCACGCTTCAACTTTTTGAAACCATTTGGGAATCCCTTGTGAAATCCCCAGAGCGAGTGGTGATCATCCCAGCCGTCATCCCAGACAAAGGCATCCAGCGTGACGCCGCGCTTACGGACGAGTTCCCTGCCGAAATGCTCTATAGTCTCAAGGCATTCCGCCTCGTTGGTCCGTTCAACCGGCTTCCAGAGTTCAACATTGTACCAGTTGTTGTAGTGCAGGAAGGGGCGGTAGGGATGGGCGCGGCGGCGCTCCAGATAACAGAGAAAGCCCCGGCGCAACTGGCTGGCAGGCGCGACGCCCAGCACGCTGGTGTATGTCCAGGAATGCCCGGCCTTCAAGTCGTTTCCGCGTGGCAGGGTGCAGCGGACCTGTCCTTGGGCGTCGGCCGTATTCTTTGCCAGCGGATGCTCAATCGCCATGAAGATGTCGCCGCACACGATGACCGAACCGTCCACGTTACCCACCTGCCGGGCACCCTCGAGCTTCGCATCAAGAAAGACGATCTCTTTGACGGCCGTCTCCCTTTCCGCTGTCAGACGCAGCGATTGAATCACGGCGTTCGCACCGTCCGCAAGGTTGACGGTCCATGTCATGCCCAGCCCTGACCCCGGGTCTTTGAACGAGGCTGTCACGCCCTTCGTGGACACGCGCACGGGGTCCGAGGGTTGGAGGTCCGCCAGCGCAAGGGAGCGTCCGTCTGCCAGCACCACACGCGGCAGGTGGCCGCCGCTGATGTTCAATGACTGACCGGTCTGTCGGTTCTCCAGCGTCAGCGAGGCGATCTTACCGTTGTCCAGCTTCCATTCACCACGCAGGACTTCATTCATCAGAAGAGCCCGTCCCTCCGCCAGTGAACACTCCGTATGGCCCGGAGCCTTGCCGGGATATTCAAGGACCGCCTGTTTAATCTCCTCTGACGCACCGTTACCACGTGGCGCCAAGGTGAGGACGAACAGCACGATGGCTGTGAGCGCATAAGCCCTGTGCGCGACAGAAGGGTGCCTGCTTGGGCGTTTCATGTGTGTGTCCTTTCTTCTATCATCCTGTTTGTCGTTCGCGCAACCCATTTTTCCTTTCCATTGCTCCGTTTTCTCATGTTTCACGGCGTTCAGAGCAACGCTGCAAGCGAATTAAACGTTTTCAGGGATCGTTTTATAGAGTCTCAGCCCGCGTGCCTGATAGTTTTTAAGGGCACTCGAATGGTCGAGGTCGCACGTATGGACCCACACCCTTTTTGCCCCCCAAAGCCAGGCCTGTTCAATGCAATCGCTCAGCAGGTGTCCGCCATACCCCTTCCCGATAAATTCGGGCGCCAACCCGAAGTACGCGATCTCCACATCGTCCTTTACTTTCTTCAGTTCGTAATAACCGACGATCGAAGCCTTCTTAAAACCGATGAAAGTCTTTAAGTTCTCATCAAGGGTATACGCGCTCCACTGTTCGTCACTCCAGGACAATTTATCGCGCCACAACCATTGCTTTCCGATAAAGCCATACAAGAACTTATTAACGTCCCACTGCTTGATCTCCATTTCAGCAATCGAGAACTCACGATCCGAGCAGCATTTTTTGAGCAGCTCATTTTTTGATGTCATTTCGAGATAGTATGTCGACATTTTATCCGCCTTTCTTTGTGTTTAATTGCGAGCACAACATACCTGCGAACATGAGCGTTCCGCCGACCAGCAGACGCGTCGTCACAGGCTCATGCAGGAAGAGAACGCCGCCCAGGGCGGCAATGAGCGCCTGCATCGAAAAGATAATGGACGCATGCGAAGGATGGGCTGTACGTTGCGCCACAACCTGCAAGGTAAACGCCACGCCACTGGACATGATCCCGCCGTAGAGAATCGGGATCAGCGCAGCCCTGACTCCGGAAAAGGCATCAGGCTCAATAATCACGGCGGTCACCAGACTCAGAACCGAACAGGTGGCAAACTGCCCAATTGAAAATTCCACGGCATCCATCCGTTTGCCGATCGGTCCGATCACCAGGATGTACGCCGTCCAGAAGAAGGCGCCGACAAGCTCAAACAAATCGCCCGTCGCGAGCTTGAGTCCGCCACCAATACTGATGATGTAGAGGCCTGCCAGTGCAAGCACAGCCCCAATCCAAGTCCCTGGCCCTGTCGCACGTCCGAGAAAA
>CAIZQW010000290.1 GCA_903935195.1 uncultured bacterium
GATGATCGTCTCCTCCCTTTATGTGACGCTGGGTGCGATGTTGATTGGCGCCCCTCTGGGTATCGCAGGGGCGATTTTCATGAATGAATTCCTGCCCAAGCCGATCATGCGAATCATCAAGCCGACGATTGAGCTTTTGGCCGGCATTCCGTCTGTGGTTTTCGGATTTCTGGGCGTCATGGTCCTGGCGCCTTTTATCCGGCAACACATGGGCGGGCCCGGACTTTCGATTCTCGCGGCGTCGATCATTCTGGGCATCATGGTCCTCCCGACGGTCATCAGTATATCGACCGATGCGATCGCGGCGGTTCCTAATTCCTATCGAGAAGGTGCGCTTGCGCTCGGCGCGACCCGTTGGCAGAGCGTCCACATGGTTATTTTGAAGGCGGCTCGCTCCGGCATCATCGCCAGTGTCATTCTGGCCATGGGCCGCTCCCTCGGCGAGACCATGGCGGTCATCATGGTTGCGGGCAACACGGTGCGCATTCCCCATTCACTGACCGACCCCGTGCGTACGCTTACGGCTAATATCGCTTTGGAGATGTCCAATGCGACAGGTCTGGCGCGTGAGGCGCTCTTTGCGACCGGCATCGTTCTTTTTGTTTTGATCATGATCCTCAACGCGATCGCCATCTCAGCCATGAAGAGTAAAGGAGGAAAACGATGAGAGTTTCTCCTAAATTCACGCAGGCTCTGGCGGTCTTATTGCTCGGTTCCGCAACGCTCTTGACGCTCGCTGTTTTGTTCTTCGTCATCGCCTTCGTGCTGGTCAAAGGGCTTCCTGGGGTTACGTGGGATTTCCTAACCACCGCGCCAAAAGAGATGGGTAAAGAGGGCGGTATTTTTCCGACACTCGTCGGAACGATCCTGCTCCCGTTGCTGGCCATCGGTATCGCTGTGCCACTCGGGGTGGGTACAGCCATCTATCTGACCGAGTATACACGTGAGAATCGCATGACGCGTGCGTTGCGCTTTGGCACCGACTGCTTGGCTGGCATCCCGTCCATTATCTTCGGACTCTTCGGGTTTATCTTTTTCGTGGTGATGCTGAAGATGGGGTGGTGTCTCTTGTCAGGCGCGCTGACGTTGGCGATCATGGTGCTGCCGACAATCATCCGGACCTCTGAAGAGGCGATCCGCTCGGTGCCGAACGCCTATCGTGAAGTCAGTTTCTCCCTCGGCGCAACACGCTGGGAGACCGTCATCAAGGTGATTCTTCCGAATGCCTTGCCCGGTATTGTGACAGGTATGGTTCTCGGCGTGGGTCGTTCCATCGGCGAGACCGCGGCAGTGATCTTCACCGCGGGCTCCTCGTTGCGGATGCCGCTCACGGTCTTTGACTCCGTGCGGACCATGTCGGTTCACTTTTACATCCTCGCCCGTGAGGGGATCTCCAATGAGAAGGCCTATGCTACGGCGTCGGTCTTGATTATCTCGGTGTTACTGATCAATCTGGTGGCTTATACCATGATGCACCGCTTTATTTCCAAGAGGGCAAAATGAGCGACGCACCTACCATTAAAATCGCACTTAAGAATTTTAAGTTCTTTCAAGAACGTAAACCGCTCTTGAACGGAATCACCTTGGATGTTGTCGCAAACCGTATCCTCGGTGTGATCGGCCCTGCGGGGTCAGGCAAGACGACCTTCCTGCGCTCCTTGAACCGACTGAATGATTTGATGCCTGACACGCATATCGAGGGCCAGCTTCTTCTGGATGGAGAGGATATTTATCATCCGGGCTTTAATGTGGTGTCACTCCGTAAACGGGTTGGCATGCTCTTCGCCCTCCCCGTAGCCTTGCCGATGAGCATCTATGAAAACGTGGTCTATGGTCCGCGGCTTTCGGGTATTCGTAAACGGGAACGTCTCGACCAGATCGTTGAGCAGAGTTTGAAAGCCGCATTCCTCTGGGATGAGGTCAAGGACCGTCTCCAGATGTCTGGCCTGCGCCTCTCCGGCGGACAGCAGCAGCGGCTCTGCCTGGCACGCGTCTTGGCCATGGAGGAACTCGAGGTCATCCTGCTCGATGAACCGTGTTCAGGTCTTGATCCAATTTCTACGGCAAAGATTGAGGAAGCATTGACGGTTCTGAAGCAAAAGTATACCATTATCTTGGTGACCAACAATACCAAGCAGGCTGCACGCGTGGCAGATGATACAGCCTTCTTCTTGTTGGGGGATTTGATCGAATGCGGTAAGACAGAAAAAATCTTTACTGTTCCCGATGACAAACGAACCAATGATTATGTGACAGGCAGGTTCGGATGAGTACAGTTATTCGTGTTGAAAATTTGGATTTGTTTTACGGTGATTTCCATGCACTAAAAAAAGTGCCGATGGAGGTTTTGGCGCGCCACATCACGGCCTTGATCGGTCCGTCCGGTTGCGGTAAATCAACCTTGCTGAGAACCTTGAACCGCATGAATGATCTGGTTCCGGGTGTTAAGATCACGGGTTCGATCCTTTTTGACGGAAAGGAGATCTATGGACTTGGCATTGATGTCTGCACCTTGCGCAAGCGTATCGGCATGGTCTTCCAGCGACCGAATCCCTTTCCGCTCTCGGTCTACGACAATGTCGCCTTCGGTCTGCGCGTGGATGGTCGTTCAAGCCGTCGGCAGATTGAGGATATTGTTGAGCAGAGTCTGAAACGGGCTTGGCTGTGGGAACCGTTAAAAGACAGATTGAATGACTCGGCGCTCTCGCTTCCCCTCGATCAACAACAGCGACTCTGTATTGCCCGGCTTTTGGCTGTCGAGCCGGAAGTGATTCTTATGGATGAACCGTGTTCGGCTCTGGATCCCATTTCGACTAGTAAGATTGAAGAGCTGATGCTGGAGTTGAAAAAGGACTATACGATTGTGATTGTCACGCACAATATGCAACAGGCGGCGCGCATCTCAGACTACTCGGGTTATATGTTGCTCGGCGAGATGATCGAGTTCGATGCAACGGATAAGATTTTTACAAATCCTCGGGAAGGAAGAACCCAGGATTACATCAGCGGTCGGTATGGCTAAGTTAAGATAAGGCGGTGAACTATGGAACGGCATTTTGATGAACAATTGCAGGCGCTGAGAAGCCATCTGATGAAGATGAGCGCCATGGCGGAAGTGATGATCGCGGATGCGGTTCGCTCAGTCGTTGAGCGTGACAAGGATGCCATCCCCCCTGTTTATGAGCGTGAGGAGCTGGTCAATGACATGCAGATTGAAATCGACGAAAGCTGCATGAAGTTGATTGCCTTGAACCAGCCCGCCGCAGCGGATCTGCGTTTTATCTTGGGTATCATCAGGACGAATGCTGAGTTGGAACGCTTGGCGGATGAGGCGGTCAATATTGTCAAAAAAGCGGACCATCTGTTGACCGTTGAGCAACTGAAGCCGTTTGAACTCATCCCTGAGACATCGCATATCGCGCGTAGCATGGTGCGGGATAGCTTGCGCAGTTTCGTCAACCGGAACACCTCCCTCGCCCGGGAAGTTTTGCTACGGGATGATCAGCTTGATGCGCTGAAGACAAAGATCATCGAGTTGCTTAAAACCTGCATGACGGAGGACCCCAAGACCGTTTCCCGCGCGCTTGATCTGATGTACATCGCTCGTTGTCTGGAACGGATCGGCGATCACGCCACAAATATCGCGGAAAACGCCATCTTTGTGGTCGAAGGTCTTGATGTGCGCCATCACGCGGATGAAAAGCGTAGGAACAACCGCACCTAAGGAGCCCCGATCCCCTCGGCCTCGTGCCGAGGGTGAAGAAAGTTGAGGGGTGTCGCATTTCAATCCTAGCGTTTGCCTCCACCGACGCAAGGTCGGTGGGCGGCCAGAGGTAGATTCCTCTTGAAACCCAGCACACCCCTTGGGTATACTCTCACGTTATGTCAACGCACGACCTTTTTTTGGAGGAGCCAACGCCAGAGGATTCTACGCCAGCGCATGAGCCTTTGGCCGCGCGCATGCGTCCCCAATGCCTTGAGGATGTCTTGGGCCAAGATCATATCCTGGGGCCTGGCAAACTCTTGCGTCGGGTGATCGAGGCGGACCGGTTGACGAATATCATCCTTTATGGGCCCCCAGGGTGTGGCAAGACGACGCTTGCCGAAGTTATTGCGCGGGTCACAAAGCGACGTTTCGAACGGACCAGCGGCGTACTCTCCAATGTCGCGACCTTGCGGACACTCTGTGAGGGAGCCAAAATCTATAAGCATGCGGCGGGAACCATCCTCTTTGTGGATGAGATCCACCGTTTCAACAAGTCACAGCAGGATGTCCTGTTGCCGTACATCGAAGACGGTACCGTGACGTTGATCGGCGCGACGACGCACAATCCGAATATCTTTGTCAACAGTCCGCTGACCTCGCGCTCGCTGGTCTTCGAACTCCGTCCGCTTGATGAGCAATCTGTTATTGAGTTGGTTCGCCGCGCCTTAGCCGATGTCAGCCGCGGCTTAGGACATCTCCAAACGATGATCACCCCGGAAGCTGAAGCCTTTGTGGCCTCCATGTGTGATGGTGACGCGCGTCGCGCTTTGACCGCGCTCGATGTGGCTGTTCGCTCGACACCGCCGAATGACCAAGGCGTCATCGCGATTACCCATACCGTGATGGAGGATTGTGTCCAGCGCAAGATGGTCCTCTATGACAAGGATGAAGACGGCCATTATGACACCATCTCCGCCTTCATCAAGTCGGTCCGCGGGTCCAATCCGGATGCGGCGCTCTATTGGCTCGCCAAAATGCTGGAGGCCGGCGAGGATCCGCGCTTTATTGCACGGCGACTCATCATCCTCGCCTCGGAGGATATTGGGAATGCAGATCCGCGCGGCTTGACGATTGCTGTGGCGGCCATGCAGGCGGTCGAGTTTATCGGCATGCCAGAGGGGCGCATTACCTTGGCGCAGGCGACGACCTACCTGGCAACGGCCCCCAAGAGCAATGCCTCTTACTTGGCCGTGGATGAGGCGCTGGCGGATGTGCGCTCGGGACGTCTACTTGCCGTGCCAGAACATTTGAAAAATATTCACGTCAAGGCCGAAGGTAAAGAGGGACTTGATGTGCCCTACAAATATCCGCACGACTTTGAGAACCACACCGTGGAACAAGCCTATCTGTCTGTGGACAAAAACTACTACCGTCCGACAAGCCAAGGCTATGAAGAGACCATCGCTAAACGTATGGCACTTCTGAAGAAGTCCAGCAAGGGTGGCGGGAAGTAATCCGTGATCAGTAGGCAGTTGTACTGCCTGCTGCTACTGTACACTGCCGACTGGGTCCTCCAAGGCCAACAGGGAGCGGATACTTTCATCTGAAAGCTCGGTGAGCACATTTTCGCCATGGCCGATCAGCTCGGCCGCCAGTGCGGACTTGCTCTCCAGAAGGGCATCTATACGATCTTCCAGTGTGCCGTTACAAATAAACTTGTGGACCAACACGCGCTTTGTCTGCCCAATACGGAAGGCGCGGTCGGTGGCCTGATTCTCGACTGCGGGATTCCACCAACGGTCATAGTGAAAAACATGTGTGGCTCGCGTGAGATTCAATCCCAAGCCACCCGCCTTTAGGGAGAGGACAAAGGCCTGCGGTGTCGTGGACTCTTGAAAATCTTTGACCAGTTGTTCACGTGCTCCGCGGGTTACGCCACCATGCAGGAAGGGCATATCGCGTCCAAAAGTCTCGCAGAGATGCTTTACCAGTAGATGTCCCATTTCGGCATATTGCGTGAAGATGAGCGCGCATTCGTCGTTTGCAAAGAGTTCTTCGAGTTGCTCGGTGAGGCGCATCAACTTGCCCGAACCATTCAGAAACGCAGGGCTCATCTGCTCCTCTGTCACGATACGTGACTTCGTCCTCGAGACTTTACGACTGTGCGTCTGCTCAAAACCGAGGGGGCCCCGTTCCCGTTCTTCAGCTCTGCGTTGTCCCGCGAAATAATGTTCGGGATGGTTACAGATCTGTTTCAGACGTGTCAGTGTTGCCAGGATCAGGCCGCGCCGACCAATACCTTCGGCTTCTCCAAGTTCGCGATGGAAGGCATTCAGTTCGTCTTGATAGAGTCTGAGCTGCTCAGGGGTCATCGGACAATAGACCTTGGCCTCGATCTTCTCAGGAAGGTCAGAGATGATATGCTTGTCTGTCTTGAGGCGCCGCAGGATGAAGGGGGCGGTCATGCGCTTGAGCCGGATGCGCGCTCCTGGGTCGCTGTTGGTCTGAATCGGACGGAAAAAGGTGTCGCGGAAGGCCGAACGCTTGCCGAGCATATCCGGATTCAAAAAGTCCATGATCGACCACAAATCACCGACATGGTTCTCCAGCGGTGTACCCGTGAGTGCCAGACGGTAATCAGCCTTGAGGGCTCGGGCGGCTTTGGACTGGCGTGTCTCAGGGTTCTTGATGTTTTGTGCCTCGTCAAGAAGAATCCCCGCCCACGCGACCTGTCGTAGATCGGCATAATCGCGATAAAGTAAATGATAACTCGTAATGACCACATCGAACTGTTCCATCTCCTGGGCAAAGGCTTCGCCATGCCACCGCTCGCCGCCATGGTGCAGATGGCAACGTAAACCAGGGGCAAAGCGTTGCGCTTCACGTAACCAGTTTCCAAGAACCGAGAGGGGACCCGCAATCAGAACGGGACGCTTCTCGCCGCGTTCCTTTTCATAAAGCAAGAAGGCAAGGGCTTGGATGGTCTTGCCAAGGCCCATGTCATCCGCGAGGCAACCGCCAAAACCACACGAGCGCAAATAGGCCAGCCAGCTAAAGCCACGGAGCTGATACGGGCGCATTTCGCCACAGAAGCCTCGGGGTGTCTCAAGGACACCGAAGTGTTGCTCGTCTCCTGAAAGACGAGTAAAGAGCGTCTCTAGCCAGCCATGGCCACGCACTTCTGCCACTGGAAGACCATGCCGTCGTGCCTGAGAGCCAAGCGCCAGCTGAACAGCTTGTATGGCAGGGGCTTCCTCTGGGGTATCCTGCTTGTTGATGCGCAAGGCCTGCTGGAGCTGTTTAGTGTCTACGACCAGCCAGGTGCCACGGAAACAGACAAGAGGGGAGTCTGTGTCGAGTAATTGTTTTAACTCCTCTTGCGAGACCATGGCTCCCTTAAAAGTCACGGTATGATGAAACGCCACGCGCGCGTCGGGTAGATAGGACTCTCCCGTATGCGGGGCGACATCAACAGCAAGGGCAAAGCCAGCCTCTGATCCACCCTCCCACTCGGGCGGAAGCTTCACATCATATCCTGCCGAGCGTAAAAGGGCTTGTGCCGAGGTGAGGAAAAAATAAGCCTCGATCATGCTCAGTTTCGCGCCATGGATGTTGCCCTTGATTTCAGCTTGGCCAAGGGGCGGAAAAAGAAGTGCGGCCTGGCCTAACGCCAGAAGTGTGGCTTCGGAGTAGGAGGCATGGGCAAGATGTTTTTGAGCTTTAAGCTTTGAGTCGTGAGACTCCTCTGGATGAACGCGCGCAATTTCGAGTATCCAAAAATCTTCGAGGGGTTGTGGAGCATGCAGAATAAAAGCGGGGCGCTCGCTGCAGGTGCGACTCCCTTCCACCGGATGACGCCACGCACGGATCTGCCCAGCCAGTTTCAGGAGCTCCTCTTGCTCCGGCCAGCGGATGACACGGGACTCTCCGCGCAAGGCTGTGAACCACGCATCGTGTGCACTGTAACAACGTCCGCGCGCAGCATGGGCGAGCGACAGTGTGGTGATGACGCTGGCACGTACGAGATGGTCCAGCCAGTCTGCGAGGACCGCTTCGACGACCTCCATGGCGGTGCGTGAGGGAGTGCAGGGATAGGCCGCAGGTGGCAAAGCAGCGGCAATGGCCCGAAGGCGCAGATCCTCTTCGCTGTCCAAACACGGGGACCAAACTGCTTCGCAGAGAGAGGGATCGGAACCTTCCTGAAGGTGAATATCAGGCAGGTAACGTCCACGCGCCACTAGCGCTCCAGCATAACGGAAGAGCTCGGAGAATACAATGACCTCTTCGGCCACAAAAAGTCCCTCAGCCCATTTGCGTTCTTCGATCCTGCCCAGCAAGGCGAAGAGACTCTTCCAGTGGAGCTGGAGTGCATGGACAGACCACGGGGCTAAGGGGGCGGGTACGGAGGGAAGGCGCTCGCGAAGATCTTCGGGCAATAGGAATGTCTGTGAGGGCAGAGGAAAGCGGTGCCCAGACGCGGTTTCGACTGTGGGCAAGGTCAGCTCCAGTTGCACAACACGACTGTCGGGAACAACTGCATCAGCCAAGCTCTGCTTTTCTGCGTCCTTCAGGGACTCGATTCCAGGATCAAAAGGGGAAATAGAGGAGATCGTACGGGAAGGCTGAAAAGCATGTTCTCCCCAAAGGTAAAAATGGCCATTGTGATAATGGATGTGGAGTATTAACATGGAAGGCTGCATTCCCTGTGTTTCTGCAGGCGGATCACAGGATCCGATTGTCAATCAGACGTGTCTTGCCGCAGAAGGCGGCAATGAGCGCCACATGACCCTGTTGGACAGTGGAAACGGGTTTTAACGTATCGGGATCCACGATCACGACATAGTCTTCCACAAGTCCATGCTGGGTGATAATCGAGCGCATCTGCTCGATCAAGGGTTCTGCCTCAGGGTGTCCAGCCCCGATCGTTCCGAGGCTCATCAGCGCCCGGTTCAACCCCAAGGCGGCTTGTCGCTCTTCAGGGGAGAGGTAGACATTGCGGGAGCTCATAGCCAACCCGTCAGCTTCCCGCAGGGTAGGAGCTGTGATGATCTCCACAGGGAAGTTCAAGTCCCGTATCATGCGGCGGATGATGGTGGCTTGCTGAAAATCCTTCTGCCCGAAGACGGCAATATCCGGCTGGACGATATTGAAGAGCTTGGCGACGATGGTGCAGACGCCCCTGAAATGGCCGGGTCGCCGAGCGCCACAGAGTCCGTTCTGCAGTTTATTTTCAAAGACATAAACACTAGCATCGCTGGCGTACATGCTGTCAGGCCGTGGCAGGTAAACCACGTCCACGCCTGCACTGCGGCAGAGTTGAAGATCCTGCTCTTCATTACGGGGATACTTCTCAAAATCTTCTTCGGGTCCAAATTGGGTGGGATTGACAAAGATGCTCACGCAGACCACATCCGCATTTTTTTTGGCCTCCTCCACTAATGAGAGGTGTCCTGCATGAAGATAGCCCATTGTAGGAACAAACCCAACTTTTTTTCCTTCACGATGTTGTGCGCGGGACCATTCGGTCAACTCGCAGGCAAAGTGCATGACCTGCATCTCCTCTTTGTCCTTTTTTTCTGGCGCAGGTGGAGGTTTCGCGCTATGCGCAGGTTGCCGACCCGCATCTCCCTGTTTACGTAAAACAAATTTCTTCTCCGGCTGCCGCTCACGCTCCGATTGCTGATGCTTCACCATGATTTTCATACGAGATGCCTTCCCAAAAATAATCTTTGAATTGTATCTCTTCCTTTTCCATCTGTCGATAACTATCACGCAGGGAGCCACGCTCATTTATATGCCTGCTGAAAAATTCAGACTCGCGCAAAAAGGGGCAAACGAGTAAACTAATTCTTTTAATCTTTTGGAGCACTTGTCTTATGGCGACGTACTTTGTCGGACCTCACGTCTCTGCTGGGGGAGGCGTCTCGCAGGCACCTCTCAATGCGAAGGCATTGAACGCCTCCGCCTTTGCCCTCTTCGTCAAGAATCAACGGCAGTGGACTGCGGCGCCATTGCCCAAGGAGGAGATCGAGGCCTTTAAAAAACAGATGAAGGCGGATTGCTTCACGCCCCAACAGGTCTTGCCCCATGCGGGCTACTTGATTAATTTAGCCAATCCTGATGACGGGGCGCAGGGCAAATCATACGCCTCCCTGATGGATGAGGCCCGGCGCTGCTCCGCGCTCGGACTTTCGCTCCTCAACTTTCATCCCGGTAGCCATCTGCGCTTGATCACGCCGCAAGCCGCTTGCGAACGTGTCGCAGGTGCCATCAACCGAGCACTCAGAGAACTTCCGGAACTCATCTTTGTGGTGGAGAATACCGCTGGTAGTGGCGGCAACATCGGCTCGCGTTTTGAGGAACTCAAAATCATTCTGGATGGGATAGATGACCGATCGCGCGTGGGGTTCTGTCTCGACACCTGCCACACCTTTGCGGCTGGATATGATATCTCGACACGTGACGGCTTCTTGAAGACAATGGAGTCGTTCGATCAAATCGTTGGCATGTCCTCCCTGCGAGCCCTGCATCTCAATGATTCGAAGACAGCTCTGGGCTCCCATGTTGATCGTCACGAGTCGTTAGGCAAAGGCTTGCTGGGCATTGAGCCGTTCAAGTGCATCATGCAGGACACGCGCTTTCAAAATATTCCGCTTGTCCTCGAGACACCCGACGAAACGATTTGGGCTCAGGAGGTCGAACTCCTCCGTAGCTTCTCTTAGCCTGCCCAGAGTTTGCGCAGGTCGCGCAGGGCGGAACTGAGCTCGATAGGGCCGGTGTCAGGGGCGGGCTCGAAGACCCGCAAAAGGTTCGCGGAGCCATAGAAGGAGAAGCTGCTCCAGTCTACCGTCCCCTGTCCCGGCAAGAGATGGTCTTCCATCAGCGGCTTGGCATCGTGGATATGGATGCCTCCTGTGATGGGCAGGAGGGATTGCGCTGTCTCTACATTGTTTTCAAGCCCGAGGAAGTCTCTGATCTGGCCATGCCCCATGTCGTGCCAATAGCCGAGGGCTGGCGTCGTAAAGCGCTCTTTGAGCATGGCCATCTCGCGCGCATCAGGAAAGGTCTCCACTGAGGGAAGGTTTTCGAGGCACAGCTTGATGTTGGCTTTTTCAAATGTGGGCAAGAGGGTGTCGAGTGAGAGGCAGAAGGCGTCGAAGATCTTGGTGACCTGCTGGGTACGGCAAGCCAAAACCTTTTCCATCACTTTTTGAAATTCCGGTTTGGCTCGGTCCCCTTCCACATCCTCCAGCGCATCGACCAAGGTGCCGGTCGTATAACTCTTGAACCACGATTTTAACCGAAAGCGTCCAGCATGGAGGACGAGCACGCGCGCGCCCATGGAAGAGGCAAACTCAAGCGTACGCTTCAACAGGATGGTTGCCATCGCACGTTCGTCATCGTCTGTTGATGCCAGCAGATAGAGCTCTGGATATCCATGCGGTGCACTGAGAGGAACGGGGCAGTAGGCATGGACACTGTCCACGCTGATCGCCCCAGAGGTGACCCGCCGTCGAATCCCTTCGGCCAGCACTTCTGTTGTATGATAACCGAGCTCTAGCGCGTCGAAGCCGAGCGAAAGGATCTCATCCACCAAGGCTTCTCCCTCGGTGTGTCTTCGTGCATTCCAGTTTGTTGAGAGCGCAAAACGCATGAGTCTCCTGTTATTTTACGGTGTCGTCAACTAACGGCTTCCCTTTAGAAGCCAAAACCGTTAACATAATTGGAACCTTTTCAACAGAATAGACTATGAACCGCTTTCTGTCCATAACGAATCTTATTTTGTGGGCTCTTTTTGGCCTGCAGTCGCCACTTTTTGCAGAGCCCTTAACACTGCCTGGTATCCGACAAGAGGGAGCCAAGCTCTCCCCTTCGGTGGCAAATGAAGCGGACCATGCGCTGCGCCAGTCATTGCTCTGGCTGAAAAGGAATCCCCCTGCCTCGACCGAGACGCAAATGTGCGCTCTCGTCCAGCTTGCTGTGGAAAGTGCCGCACCCTCCACCAATCTGATGACGTTAGTCGACGTGGCGGGGTTATCCTCCCGAACCAATGGAGCAAACGCCTTGCTCGTCGACACGATCGTCGCGTATCCGCTTGTCTCCGCAGACCCTGAGACGCTCTGGCTCCTGAGCCACGCCATCAACCAGAATCGCAAGGGGCTCCTGTTACGCAAAACAGAGGTCCTAGACTGGCGGAATGATTTTGCGCAGCTTCTCCTCAGTTCGCTCCGCACGGACGTTTCCGGAGGTGCCTACTGGGAGCCTGCTCAACAGACGAACCTCTGTCAGGAGGCATCATCGTGTGCGGTTCATCCGCAGGAAACGAATTCCGTCGCCTGTTCCACAAACAATCAAGCCCTGATGACCGCGCGCATCCGAGCGACTGCCTTTGGTTACCTCGCGCTCAAGGAGATCCACGAATGACGACGCCCCCTGAACCTCGCCCCCCAGTCCGCGCACTCAGCCTGCTCTCCGGCGGACTCGACAGTCAACTCTCCATCTGCGTCTTGCGTGACCAGGGCATCCATGTTGAAGCCGTTGTCTTTTCAAGTCCCTTTTTTAAAATCGAGTCTGCCAAGAAGGCCGCTGCGAAGCTGGGTGTCAAGCTGCACATCGCCCCCTTTATCAAAGACATCGTCGGCCTTGTAGAGGCCCCGCGCCATGGTTTCGGCGGTGCCATGAACCCCTGTATTGACTGTCATGCCCGTATGATCCAACGTGCTGGTGAAATGCGGCAGGAGATGGGCTTTGACTTTGTCTCCACCGGCGAAGTTCTCAACCAGCGTCCCATGTCCCAAACACGTCGCTCCTTGGATACTGTGGCGCGTGACGCAGGACTGAATGGGTTGCTGTTGCGTCCCCTCTGCGCTAGGCTTCTGGAGCCGACCGTGCCGGAGATGGACGGCCGTGTTGATCGTAGCCGTCTGCTCGACCTCAATGGCCGCTCGCGGAAACCCCAGATGGAACTCGCTAAGACGTTTGGTCTTGTGGATTATCCCTCGCCAGCAGGGGGGTGCCTCTTGACCGAGAAGGGTTTCTGTCGAAAATTGGCAGACCTAAAATCGCACGAAGGCCTGAAAGATGATCGCTTCATCTGGTTATTGTTGTATGGTCGCCACTTCCGTCTGCCAGGGGGCAGCAAGTGTATTGTCGGTCGGGATGCACGGGATAATGAGGCGATCAAGAAGCTCTTTAAGAGTGGCGACTCACTCGTCCATACCGTCAATGTTCCAGGCCCCACAGGATTGCTGACGCAGGGCGCCAGCCAGGAAGACATCCTGATCGCTGCGGCCATTTGTGCCGCCTACGGCGACCGTGGTACCCGTAATGAGGTCCTCGTCAAGATACAGTCTCCTGAGTGGACAAAAGAAATAAGCGTTCCTCCGTGTCCGAAGGAACGCCTACAAGAGTGGATGCTCTAAAAATCTAATTCTTAAGAAGGAAGAGCACCAGCAACACCGCAATCACGAGGGATAGAAACGCGATAATCGCAATCCAAACCTTGTTGCTGTTTGATTTTTTTGAGAAGAGGTCGGTCGGAGCCTTGATCGAGGTTGGTTGATGCGCGGGAATAACGATCGAGGTACGGGAAATCTTCTGGGTGTCGCCGCCACGGGTCTGAGAGATGTCATCACCATCAATAATGACCGAAACATCTCCGACATGGATGACATCATTACGAAACAACCCGCTGACAGCCACCGTCTCGCCATTCACGCGGGTTCCATTGGTAGAACCCAAGTCACGTAACGTATAGCCAGAGGCATTCTTCTCAATTTCGCAATGAGACCCCGAGATTGAGGGATCGGAAATGATCAAATCGTTCCCCTCGCGTCGGCCAATGCGCAACACAGGCTGATTTAGAGAAATTTGCTCGCCTGCTCGTGTCCCCGATACAATTTTAAGGAAAGCCATAATTGGTTACCTGTTCGTTTGAAAAGTAATTTTTATAGAATACTTAGATTGTCCGTGAATGTCAAACGCGAATTTACCAGCTTTAGCACCACAAAAGCCCTTGCAGGCCATAGAATGGTTTAGTAATCTTATCTGTCCATGAAACCAGAAGTGGCCTCCGATTTATTAGTCATCAGTTCTTCGCCGCATGCGCATGACGGTTCTGCCGTTGATCGTATCATGTGGGACGTTGTGATGGCGCTTACGCCTGCGCTTTTAGCTGCCATTTTCTTTTTTGGTTTGGATGCCCTTCGCCTGGTGGGTGTCTGCGTGGCGACCTGCCTCGTGACCGAGTGGGGCTGCCGCAAACTGATGAAGCGGCCGAGTTCGCTTTCGGATTGGAGTGCGGTTGTGACTGGCCTCCTTCTGGCGTTTAATCTGCCCCCAGGGTTGCCAGCGTGGATGGCGGTCGCGGGCTCGATCTTTGCCATCGCGATTGCAAAACAAATTTTTGGGGGTCTCGGGTACAATCCCTTTAACCCTGCCCTCGTCGCGCGGGCCTTCATGCTAATCTCTTTTACAGGGGCGATGACAACCTGGAGTAAGTCAACGTGGCCTTCCCTTCTGACGGATCATTGGGTTGACACGATGACGGCTGCCTCACGTGACGCCATGACGACGGCCACACCCCTTGGCCTGATCAAGGAAGCGATTAAGAGCGGCGAGGGGTTGCCTAGCTTTACGCCCCAAATGCTCCAAGACTTCTTCTTGGGAAACATGAATGGATGTATTGGTGAGACCTCTGCTCTTGCCCTCCTGCTCGGGGCGGCCTATCTGCTCTATCGCAAAGTGATCACATGGCATATTCCTGTGGCGTACATCTTGACGGTCTTTGTATATGCCGCGGTGCTACGCCAGTTCTGGCCGACTGAGTCCATCACGCCCTTGGCGCATGTATTCTCAGGCGGACTCATGCTCGGCGCCCTCTTTATGGCCACGGACATGGTTACGTCGCCCATTACCAAACGCGGAATGCTTGTTTTTGGAATGGGGTGTGGTGTCATCACGATGTTGATCCGCACCTCCAAGACTGGAGCCTATCCAGAAGGGGTCTGCTTCGCTATCTTGATTATGAACGCTTTTACACCCCTTATTAATCGAGCCACACGTAATCAGGTTTTTGGCTCAGGCGGGAAGAAGGCTGGCTAAGATATTAAAGAAAGACTGCATGGACGAAATCATACTCGAAAACATTAGAAATTTTTGTATCATCGCTCACATTGACCATGGCAAAACCACGCTCTCGGATCGTATCTTGGAGGCTACCAAGCAGATCGAGTTGCGCCAGATGCGCGAACAGACGCTCGACGCCATGGACCTCGAGCGCGAACGCGGCATTACCATCAAGTGCCATCCCGTTTCCATGATGTATACGGCCAAGAATGGTAAGACTTACCGCTTTAACTTGATTGATACCCCAGGGCATGTGGATTTTACCTACGAAGTTTCACGAAGCATGGGGGCTTGCGAAGGGGCCATTCTCGTTGTTGACGCGGCTCAAGGCGTTGAAGCCCAGACTGTAGCAAATACCTATCTGGCAGTCGAAAACAATCTTGAAATCGTCCCTGTGCTTAACAAGGTCGATATGCCGAGCGCGAAGGTTGAAGAAACGGCGCGCCAAATTGAAGAGGTTCTGGGCATCCCCATGGATAACCCGTTGCTCATCAGCGCGAAGACGGGAATCGGCATCCCAGACGTCCTCGAGGCGATCGTCGAACGCATCCACCCGCCTAAAACACGTCCTGACGCGCCGTTGCGGGCGCTTGTTTTTGACTCGGTCTTCGACATTTATCGTGGCGTAATCACCTATGTGCGCGTCGTAGATGGCAACCTCAAGGCTGGCGATTATATTCATTTCATGAGCAGTGGCATTACTACGCAGTTGCGCGAAGTCGGCATTTTTAGTCCGGACCAGAAGCCTATCGAGGTCCTGGAAGCGGGGAACGTCGGCTATCTGGTCGGCACCATCCGCGATCCTTCTGAAATTAAGATTGGTGACACGGTGACCTCGCTCAAAGACGGCGCGACCGAACGCCTCCCTGGTTTTAAAGAAGTCCATCCCATGGTCTTTAGCGGCGTCTACCCCGTCAGCTCAGATGAATACGAAAAGGTACGCACAGGTCTTGAAAAACTCCATTTGAACGACGCAGCCTTTTCCTTCCACCCGGAAAGCTCTGTTGCGCTGGGCTTCGGCTTCCGGTGCGGCTTCCTCGGTCTCCTCCACATGGAAGTTGTTCAAGAGAGACTTCGCCGCGAATTTGATCTGGATATTATCAGCACGCACCCTTCCGTCGTGTATAAGGTGACACTCCACGATGGCACGACCATGGAGATTGACAATCCAGTTCATCTGCCGGATGTCACGCGGATCGCCCACATCGAGGAGCCGATGATCCGGGCGACCATCATTTGTCCGAGTGAATGTATCGGTGATATGATGCGTATCGTTCTGGAGCGCCGAGGCTATGTCGAAAAGACTGAGAGCCTCGACGGGACGCGTGTCATCCTCACCTGCATCATTCCGCTAAACGAGATCTTGATTGACTTCCACGACATGCTCAAGAGCGTCTCGCATGGGTATGCTTCGATGGATTACGAGCCGCATGGTTACCAGGAGAGTGACATCGTCAAGATGGACATCCTGCTGAACGCTGAGGTGGTTGATGCCTTCTCGTGTATGGTGCACAAAGACAAGGCCGTCTCACGTGGACGCCAAATCTGCAAGGCGCTTGCCGAAGAGATTCCGCCGCACATGTTCAAGATTCCGGTACAGGCCGCACTCGGACGCAACATCATTGCGCGTGAAGATATCCGTGCGTTTCGTAAAGACGTGACTGCCAAACTGTATGGCGGTGACGTGACACGTAAACAAAAGCTTTTGAAGAAACAGGCCGCAGGCAAGAAGCGTATGAAGGAGTTTGGTCGGGTCAATGTCCCGCAATCGGCCTTCATCGCCGTATTAAAGGGAACTGCGGATGATGAATAGGGAATGGAATAGTGGAATGATGGAATAC